>JACQOP010000107.1 GCA_016202485.1 Chloroflexota bacterium | reverse complement strand
GGGCTGCTGGGGGGTACCCCCCAGCAGCCCCCCTGCGAAGGCAGTGCTGTTCACGTGGCTTCCCAAGATACAAGGGCAGGCATCACAACCCCCCGGCGAGAGCGCAGCCCTCTGCACACTTGCCAGACAAAGTGTACGTTTGGAGCAATGACATTGCAAACATCTCCTTGGCCATCGCTAAAGGCTGAACACTATACTTCTCGCCGCTGAAGGCTCTGCCAGGCGCCTACCAGGACAATGCTGAGAAGAGCCACGCTCACGGCTACAGCGGTCCACCGGGACTCGTCCTGGCCAAGGACCAGGGCGTTAGCCCAGTGCATGAGGGAGGCAGGCAGGAACGGCTCAAAGAGGGAAAATGCCGAAAAGGTAGCAAAGCTAATGACCAGGGCCAAAGCGAGCACTCCAGCGGCGACCTGGCTGCGGAATGTGGCGCTGAGGAGGATTGTGATTGCCAGGACGACCATGAGGTAGAGCCAGGCCAGGAGGCTTGCCAGGGCAAAGGGGACGAGACTGGCGGGTCCGAACAAGACAAGGGTGTACACGTAGCAGCCGGCGGCGCCGGCGGCCAGGCCAAGGGTAAGGATGGCGGCGAGACCCAAAAACTTGGCCAGGACAAAGGGAGCGATGCCCACGGGTTTTGACAGCACCAGGGCCGCCGTGCCACGCTCCCGCTCCTGGGCGATGGCCCCCATGCTGACCAGAATGGCAGTGAGCAGGCCCACCTGGCCCAGGGAGTCCAGATAGCTCTTCAGGGCGTCCACGGCAGCGAACTGAGGGAGAGGGATGCTTATGTCCTCGCCGCTGAGGCGCAGGAGGTCTGGCAGATAAGCCAGCAGGAGTGGAGAAGCGAGGCCAAAGACCAGCAGGACTCCCACCACGATGAGGAGGCGGTAGGTCTTCAGGTGCTCCAGCAGTTCTTTCTTCAGGAGCACGTAGGTGAGGGCCATCGGGGCGGCTCCTTTAGATAGGGATGCTGAGGTAGCGTTTCAGCTCGGTGGTCATGGCATCCCTCTACCGGTGCAGCGCAAATCAGCTTGCCTGCCTATGTGCATGGTACAAGATTACCAGGCAGACGGGTGCTGTTGGCCTATCTCCGCCATCAGGTGCTTATGCTATCATACCCCCGATTACGTGGCGGAGGTATCCGATGGAACTGACCCCTAAGATGCAGGAGGCCCTGGAACGGGCCAGCCGGATCGTTGCGGAGTCCAAGCACCTGGTGGCCCTGGGGGGCGCCGGGATGAGCGCCGAGAGCGGCATTCCCACTTACCGGGGGCCTGGCGGGCTGTGGACACGCATCGGTGAGCCGGACCCCCGCCGGTTCCAGAACTTCGCCGCCGACCCCAAGGGCTGGTGGGAACGCACCCTTGAGCGCGACAGAGAGGCCCCGGAATCGCCTGACCAGGCCCAGTTCCGCAACTCCATGCAGAACGCCAAGCCCAATGCCGGCCACTACGCCCTGGTGGACCTTGAGCGTATGGGCAAGCTGCAGTGGGTTATTACCCAGAACGTGGACAACCTCCACCGCGCCGCGGGTACCAAAAACATCACGGAGATCCACGGCAACCGCCATCTCCTGCGGTGCATGGGGTGCAACCACCGTATCCCGCGGGAGGAGTTTGAGATTGACCCCCATTATCTACCCCCGCGCTGCCCCCAGTGCGGGGGGGTCATCAAGGGCGACGGCGTGATGTTTGGGGAACCTATACCGCCGGACTCCCTGGCCATGTGTGTTAAGCAGGCCAACCGGTGCGACGCCATGCTGGTGCTGGGCACTTCGGGGACGGTGTACCCTGCGGCCGGTTTCCCCCTGCACGCGATGCGACGGGGTGCACAGGTCATTGAGGTCAATCCCTATCCTACGCCTATCAGCGAGATGGTGGACATGGCACTGCGCGGGCCAACAGGGGAGCTTCTGCCTCTGGTGGTGAGCCGAGTGAGGGAGCTGCTGGATCAACGCAGCGGCAGCAATTCATGACACCGGAAGGCCACTACAACGGCGCAGTCCCTGGGGGCAGGCATCATTGCCCCTTGTATCTGGGGTATGACCCAAAGACCCGCAGCACCGCTACCTGGCGCTCCAGGGCCGCCAGTGCATCGCTGATAAGGGGGTCCTGGCGGTGGCCGGCCAGGTCCAGGAGGAAGACATACCGGCCCAGACTCTCCTTGGTGGGCCGGGACTCCACCTTCAGCAGGTTAATGCTCCGGCTGGCGAACTCTCCCAGAGCAGAATGCAGCAAGCCGGGCTGGTCATCGCTGAAGATAAAGCAAAGGGAAGTCCTGTCGTTGCCGGTAGGACGGCTGTCGGCGTGGGTTAGTACTACGAAGCGGGTGACATTGTTCGTGTTGTCCTGGATATCTCTGTCAAGGACCTGAAGGCCATACCGCTCGCCGGCATAGGCGGAAGCAATGGCGGCAGTGCCAGGCGGCTCGGCGGCGAGGCTGCGGGCGGCGGCGGCGGTACTGGCAGCCTGCCTGCGCTGGGCGGTGGGGAAGTGTTGAGCCAAGTAGGCGCGGCACTGGCCCAGGGCCTGAGGATGGGACAGGACCACCTTCACTTCGGTGTTGGCAGTTACACGAGGGGCTAGCAGGCAGTGGCGGATGGGCAAGAGCACCTCGTCTTTGATGCGCAGGGGAGTGCCCCGCACCAGAAGGTCAAGGGTATCGTTGACGGAACCCTCCAGGCTGTTCTCTATGGCAACGACGCCTTCGCCGGCCCTACCGTCCAGGACTGCGGCGGCTACGTCGTCGTGGGAGTCACAGAGAACAAGAAGGGCTGCCGGCGCATAGGTGCGGGCAGCCTCTTCCCCATAGGTGCCCTCGGGGCCCAAACATGCGACGCGCTGGGCCATCATTGCCGTACCCTGGTGAAGAGCGCTTCCAACTCCGCATCGGCTTCAGGAGGAGAGGCGATGATAATCTCATCAAAAGACTCAATGAGTTGGCCTGGTGCGGGGATATGGGCCTGGCCCCTGCGGTTGACCACCAGGGAGATGAGGGTGTTGGTGGGCAAGACCAGCTCGTGCAGGGGCTTGCCCACCACTTCAGCATCAGGGGGCACGTGTATACCCACCAACCGCAGTTTGGTCCGGGGCAGGGGCATCATGTGGACTAAGGACTGTTCCGAGAGTTCCCCCTCCACATGAGCCAGAATGGTGTTGGTATGGCTGACCACCACGTCTACGCCGAGGGACTTGAACAGCGGTTCATCAGAGGGGTCGTTCACCAGGGCGATAGTCTTTTTGACGTTGAAACGGTGTTTGGCAACCTGGCAGGCTACCAGGTTGTCCTCGTCGTGTCCGGTGACGGCGATAAGGACATCGGCGCGGTTAGCCCCGGCTTCGGCTAGAACGGCCACCTCGGAGCCATCGCCGCTCAGGGCGACACTGCCCAGCTCTTCCACAACTTTGGCATGGCGGAGAGGGTCTTGCTCTATGGCAAGGACCTCGTGCTCGGCATTGGTGAGGGCCTTGAGCAGGTAGTAGCCCACTTTCCCGCACCCTACGATGATGATGTACATAACCCCTCCTCGCTCTACTGCAAGCAGCCTTAAGACCCCATGGCCTCCAGGACCATGGAGGAGATGACCTTGCTGGGGCTGACCACGGAGAGGCCGATGTCCAGATACATCTGCTGGCGGAGGGGGTCATACAGGAGGCACACCACTTTGGGGACTTTAAAGAGGAACCGCACTTTCTGGGCAGCAAAGGCATTGCGGGCATCTCCCTGGCCTACAGCCAGGAAGGCCTGGGCCTGCTCTATGCCGGCGCGACGCAGGTCGTCCTCCAAGGCGCCGTCTCCCAGATAGGTCTTAGCACCCAGGGTAGGTGATATGCGGCGCAGGTTCTCCATGCTGGTATCCATCACGGTGACGTCGTGGCCTTGCTGGACTAGCTCCCGCACAATGATGGCCCCAATACGGCCCGACCCCATGACCACTACCTTCATGCCTCTTTACCCGCTGTTTGCTCTCCGCCGGCTTTTGCCAATGCGGGCTGCTCCATGCGCCACACCATAACAGGACATGGGGCATACTGCAGCACATAGGGGGCAGTCCTGCCTAAGGTGAAACTGCCGTACTGGGTCTGGTAGGGTACGCCTATAAGAATAACATCTGCCTGGCGCTCCACCGCCTCTTGCACAATAGCCGGGCCGGAATCCCGGGCCTGCAACAAGGCCGTTTCCACTGCGGCCTTGCACTCTTTGACCAGGTTCTCCATGCGTCGCAATATCTCTTCGCCTTTGCTACTTTCTGTGGAGACGTTGGAGTCCAGAGGCAGGTGATGAGGCACTTCAATCACGTACACGAGATACACCTTTCCTTTGCTCTCGCGGGCAAGGTTGCAAGCCATGCGTGTGGCGTTTGCGTCGGTGTCGTCGCCGTGAAGAGGGACTAAAACTTTCTTCCAGGGCATAGATTTCGCTTGTTCTGAGAAGGTACCTGATAGTCGGGCGCCAGGTGGATTATAGGTTACACACCGTAGGAGTTTCAATGCTATCAGGGGCTAGAGCCTCTGAAATGCTTGAGGGTTCCGTAAAGGTGAATGGGGGACATACCTCTCTACGCGATAAGGTAGGGACTTAGGAAGAGACAACGCCCTACCCTAGGCGAGAGACAGCGCCTTCCCGTGAAGCCGAGGAGCGGGAAGGGGGCGGCTCGCCCCGTCGGACCTTATCAAGGAGGTCGTCCCGGCCAGCCACAAAGAGCATATCTCCTTTGGCGATGAGCTCATCCTTAGCTGGCAACAGGATAGGTTCCCGGCCCCTGCGAATTGCCAGGACGGTGATGCCGTACCGGTCGCGCGTACCACCGAGGCCAGCCTCTTCCAGGGTCATGCCAATGAGGCGCTCTGGGGGGCGGAACCTGCTAATGCCAAAGCTTGAGGTGACCGAAAGGTAGTCCTGGACATCAGGGTTGAACAGGGCGTGGGCCAAACGGACGCCGGCGTCTTGCTCAGGGTTAATGACTTTATCGGCGCCGATGCGTTCAAGGGTGCGAGCGTGCAATGGATTATTGGAACGGGCCACTACCTGAGGGATGCCCAAGTTCTTGGCCAAGAGGGTGCTCAAGATGCTTGCTTCTATATCTGCGCCAATGGAGATGATAGCCAGATCATAGTTTGCGACGCCCAACTCCCTGAGCACGGACTCGCTGGTGGCATCGCCCTGGACCACTGTGGTGAGCTGTCCCTCCAGGTCTTTGACCACCTGCTCACTCTTGTCAATGCCAAGAACATCAAAACCAAGGTGATACAGCTCCTGGGCCAGGCTGATGCCAAACCGGCCCAGGCCAATGACTACTGCTTGTTTTGCCATAGTGCGCCTCTACCCTATTCTAACCCTTTCCTGGGAGTAACGATAGAGGGCGTGCCGCTGGCCCTGGCCCAGAGCTAGAGCGATAGTCAGGGGACCAATGCGGCCGACAAACATGGTGATAACTATCAGGGTCTTGCCAATGACAGAGAGATCAGGGGTGATGCCAGTAGAGAGGCCCACCGTACCAAAAGCGGAAACCACTTCAAAGAGGATGCGGTCAAAGGGGAACGGCTCGGTGATGACCAGGAGGAATGAGATTATGGACACAAAAGCAATGGCGAGGAAGGCTACTGCCAGGGCTCTCTGTACCTGAGGGGCTGGGATCTCCCGGCGGAATACTTCCACGTATGGGCGGTTGCGCACCGATGCACAAACCGCTGCCAGGATTACGGCAAAGGTATTCACCTTAATACCCCCTGCCGTAGACCCAGATGAGCCGCCTATGAACATAAGGGCCATGATAATAACCACCGTATGAAGATTGGCCATGCCGATGTCAACCGTACTAAAGCCGACGGTGCGGGGAGTGATGGAGTGAAAAAGGGAGTTTACCCCTTTGACCCACACTGTTTCCTGGCCCAGTGTACCGGGGTTGTTGTACTCAAAGGCAAAAAACACCAATCCTCCTATCAGCAGAAGGGGAAAGGTAGTCACAATTACCAAGCGGCTGTCCAGGCTAAACCGGTTAAACCGTCGTACTTTGAGGACATCAACAAAGAACGTGTAGCCGAGGCTTCCTGCCACGGCTGCCAGGCCGATACCCGCCAGGAGAAATACGTCTCCCCGAAACAAAGATAGGCTGGAAGCACCCTCCGGCTGAATATCAAACCCTGCGTTGTTATAGGCAGACACAGCATGGAAGAGGGCTTGCCAGGCCCCTTCCACAGAACCGAACATGGGCTCCATACGCCAGAAGAGCACTACGAAGGCTAGTGCCTGGATCACAAAGGCCAAGGCTATTATTTGCAGGGTTAGGCGGACTAAGCCACCAAACTGGCTGGCATCCAAGAACCCCCTGGTCACGAGGAGCTGGCTGGGCAAGGACATCCGTTGGGCCACAATCACCAGTAGGAAAGTGGCGGTGCTCATAAACCCCAGGCCGCCAACGAGAATGAGCCCCAGGATCACCGCCTGCCCCCCCTGGTTCCAGAAGGCGCCGGTATTGACGACAGTCAACCCCGTGACGCAGGCAGCGGAGGTGGCGGTAAACAGGGCCGTCAAAAAGGGGGCGAAGTGGCCTGTGGTGTTGAAGATGGGGAGCCACAGGAGAAAGGTACCGATGGCGATGAGGCTGCCAAACCCGTACACCAGAATGAGGGGTGATTCAAACCTGCGCCTCTGGGTGGGCCGAAGAGGTGCAGGAACAAAAACGGGTTGCAACTCTTGCTGGCGGGGAGTGCGAATAACACGGTCCCCCGGCCTGCGTGTCCAACCGCTGGTCATAAGTATAAGGCTCCTACCACCTGTACCCAGGCCGTACCATCAGAGAAACGTTCTGCGGGCGTCTAGGACGCACCATATCCGCGTAACTGGGGCCAGAGGGATGCGGCCATCTGCAGGGCAGCCGAGCCTCCAGGAAAGCCGTTCCAAACAGAAAGGACGCACAGGTGGTTTGCAGGGGATTGTATGCTCAGGCTGCGCAGGTGTCAATCTGGCACAGTCTATTTTACACCAAGGCCTTGACCATTGCGCACCACGGAGTAGAATGGGGCCGCTATGCAGTCTTCTGGGCCGACGTCCGTGACATCCCAGATGAAGTAGTTTAGCGACACGCCATCATAGTGTAAGGATCCCGATCTATCCAGAAACAATCGCCGATTGAAAGTGGGTTCATAGCCGCCCACACGATACCCGCTTTTCGGATGGGGCTGCAAAAGTCCGTCCAGCATCACCTGACGGGCCTGGCTGGGCCAAGGGAGGTGTCTCATGGGTGTCATTACTATCAACGGCCAGATTGGGAGCGGTGGCAGAGAAATTGGGGCCCTGGTGGCCCAGAAGCTGGGCTACGATTACGTAGATGTGCGGATATTGAGCGAAGTTGCCGAACGCCTGGGGGCAACCCTGGAGGCGGTGACCAGAAAGGAGCAGCGCCTCCCAACACGCGGAGGCCGTCTCGCCCGACTGGTCAGTTCCTTCCTGGAGCGTTCGGCTTTGGCCGGGTCGGCGCAGGACGCCTATTACGGGGCAGGGTTAAGCATCCTCCTAGCCCAGGACTATCCCCAGGCTGCAGCAGAGCCAATCACCCGGGAAGACCAGATAGAAGATGAGCGGTACATAGCAACTATCAAGGGAGTCATCACGGGGCTGGCAGATGCGGGTGACGTAGTTATCATTAGCCGCGCCAGCAACTTTATCTTAAAAGACCGCCTCAGCACCTTGCACGTTGGTCTCGTGTCTACTCTGGCATCCCGGGTTCAGGTAGTGATGCATAGGGAGCAGGTCTCCGTTCAGGAAGCTGAGACTATTGCCCGAGAGCATGAACGTGCCAGGGTCGCTTTCTTCCGCCGGTATTTCCAGGCCGGCGTTGACAACCCCAACGATTATCACCTGATGCTGAATACCCACAGGCTTAGCCAGGAATGGGCGACAAACATTATTGTTGACGCCTTTACAGGAGTACAGTAATCCAGGCCAGGTCTGCGCGTGTTCTGTTCTCCAGGGAATGCAGCTACAGGAGCAAGCTATGGCAGCAGGAATCAGAAGGATTGGTGTAGCAGTTGGCGGCCAGGATGCCAGAGACGTTGTAGGCCGTATCCAGCGGCTTGAGGACATCGGAATACAGGCAGCCTGGCTGACCACCGGCGGAGCGGGAAGAGACGGCCTTACTGTATTTGCTGCTGCCGCAGTCCAGACCCAGCGCATCATGATGGGGACGTCTATTATCCCCCTTTGGCCGCGCCATCCCGTTGCCGTCGCTCAGCAGGTTAGGACTATTGCCGAGCTGGCGCCAGGCCGTTTTCGCCTGGGTGTTGGCCCAAGCCACCGGGCAGGGATGGAGCGCCTGATTGGAACGGACTTTCAGGCCCCCCTTGGCCACCTGCGGGAGTATGTCCAGATACTGAAAGCCTTGCTTCAAAAGGGCCAGGTAGACTTTGAGGGCCGCTACTACCATGCCCATGCCTCTACGGGCATTGCCTTTGACGTGCCGGTGATGGCTTCGGCCCTGCGCAAGCGCTCCTTCCAACTTTGCGGCGAGGAAGCAGACGGGGCTATCACCTGGGTCTGTCCCGCACCGTACTTGAAGGCGACTGCGGCGCCTGCCCTGGGTGAAGGGGCGCGGGCAAAGGGGCGCGAGATGCCTCCCCTCATCGCCCATACACCGGTATGCGTCCATGATGACCCGGAAGAGGCCAGGGCCGCAATGCGGGAGCAGATGGGCGCTTACCCTGCCAACCCCTTCTATACCCAAATGCTGGTGGAGGCGGGCTTCCCGGAAGTGGAGGAAACCAAGGCCTGGAACGACCGCATGATAGACGCCGTTCTGCTCCACGGGGACGAGGATGCCGTTGAAAGGAAACTCCGTGATGTCTTTGCCATAGGCGCGACGGAAGTAATCGTCTCGCCGGTGGTGGCGGGAGCGGACCGCCAGGCTTCCATGGAACGCACCCTCCATCTCCTGGGCAGGGTCTCCGCCGCTTTATGACTTGTCCAGGGACCTGCGCCACCTTATTTCACTTCCGGGGGGCCGGCGGCTCTGAGGCCACCCGGTTAACGGGGCGACCTCCCCATGAACGGCTGAAAGGGTAAAGGGCTTGAACAGCAGGCAGACGCCAAATACACCCGGGGGAGAAGGGGGTTCAAGCGCGGCGGGAGCCGAAGGGGGAACAGCCGCGGCACCAGTGCGTATTTTTGGGATGCTGCGAGTCCCGTTTTACTACGGCTGGGTCATTGTGGTTGTGGTGTTCGTGGCCGAGTTTGTTGCCTCCGGGGTGGGCAGCTTTGTCATTCCGCTGTTCTTTGAGCCTATGTCCAAGGAGATGGGCTGGTCGCTGACCCTACTGACCGGGGCCGTCACGGCCCAGACCATTGCCTACGCCGGCATTTCTCCTGTGTTGGGCATAGCGCTGGACCGTCTAGGCGCACGGCCGGTCATGCTGTTTGGCGCGGTGGTTGCGGGCGTGGGGCTGCTGCTACTTACCCAGATCCAGCACATCTGGCAGTTCTGGATCCTCTACGCCCTGGTAGGAGCGCTGGGGCTGCATGAGATGGGCGGGTTCACGGGCCCGATATTGGTCACCAAGTGGTTTGTACGTATGCGTGGGAAGGCTATGGCCCTTGCCACTATGGGGACCACCGCCGGAGGCATGGTCATGGCCCCTATCCTGGGGATCCTCATCGCCACCATGGGATGGCGGGATACCTGGAAGGTGATGGGCATCATGGTGCTGGTGGTCATGGTGCCAGTGATCCTGCTGCTGGTACGGAGACAGCCTGAGGACATGGGCCTGCAGCCCGACGGGGACAGGACGGCAAGCCAGGCCCTTAGCCGGTCTGAGACGGTACCTGGCGGACACGGGGGACAGGGGAGGGTGCGGCCAGGCGGCCCTGCAACCGAGGTCTCCTGGACGCTGCAGGAAGCTATGAGAACCAGGACACTGTGGTTGCTGGTGGTGGCACTAAACCTGGTGAATCTTTCTGCAACGGCCATTGTGTTGCACATGGTGCCCTTCCTGATGTTCCAGGAAGGATTATCGGCCCAGGCGGCCGGCCTGGTGGTCTCCATGCGCCTGGTGGCGTCTACCTTTTCCCGGCTGCTGTGGGGCTATGCGGTAGACCGGTTCCCCATGAATCTTTGCCTTGTGGTGGGATTTGCCACGCGGGCATTGAACCCCTTGAGCCTGGCGCTCCTGCCCTACCCATTGAACGTGGCGGGGGTCATCGTTACCAGTATTACCGGCGGGGGGTTCCAGGTGTTGCAGCCGATGGCCTTTGCGAACTATTTCGGGCGGCGTCATACGGGGGCCATCCAGGGAGCCATCCGTCCCTTTGTTACGGTATCATCCCTGGTGGGGCCGCTGTTCATTTCTATCGTATTTGACCTCACGGGCACCTTTGACCTGGCGTTCCTTGTGGCCGGAGGCCTGGGGTTGCTGAGCGCCGTGGTGGTCCTGTTCGCCACACCGCCGCGTAAGCCGGCGCAGCCGTCGCCTGTAGCAAGCAAGCCGGCGGCTGCGTAAGGGGGGGAGGGGGGTAACCCCTCGCAAGGGGTATGGTAAGCCCTTACCCTTTCCTATCAAAGGGTACATTTGCCAGCAATTCGGCAGTTTGCCTTTTCTTACACGGCAAAGGTCGCTTGTTCCCACCCACCCGTAGCGCTGGGGGACACCCCCAGCAGCCCCCCGTTTCTCTAGCCTGGCCGAGGGTAAACGCAAAGATCAACCTTCATGTCCTTTGGGAACAGGGACAATCTCGTTTGTTGGCTAGGATGCACAGGCCTTTGAGGCTTTCCTGCTTTGCAGACGCTTTTCTTCTCGCCCCCCCCACCCGTAGCGCTGGAGGACGCCCCCAGCAGCCCCCTGGCGGGAGGGCGTGGCCCTCTGCACTCCTGCGGGGCACAGGATATTTTCCGCAGCAAGGACGTTGCAAGCACGTTCCCGGGCACCACATTTATAGCAACGTCCCCAAGAAACGAGAAAGGTTACATTTTCCCCATGGGAGTAAGCTGGGCCACTTCGTGAAAGGCGTCCCAGCGAGCCCCTGCGCCCTGGACAATGGGGGCTACGTCCTCAGACAGGAGATAACCCTGGCCTACCAGGTCCTGTGCAGCCTGATGCACCTTGGCCAGGTAGTCGTCCTTGGAGGCGTAGCGTTCCTCAATGGCCGGACGGGGATCTCCGAGGGCCTGGCGCTCCTGTCGCGTGCGCGGGAAGGGCACTACTGCTCCCTGTAGGGCCATGAAATGGCCTGCGCCGCCAATGTCAGGGTGGCGCAGGGTCCAGCCGGTGTGGGTACCCAAAGGCACGCCAATATCTGGTAGCCGTATCCCTGCCGCTTCATTGCCATCGGAGTCCACGGCAGAGACCAGGGCGACAAAGGGCTCACCTTCTTCGGCCGGATAGTTGGGTATGCCCTTAGCCATCTGTTCGCCGAAGTCCAGGCGGCGGCGAACAGGCAGGGCCTTGAGAAAGCCCATGCCGGGGATGGCGCGGAAGGCCGACTCCAGGCTCTCCCGCCGGACGGCGGTACCGTCGGCAATGCGTGGGATGCGGCTGGGGGGAGGCTCGGCGCCCTGACGCACCCAGCGGTCCAGGTGGAGCAGCAGCGCCCGCTGGGCAGGGCGGTAGTCCAGGGTGTTGGACCAGTGCTGTTGGCGGGTCCCTTCTCCGGGGGCATCGGTGAGGGGGAGGGAGCCTGCGCCATGCTTGGCGCCGGCCAGGTGGTACATGCGGACATTGGGGGGTAGTTCTATGTCCCGCGCACCGGTAAGGTCAATGTGGGTGAAAGCCGCACCGGTCCACCAGTATTCCACGGCGGAGTTGGTGGCGATGACCTTGGGAACGCCCCCTTTTATCTTCTGCCGCCGCATGAGGCCATCGGTCTGGCCGGTGATGGGGTCGGTCTCGTCGGTATAGGCCAGGGGGCGGATATTCCCCGTGTTGCGCAGGTGGTTGCTGGAGGGCTGGCCAAAGCGGATGTTGAACTCGCCCAGGCGGGAGCTGGCGGTGTGGGGCATGAGGCCGTCAAAGACGAGGCGGCCCTGCTCATCCAGGTTGAACCCCCAGTAGAGGAACTCGCGGATGGTCCGGCCCGTCTGGGAGGGGCCGTAGGCATAGGCGCGGTCAAGGGTACCAGCGCAGGGGTTCCCCTGCTGGGCAGTGGCGTAGCGGAAAAAGCTGGCGCAGTCACGGACGGCCAGGAAACCCAGGCCGATGACGGGGGCACCGACGGCGGTGTAGATGATTTCATAGACTTTGCCAGCCTGGAAGCCGGTGGGCAGGCAGATGTAGTGCGGGTCGGGGACCGGCTGGTTGTCCCTCCAGCGGGCGAAGGACCACTGCTCTCTGGGGATGACGGTGGGAGGGCCATCGGGCCAGTCGCGCTCAATGAGGATGGCGGTGGGGTCGTTGAGGTCGGCGGCAGGCAGGGGTTTGTGCTGCCGGTCGGAGAGCAGGAGCTGATAGGTCGTGCGGGCCACGTCATACTGCTGGTAGGCCTGGCCTGTGAGCCTTCCGCCCTGCTCATCCAGGGCCTCGGGGGCATGAAGCCGGAGGCGGCCATCAGGCACATCGGCCTGCCAGCCGCAGAAGACGAGGGTGAAGCCGTGGCGCATGAGGAAGCCGTTGCCCAGGTCCGGTTCCTGGTCTGAGCCTACGGCCTGGGACGGGCTATTGAAGGCCATGACGGTGCGGTTGCCCCGGTTGACCACGTCCAGGAGGAGACTACCTCCCGGCCTGGGGTCCAAGGGCTTGAGGACTTGCACGTCTGAAGCGAAGTGGACCATACCGTCTGGGCCTTTGGGGCCAAGGGCAATATCAGTAATGAGCTGGCTGTCCGGGTGCTTGGGGTCCACGGCGAAGTAGAGCATGCCCCGGATGAACTCGTACTGGCCCGTGTTGCCAAAGGAGGCGCCGCCGCCTGCGAGGGCACGAGAGGTGATCTCAAACCAGGTGACTGCCATAGCCAACCTCCTGCAAGGTGCTGTTGCTGTTGGGAGCGCCCCTAACTTTAGGGATTTCTCTTCTGCTGTCAAGACTGGGGATGAAACCTCACCCCCTGGACTCTTTGTTGATGGTGGGCGGGGCGGCGAGAGCAACATGCCTGGTTTGGGGTCGGAGCACAGCAGCGGCCAGCTCATAAGACATCACCTTTCGGCCCAGAAGGTACGCAGGAGGATATGGCGGGGCAGCCTGCCGATGCCCATGAGGTGCTGGGGGTGAATGAAGAACAGGGCTGTGTTTCTCAGGCGCTGCCTGCTCCGGCGCACCCATTCCCGGGCAAAGAAGAAGACCAACATGACTGTGGCGAACAGAGCCATGAACCCCAGCACAGCGAAGTAGGCCCACCGCCATGCCAGCTCCGGCATGTGCTCAAAGTTCATACCGTAAATGCTGGCGAGGAGAGATAGGGGCAGGACAATGGTAGCAACGATGGTGAGGGTTTTCATGGTCTCGTTCTGGCGGACGGAGACCGAGGAGAGGTAAGTCTCCAAGGCGTTGTCTGCCAGGTCTCGCAGGCCCTGGGTCAGGTCCTGCAACCGGGCGATGCGGTCGTAGACATCCCGGTAGAAGACCTGGGCGTCCTTGGTCACCAGGGCATGGTCGCCCCGGCTGAGGCGGTTGAAGATGTCACGCTGGGGGATCATGATGCGATGGAGGCGCTGGACGGAGCGTTTGAGGCGGAGGATGGCCTCCAGGACGGGCTGGTTGGGGAACTGTAACACCTCGGTCTCAATATCGTCCAGCACCTCGGTCATGCGATCCACCACGGGCATGATGTTGGCGATGAGGGCGTCCATAATGGCATAGGCCAAGAGGTCAGCGCCCCGTTGAAGTAGGCGGCCGCTGCTCTGCACATCATTACGGATGTGGGCCAGAGCAAGGATGCTGGCGTTTGGGCAGGTGACCACATAGTTCTTGCCCAGGAAGAGGCCCAACTCGGCGGTCTCTACCAGGGCGCCGGTGGCCTCGTAGTTGATGCCGTGGACAATAAGGAACAGGTAATCCTCAAAGTCGTCTATCTTTGGTGGGTGGACCTCGGGGCTAACGCAGTCGGCCACGGCCAAGGGGTGGAATCCAAACACCTTTTCCATAAGCTCTCCATCCTCCGGCGAGGTTTGAGGGAAGTCCACCCACAGGAGGCCGCCGGGAGTGGCCAGGGCGTCCCTGATCTGGGCTTCGGTGAGGCCGGTGGTCACCATGCCTTGGGGGTTCCGGTAGAAAGCAGCGTAAGTCATGGGTCCTCCTCAGCGATAGGAGCTTGTGTCAGGCCCATCCATCTTGCGATATCCTGGGAGTCCTTACAAGTCCAGGTATGGTGCAGAGGGAGACGAACCATGCCACAAAGGGAGATAACTAAGGGTACAATGATGGTGCAATGTCTTCCCTGCACACTCGCGTAGAGCAAGGGCTGGGCCAGGCCGGACTACTTGAGCCGGCTGGTCAGGCCATCATTGCGGCTGTCTCCGGGGGGCCGGACTCCCTGGCTCTACTGTACGTGCTCCACGACCTCAGTCAGTGGCAGCCTTTCACCATCCGGGCTGCCCACCTGGACCATGGACTTCGGGGGGAAGAAGGGGCAGCCGACGCTGGCTTTGTAGAGAAGACGTGCCACAACCTGGGCGTCCCCTTTCATACTGAAAGGGCCGATGTAGCGGCGCTGGGCCGTCGGCTAGGCCTGTCCCTGGAAGCTGCTGCGCGGGAGGCGCGGTACGACTTTCTGGCGAGAGTGGCCGGCGAGACGAGGGCTGCCGCTGTGTCTACGGGGCATACCCAGGACGACCAGGCGGAGACGGTGCTGCTGCACCTGCTGCGGGGCACGGGCCTGCGAGGGCTGCGGGGAATGCTGCCCCTAAGCCGCTGGCGGAGCCGCGACGGAGGGCGGCAGGCGGTGGTGGTGCGGCCCCTGCTGGGGATGACGCGGCAGGAGACGGAGGGGTTCTGCCGGGAGCGGGGGCTGGAGCCGCGCTGGGACACGTCCAACGCTGAGGAGCGCTTTCTGCGCAACCGATTGCGGCACGAGGTCATACCATTATTCCAACAAATCAACCCCAAGGCGCGGGAGGCTCTGGCGCACCTGGCGGTCTCGGCGGCGCGAGACATGGCGTACCTCTCGGAACAAGTAGATGCTGTGTGGCCACAGGTGATATCCCGCCGGCCGCGGGGCCTATACATTGGGCGGCAGGAGTTCCTGAGGCTGCACCCGTCGCTGCAGGCCCATCTCCTGCACCGGGCGTACGCAGAGATAGCGGGGGAGGCGGCGGAGTTGAACTTCAGCCAGATTGAGGCGATGCTCTCGGCAGCGGCCCAAGGCGCTGGCCGGGAGGTGACACTTCCCCGCGGGCTGCGGTGCTTCACCACGTATGATGGGCTGCTGCTTGCCTGGGATGCGCCGGCGCCGGAATGGCCGTCCATTCCGCTGACGGAGGTTGCTGTTCCCGGGGAGACCCGGGTCCAGGGGTGGCAGGCGGAAGCACGGCTGACTGCCGCCGAGGGCCTAGCGGTTAAAGGCCTTGGGGATGACCCGTACCATGCCTATCTGGATGCGGATGCCGCAGGGGAACGGCTATGGCTGCGCACTCGGCAGCCGGGGGACCGCTTTCATCCCCTGGGCCTGCCTGGGGCGAAGAAACTGAAGGAGTTCCTGATAGATGCGCATATCCCACACCACGAGCGAGACGGCGTGCCCTTGCTGGTCGGCCAGCAGGGCATTGTGTGGGTGGCAGGCTGGCGGATTGCTCACTGGGCGCGGGTGACGGAGGAGACACGGCGGGTGTTGGAAGTGAGACTGGGGAGGGAGGGAGGAGGGGATTCTGAAACCAGACCGCTGTTTACATCGTAATGAGTCCCAAGCGGGTGGCCAAGACGACGGCCTCGGTGCGGCTCTGGGCGCCCAGTTTGCCGAGGATGGCGTTGAGGTGGAACTTGACGGTATGGTCGCTGACGCCGAGGCGGCCGGCGATGGCCTTGTTGGACAGGCCTTCCGCCAGCAGGGACAGCACCTGGCGCTCCCGGGGCGTCAGATCCTCAGGCAGGGACGCCTCCTGAGGATGGCGCGGCGCAAGGAGGGCGGCGGCCAGCCCTGGGGCCAGGACAGCCAGCCCCCCGGCGAGGGCATGGAGGGCGACGGCGATGGTCCCGGCAGAAGCCTCTCTGGGGAGCAGCCCGCGGACACCGGCGGCCCAGGCCTCGGCGGCGTGGGCCTCCTCAGCAGCCAGGGCCAGGACCGGCGGCGACCCTTCTTGAACCTCGGCCAGATCCTCCAGGGCCTCCTCGGGGTCCCAGCCCAGGTCCCACAAGAGCAGGTCCGGTTGGTAGGCTTCCAGGGCCGGGGGCAGGTCATCGCCGCCCGCGACCTGTCCGGCCACGGCAAAGCCAGGCTGGGCGCTAAGCATGGCAGCCAAGCCGGCCCGGGCCAGAGGGTCGCGGGCGGCGATGAGGACGCGGAGGTCGCCGGCGCTGGGGGTCACAGAAGGAGCTCGTGGGGGAAGAGTGCCATGCACCTATGCTACCGCTTCCGAGGGTCTTGCGGTACTGTGGTATGGCTGTTCTTGCGGACTCGCCTCCAAAGGTTCGGTTTCTGGGACAAAACCACCGAGGAGCACCCTTATGGCAAGCTTGAAACATTTCATCGTCTCTCCCTTGGGGAAGACCGTTGCCATTGCCCTAGGGGTGCTGGCTATACCGGCAGTTGCCCTGGCTTGGTGGCTGGCCTCGCCCCTGTTCATCAGCGAGGAAGTGTCGGAGCAGTTCCCTATGGCCTACCAGGCCCAGGCGCCTCCTGGCATGACCCTGGCAGAAGTGGAGAGCATTCTGGCGGGCATGGCGAAGGTGGACAGCCCCATGACTGAGACGGTGGAAGAGGGGATGGCTTTGGCCGTGCGCCTGAAGTCTGGGGTGCTGCGTGACGCCGACAGCTTTCACAAGGGCAGGGGGCAGGCGGTCATCTATGGGCTGCCCAGCGGCGAGCGCTTGCTGCGCCTGGAGGATATCCGTATCACCAACGGGCCGGACCTGCATGTTTTGCTCAGCGCCCACCCGGACCCGCGGAACCCGGCCGAGGTCAAAGACACCGGCTTCCTGGATATGGGAAAGCTAAAGGGGAACATTGGCAGCCAAAACTACCCTGTGCCCGCAGGGACCGACCTGTCTCTGTACCGTTCGGTGGTGATTTACTGCTGGCCCTTTAATGTAGTGTTCAGCGTGGCGCCCCTGCAGGATGAGCAGTTGTAGTCGCGACTCCTACCCTGCTTGAACCATCAATCTTCCTTCCCCGCAAGGAGCTTTGCCCGACCCCGACTCCTCTCCTTGTTGGGGGGAATTTACCTCTTCGTGCCTGGCAGAGGCCGTTTTTCCCTTCCGCCCGCCCAGAAGCCCCATTCGCTTCGCTCAGGGTCCCGACTTCGTGCGGGACTCGCGATAGAGTCGGAGCTTCGGCTCACGGGGACGCCCCCAGCAGCCCCCGGCAGAGGGGTAAATCCCCCTGCACTCCCCTTTTTCCGCAGCCATCTAGGACTCGCCCAGGGTCAGGGTAAACTCCCTGGTCTGGCCGTCGCGCACCACGGTGAGGGTGACACGCTGTCCAGGCTTGAACTCTGTGAGCCGGAGGTGCTGGAGGGCCTTGATATTGGGGGTAGCCTTCCCTCCTATGGCCACGATGACATCGTAGCGGCGCAGTCCGGCCGACTGGGCTGGTCCGCCCTGCTCAACACTGACCACCAGCACACCCTCTCTAATGGTCAGATTCAGCTCGGCCGCTGTGGGCTGGTCTATGTCCTGGCTTACAATGCCCAGGAGAGGCCGGACGACCCGCCCGTTGGCGACGAGCTGTTCAGCAACCGGTTGTGCAGTACCAGCGCCGATAGCAAAGCCGATGCCATCCAGCAAGGCGCTCCGTATGATCACCGAATTGATGCCAATGACCTCGCCCTGGAGGTTGAGGAGAGGGCCGCCGCTGTTGCCTGGGTTAATGACGGCGTCGGTCTGGACCAAGTCAAAATGAGTGGTAGCAGCATCTACCTGAAGACTGCGGTCCAAGGCGCTGACGATGCCCAGAGTTACGGTGGGCTTGCCTTTTAATCCTGCGGCGTTGCCAATAGCCACCACCCATTCGCCCACCTGGATCTCCGCTGGATTGCCAAAGGGAAGTGTTGGCAGACCGGAGGCCTCTATCTTGACCACCGCCAGGTCAGTCTCTGAGTCTGTGCCCACTACTGTCCCATCAAACAGGCGACCATCATCAAGGGTGACCTGGATTTTGCTGGCGTCTGCTACTACGTGGTTGTTTGTCAGGATGTAGCCATCCGCCCGGAAGATGACTCCGGAGCCAGAGCCGATGCTGGTCTGGGTACCGAAGAAAGTCTGCTGGACTACTTGTACCACAATGCTCACGACGGCTGGCTCCACTTTGTCCACTAGGTCGGCAATGGAAGGGAGAGTGGCCGGAGCACTTGAAGAGCCGGGCAGTGGTAGCGACTCTCCATTGGTAGCGTTGGTTTGTGTGGGTGTTGCTGCCGGTACGGTATCGGTTGTGCCGGCAGGCACAGGCTCTCCGGGGCCAGTGAGGGCGGAGCAGCTTGCCAGGACCAGGGCTGAGGCCAGGAGGCCAGCAAGGAGGAGCCGGGACAAGCGTAGGGGAAAGAGGGGCGAAGGACGTGTCTGGTGGGTCATGTTTGCCCCCTTCATGAAGGTGTCTGTGAGTAGGGCGCATGCCATGGGGGTTTCTTCTCCCCGTCATGGTCCCGCCATATAGAAACGAAAGTCCAGGGCAGGATGTCACCTAGTGTACTGTCCCAGAGGTTCTTAGCAGAATTCCATTCAACAAATGCCTGCATTCCTGCCCACCCGCCTCCCGATGTCATCGGGACGGGGGACACCCCCGCAACCCCCGACAAGGAGACAAGGCCCCTTGTAAATTCCCTGAGTTCTCAAGGGAATTCCGGGGGCAGCATACTAGAGGGTGGCGACAACCTCCCGCTGCACTCCCAGCAGGTAGGCGATCCCGTCCTTTGCAAGGGTCAGAAGGCGGTCGGAGGAGGACTGGCTGAAGGGAGCGCCCTCGGCAGTGCCCTGGAGTTCCACATACTCGCCCTGGTCGGTCATGACCACGTTGAAGTCCACTCCGGCGCGGGAGTCCTCGTGGTAGCACAGGTCCAGCAACTCCGCACCCTCCACCACGCCGACGCTGATGGCGGCCACGGCGGCCTTCAGGGGTACGGCGGGCAGGTCTCCGGCGCGCACCAGCTTGAGGAGGGCCTGATAGAGGGCGACGTAGGCGCCGGTAATGGCGGCGGTGCGGGTGCCGCCGTCGGCCTGAAGCACGTCGCAGTCCAGGATGATGGAGCGCTCTCCCAGGGCGGCCAGGTCCGTGACGGCGCGGAGGCTGCGGCCAATGAGACGCTGGATCTCCGTGGCGCGGCCATCGGGGCCGCCGCGGCTACGTTCGCGCTGGGTGCGGGTGAGGGTAGAGCGGGGGAGCATGGCGTACTCCGCCGTCACCCAGCCGCGTTTGGTACCGCGCAAGAAGGGGGGCACGCTCTCCTCTATGGTGGCGGCGCAGATGACCCTGGTCTGGCCCACCTCAATGAGGACAGACCCTTCAGCGAAGGGCTGGAAGCCAGGGATGATGCGGGTTGGCCGGGGGTCTGTGGAGGAGCGTCCGTCTATGCGGGACATATGCCTTCCTTAAGGTTGGTCATAACGTTTCAGGGCAGCACATTCGCAACACGCCTAAGGCTGCGGGTGGGCGGCGTCAACCCAGGAGGTGGGTTCGGGCTGGGGCACGCCCTCAATGTCCAGGTTGACCACCACCGGCTCCTGGTCGCTACGCACCACCACACACTCCAGGGGCTGGTCCACCAGGGCGTTTATTTCCTGGTGAGGGACAAAGGGCGGGACGAAAATAAAATCCCCCGGGGCGGCCTCGGCCCAGTGCTCCAGGTGCTCTCCCCAGCGCATACGGGCGCGACCCCGTAGCACATAGATGATACTTTCCAGGGGCCCGTGGTGATGGGGCCCGGTCTTGGCGCCGGGATGGATCGTTACGGCGCCAGCCCAGAGCTTGTTTGCGCCGGCCAGCGCCCGGTTGATGGCTGCGGCGCGGTCCATGCCGGGCGTCTGTGGCGTGTTGGCATCTAGCTGGTTGCTGCGAATGATGCGGACGCCGTTCTGTCGCAGGTCTTGGTTTGGGGTTGACATGTCACACCTCGTGACCTGATTTCCTGGAAGCCACTCAGGGCCATGTTAAGCCATCATGAAGGCTGCCCGCAACACGGGGGATGTGTTGCTAGCGTTCCAGGCGTACCCAGACCGTACGTCCGTCGGTCTCCAGGGCGACGTCGCCGTGGTCTGCGGTGCTGAGCAGGCGGCTATCGCCGACGTAGGGCTGGAGGCGCTGAGCCACCAGGGGCGAGGGGTGACCAAAGGGGTTGCCTTCGCCTGCAGAGACGACGGCAAGAAGGGGGCGCACGGCTGCGAGGAAAGGGCCACTGGAGGAAGAAGCGCTGCCGTGATGCCCCACCTTCAGGACGCTGCTCTCCACCTGCACGCCTTCCGCCAGAAGGAGCGCCTCCGCCGCCTGGGCGGCGTCTCCCATAAGGAGCAGGGAGAACTCCCGGTAGCGGAGGCGCAGGACGGTGGAGTTGTTGTTGATATCGCTTTCGGTACCGCCGATCAAGGGCAAGGGCGGCCCCAGCACCTCCAGGACCACCTCCCGCCCAAGGCGCACCGTTTGGCCGGCTTGGGCCTCTACCAGGACCGCTCCTTCCTGCTGGAGCATGGCCTTCCACTGGGCAACGGTGGCGGAATCGTGCAGGAAGGGACTGTCCAGCACAGCCGGGACCTGATACCGGCGCAGGACACCCAGCAGGCCAGCCAGGTGGTCTTCGTGATAGTGAGAGACTGCCACCAGCTCCAGGGCACGGTCCCAGAAAGGCATGCGCCGCCCCAGCCGCGCAGCCGTAGCATTGGGCGAAGGGCCGCCGTCCACCAGCACCTGGTGGCCCTCGGGGGTCTGAATAAGGATGGCATCCCCCTCCCCTACATCCAGGAAGATGACGTGAAGGCGGCCATCGGGCAGGGACGCCGCTACCGTCCATGCCACCGCCACTGCTAGCACCAGAGGCCCCAGGGCCAAAGCCACGGCGACGGGAAACTTGCCCGGAGGCATGTCCTGACGGGGTGGGCCGGCCTTTGCCCATTCCCGGAGCCGCCTCCATGTACCATTCACCAGCAAGAAGACGCCTGCCCCGGCGAGGTAGTAGGCGGCCACCAGCAGGGGGCCAACGTCCCCCAGGTGGACCAACCCCAGGGGCAGTTTTGCCATGCCTTTCACCACCCAGACCATGTAGGTCACCGGCAGCCAGACGGTCCAGGCCACGAGCTGGCCCAGGGTGTCCCAGAGAAGGCCTGCTGTGCCGGCTGCGAAGGCGGTGGTCATGATGAGGGGCAGGGTGGGCAAGACGAGGACGGTGGCGGGCACGCTGGTGAGGGAGACCTGTTGAAAATGGAAGGCCAGGACCGGGGCTGTCGCCAGCACGGCAGCGATGCTGACGGCTGCGCCACCCACCAGCCAGACCCGCAGCCAGCCGGGCCAGCGCCCTATGGCCAGGGGGCGCTCCAGGAGCTTCAGGAGCAGGTCGCCGGTGGGCCGCCACAGGGACAGGATGCCCACGACCGAGGTGAAGCTTAGCTGGAAGGAGAGGTCGTAGACCAGGTAGGGATGGTGGGCCACCATGAGGGCGGAGGCCAGGCCAAGGCTGGCCCAGGCGGCGTAGGGCCTGCCGAGGGCCAGGGCGCCGAGATAGGCTGAGGCCATAAGCACGGCGCGTACCACAGAGGGGGACAGGCCGCTGAGGTAGGCGTAGACCCAGAGGAGCGCCAGGGGAGCCAGGAGGTAGAGGTTGCGCCGCCTGCCAAAGAACAGGATGCTCAAAGGCAAGGCCAAGGCCAGCACCATGGTCATGTTCATGCCCGAGATGGCCAGCAGGTGGGTGGCGCCTGTGGTCAGGAATGCCTGCTCCACGTCGGAAGGAATGTGGGTACGGTAGCCCATGAAGATGGCCTGGGCCAGGGAGGCCTGAGGCTCTGGCAAGGCCCGAGCCAGAGAAGCCACCAGGGCCCTGCGCACGCTGTACGCCCATGCATAGTGGGACCAGCCTTTACCCTCGTCCAGCAGGATCACGACGGTGCGGTCCATCAGAGCCTGGATGCCCTGGCGGGCCAGGTGCTCCCGGTAGTCAAAACCCTCCAAGGAAGGAGGCTCTCGCAGCACGCCCTCCAGGGCCAGCACGTCGCCGTAGCGTATGTGGGGTTCGGCACGGGCGAGGGCTAGGGTGCTGGAGGGCGACGCCGTTACGAGGACATCGCCCCGCACCTCCTGCCAGGCAGCGCCGTCCCAGAGGCGGTGGGTCTGCAACCAGAAGCGCAGGGCCGTGCCCCTGGGTTCCGGATCGCTGATAACGAGGCCCTCCAGCATGACGGGTTTGCCTATCCAGGGGGCGAGGCTGTCCGGGTAGTGGGAGGCGTCAGAGCCCCGGGCTGCACCCAGCAGCAGGACGGCTGCGACGATGGGCGCGAGGAGGGGCCAGCCGTTGATGCGGGCCAGGAGACTGAGGAAGAGGGCTCCACCGAGAAAGAAGGCCAAGGCAGCCAGAGGGATGCTCCAGGCCGTGCCGGCGGCGGCGCCGGCAACCCAGGCGGCGGCCAGCAATGCGGCTCGCACCTCAGCCGCCTACAGTCACCAGGTCTTGGAGGCCCTGGTAGGTGGCAGAGCCGATGCCAGGCACCTTCATCAGCTCGTCGGTGCGTTGGAAGGGGCCGTTCTGGTAACGGTAGTCCAGGATGGCCTGGGCGCGTACCTGGCCTATGTTGGGGAGGGCCATCAGTTCGGCCAGGGTGGCGGTGTTGATGTTGACACGGCTGCCCTGAGCGGAGGATGCTACCGCAGCTACGGGTTCGCCTGCGGCGGGGACGTGCACCTGCTAACCGTCGCGCAGAAAACGGGCCAGGTTCACCTGGGCCAGGTCTGCCTCTGGCAGAGGTCCCCCGGCAGCGGAGAGCAGGTCTTGGATGCGGCTGCCCCAGGGCAGGATATAGAGGTCCGGCTGGGCGACGGCGCCGGTCACATAGACCTGGATGGGGCCAGTAGCAGTTGCGGTGGGCAGGATGATGGTGATGTCCGCCTGCTGGGGGCGCTGGAGGAGAATGAACACGCCGCCGGCTATGGCGGCCCCGGTCAAGGCCCACAGCACCCCCTGGTAGAGCTTCTGCATCCATGCCCCCACGTAGTTGCACGGTTGTGGTACGTAGGGGGATTATGGGGGCGTTACGTAGGGAGGTCAAGGTGTGTGGGGAAGAAGGGAGGAAATGTCTTCTATTGCCCGTGGCCCCAGCCGCCGCCGCCCGGCGTGCTGATGCGGAGCACATCGCCGGCCTCCACATCCAGGGTTGTTTTGGCAGGCAGGCGCACCTCCTCCACGCCCCTACGCAGCAGGGCGTTCTCGCCGGTCTGGCCGGGGTTGCCGCCCTGGAGGCCGTAGGGCTGGGAGCGGCGGCGTTCGGAGAGGACAGTTACCCGGGCCGGGGCCAGGAACTCCAGCTCCCGCACCACGCCGTCGCCGCCGCGTTTTTCCCCGCGACCTCCGGAGCCACGACGTATAGCGTAGCGGCGGACCCGCATGGGGAACTGGTACTCAAAGGCCTCTACCGGGGTATTCAGAGTGTTGGTCATGTGGGTCTGGACGGCGTCCAGGCCGTCTGAGGCAGGACGAGCGCCCATGCCGCCGGCGATGGTCTCGTAGTAGACGTAGGGAAGGTGGTGGTCGGGGTGCAGGCCGCCCACCAGGAGGTTGTTCATGGTGCCCTGGCTGGCGGCGGGTACGCGGTCCGGCAGGGCCCTGGCCAGGGCGCCGAAGAGCACGTCTACGATGCGCTGGCTGGTCTCCACGTTGCCCCCGGCGACGGCGTGGCCTGGGCTAGGGTTCAGGAGGGAGCCCTGGGGCGCAGCCAGGCACAGGGGCCGGGCGCAGCCGTGGTTGGAGGGGATAGGGGTCCCGGCGAGGCAGAGGAAGGTGTACAGGAGGGCTGATTGTGCTACGGCTATGGGGGTGTTGATGCACCCGCGCACCTGAGGAGACGTGCCGGTAAAGTCGGCGGTGGCGGTATCGCCGACGATAGTGACGGAGACGGCCAAGGGCACAGGGTCGTCGGTGACGCCGTCACCCTCCAGGTAGTCCAGGAAGGCATAGGTCCCATCGGGGATGGCGGCGATGGCGGCGCGCATGAGGCGCTCCGAGTAGTCCATCAGCGCCTCCATGTGCTCACGGGCGGTCGCCAGGCCGTAGCGGGCCACAACCTCCTGGAAGCGGCGCTGGCCGGTGTGGATGGCTGCGATCTGGGCGGAGAGGTCGCCCCGGCGCTCGGCAGGCGTGCGGGAGTTGCGGCACAGCAGCTCCACTACCTCCTCGTTCAGCCGCCCTTCCCTTGCCAGCTTGAGGGGCGGGATAATAAAGCCCTCCTGGTGCAGCTCCGTGGACAGGGGCAGGGAGCCTGGGGTCATGCCGCCGATGTCGGCGTGATGGCCCCGGTTGGCCACGAAGCCGGCCAGGACCTGGCTTCCGCCGCTGGGCACAAAGACAGGGGCGACAAGGGTAATGTCCGGCAGGTGGGTGCCGCCGAGGTAGGGGTCATTGAGGATAACGATATCGCCGGGGGCGAAGGTGAACCTGCGCAAGGCGGCCTCCACCGAGGCGGGCATGGAGCCGAGGTGCACGGGGATGTGAGCGGCCTGGGCCACCATGCGGCCTGTGTGGTCAAAGAGGGCGCAGGAGTAGTCACGGCGCTCCTTGATGTTGGGGGAGTAGGCCGTGCGGCCCAGGGTGACGCCCATCTCCTCGGCCACGGAGATAAAGAGGTTTTTGAACACCTCCAGGCTGATGGCGTCTACGCTCACTTATCCCTCTATCCATTGCCTCTGAACGTCGGTGGTGGGGAAGATGGCGATGAAGGTGGCGGGCTGGCCGCTGGTGTTCTTCAGGCCGTGGATGACATCGGACGGGGCGATGATGGTGTCGCCGGCGGAGACGGTCTCCTCCTTGCCCGCCATGACGGCAGTGAGGGCGCCGCTGAGGATGACCATGCACTCTTCATGGCCGGGGTGGGTATGCAAGCGGATTTCGCCGCCGGGAACCATGGTAATGTGGTTGACGGTGAGGCGGGCCGCGCCGAGGTTGACATTGGCCAGGGCCTGGGAGATGTTGCCGCCAAGGTCGCCCGAGGGGACCTGGCCTTTGCGGATGATGGGCATGGGTATGGGCCTCCTGCGTGGTAGAGAAGTGGGTACAGTATAGCGGATGGGAGCAAGGGGTGGGACGCAGGACATGACATAGCAAGGCCGCCCTGTGGAACTGACGGTATTAGTATGTTAGTATGTTGTATGTTTGGAACTGGGGAGGGTGAGCATGACCACCAGAGCAGGCACTAAAATAGCTGATCAGGTCTGGATTGCGCTGGCATTGCTCCTGAGAGATAACCCTGGGAGTGAGGGGTTCTCCGTTGCTCAGATTAAGGAGCGGGTGCGCAAGGAGTTCGGCGGCGTGGCTCCCGGCATTGAACCGCACATACGCCAGCACTGCCTGGCAGAGAAGGTGCCAAGGCCGGGGCGGTACCGGATGCTGGTCAAGACCGCTAAAGGCAAGTATCGTCTCTTTCGCGACGGCGACAGCTATCACCCCGACAGGGAGGGCGCCAAGACTATGCCCAGCCGGGAAGATATCTCCGAAGAGTACCATTCCTTGCTCACGTGGTACGAGGGAGAGTACGCGCCCGAAGTCAAGGTCTTTGGCCCGGAGGCGCTGGCCCGCTGGCTCAGCATCAAGCCTGTAGATACAGGGTTGGCCGACCTGAGCGTCAACCACGATAAGTATCTGTCTGAGGACTACATTGAGCACCATATGGCAAAACGTCCCATGGAGCCAGAGGCAAAGGGCCGTCCTTCTGGATAGCGGAGCAATCCTGGGGTTCTATAACACCAGAGACCAGTGGCATGAACAGGCCACACAGGGGTTTTCCAGGCTGGCGGCGGAACACCGCCTCCTTTGCGCTACTGACCTTGTCGTTGCGGAATCGTATAGTCTGTTGTTGCAGAGAGTGGGTGAACCTGTGGCGCGCGCTTGGCTTAGCTTTACCGATACGTATGCCGTCGTCTACCATACACCCCAGCACCATAGCACCGTGGTGGACTTCCTGCAGAGATACCAGGGCCGTGGCTACTCCTATGTAGACGCCTTTTCCTTCGTTACTATGGAAGCACAGGGTCTCCGCCTTGCCTTCACCTTTGACCGGCACTTCCAGGACTACGGCTGGGAGGTTTTCCCAGGGCCGCTTCCCTGAATAGCAGAGATAAGGGTAGGATGCTCGCATGAACCTCTCCCGCTCGCAAGCGCTCTTCACAGAAGCCCAGGCAGTTATTCCCGGGGGCGTGAACAGCCCGGTGCGCTCCTTCCGGAGCGTGGGCGGGACGCCGCCCTTCATCCAGCGCGGCCAGGGGGCCTATCTGTGGGACGTGGACAGCAACCGCTACATAGATTACGTATGCTCCTGGGGGCCGCTGGTCCTGGGCCATGCCCACCCCGATGTGGTGCGGGCCGTGCAGCAGGCGGCGGAGCGGGGCACCTCCTACGGCGCACCCACGGAGGCGGAGGTAGAGCTGGCGCGGATGATCAACCAGGCGGTACCCTCTATGGAGCTGGTGCGCCTGGTCAGCTCCGGCACCGAGGCGGCCATGAGCGCCATCCGTGTGGCCAGGGCCTACACAGGCCGGGACAAGGTCATCAAGTTTGCGGGGTGCTACCACGGCCACGCCGATGGCCTGCTGGTGCAGGCCGGTTCCGGGGCTATGACGCACGGCGTCCCCGATTCCGCCGGCGTGCCGGCCTCCTACGCCCAGGAGACACTGGTAGCCAACTATAACGACCTGGCTTCGGTGGAGCAGCTCTTTGCAGTGTACCCCGGCCAGGTGGCAGGCCTCATTGTGGAGCCGGTGGCGGGTAACATGGGCGTGGTGCTCCCTGGTCCTGGCTTCCTCCAAGGCTTGCGGGACCTGACCCGCCAGCATGGGGCGCTGCTCATCTTTGACGAGGTCATCACCGGCTTCCGGGTGGCCTATGGC
>JACQOP010000098.1 GCA_016202485.1 Chloroflexota bacterium | reverse complement strand
GGTCTATGGGGGCGAGCTGAGAGAGGGGAATGAACCCCTGGACGCCTTCTACGTCAACGACGACGCCCCCTTTGTTGAAGCCGGTGATGATGCCTTCTACCGCTAGGTTGTTGTCCAGGGCCCGCTGCAGGACTATCCACCCCTGCTCAGACCGGGCACGGTCCAGAGACAGGATGGCTGGACCTTCGTCGCTGTCGGGGCGGATGACATATGCATAAACTGCATCGCCTCGCTTCATGCTGTTGATGGCCTCTGGGGATAGGGAACGCATTTCCCTGGGTGGAATGATACCGTCGGCCTTGTGGCCAATATTGACCAGCACCCCTTCGCCGTCTATTCGCATGACCTCCCCACTCACAATGTCGCCGCGGCGGACGCTGCGGATCGGCTCGGAGTCTTTCAGGAGTTCGGCCATAGTCAAAGGTTCTAAAGGTGCCGGGGCTCTTTCAGTAGTGTATGACAAGATAAGCCATCCCTAAATGGGCAATTAGTAACATCTCAATTATAGGCGGGTGGTAAGAAGGCTGTAAAGGGCAATAGCTCCGCAGGCATCTATCCATCTAATTCCATAGGAGCGCGCCCTAGCTAACTGGTAGCTGGCGCTGTCGTGGTGTTGTTCCAAGGGGAAGAGGTGTGGAGCATAGATGGGGAAAGGACAAGGCTCTTGGCACAAGCTTCCTGCCAAGAGCCTTGGTAAACCCTGGCGATGACCTATTTTCCCACACCCTCGCGAGCGCAGTATCGTCGGCGCTGGAGCGTTTCACTACCGTGTTCGGGATGGGAACGGGTGGTACCACTCCGCTCAAAACACCAGGAGCTTTATTATAGCACGGCTCTTGCCTGATGCAAGGGCTTGCACAGGAGTGTCCACCTGGAGGCCTGAGCTTTGGTCGCTTTCCTTGCAGATTGATTGAGTTTATGTGGCCCGCCCGGGACTGGGGCTTCTGCCTTGCGCCCCTTTATCTGCCGGCCAGCTTCTTGATGGCCTCCAGGGATTCGGTGGCGTGGTCCTCGGTGTTGGGGCGGTCATCAACCACATGGCGGATAACCCCCTGCTTGTCAATGACAAAGGTCGTGCGGCGGTCGCCCAGGCGCTCTTCGTTGAAGACGCCGAAGGCCTTGGCTGCGGCAAAGGTTGGGAAGTCGGCTACCACAGGGAAGGTCACGCTGCAATGGTCGGCGAAAGCCTTCTGTGGGGCGGCGGCATCGGTGCTGGAACCCAGGACCTGGGTCTCTCGCTGCTCAAATTCCGGGAGCAAGCTCTGAAACTTTCGCAGCTCCCGCTCTCAGCCTCCGGTGAAGGCCCTGGCGTAAAAGGCCACCACCACGTTCTGTTTGCCCTTGAAATCTGCGAGCTTGTACTCCGTACGGTCTGCGCCGGTGAAGCTGACATCCGGGACAGGGTCGCCGACCTGTAGCAGTGGCATACATACCTCCAAGGGGTGCTGGCGGTAAGAAAAGTGGGCCTATTATCGCAACCACGGGGCCTCTTGGCAATGGGGTGCTTAGCTGTCCTTGACAGCAGAGGTCTTGGGGCTACAATCCCCTTATCCTGCCCTTCCCTCACTGGGGGAAGGGATTTGCCGACGAGGTGCACTATGAGCTTGCAAGGGAAGGTAGTCGTCATCACGGGGGCCAGCCGTGGGATAGGGCGGGCGCTGGCTTTTGGCTTTGCCAGGGAGGGGGCTACGGTGGTGGCAGCGGCGCGCACGATGCGGGCGGGCACGGGGGAGCGAGAAGGGTCGCTAGAGGAGACGGTGGCGCAAATCCAGAGGGAAGACGGTAAGGCCCTGGCGGTCCCGTGCGACGTGGCCGATGAGGGGCAGGTGCAGGCGCTGGTACGGCGTGTCCTGGCGGAGGCCGGGCCTATTGATGTGCTCATCAACAATGCGGGGGTGCTGCAGTCGCGGCCCATCCTGGAGATCACGGCCCAAGAGTGGGACAACGCTGTGGCGGTGAACATCCGGGGGCCCTTCCTGACCTGCAAGTACGTGTTGCCTAGGATGATGGAACGGCGGCAGGGGAACATCATCAACATCACCTCCCGGGCGGGTGAGCGTGTGGATACCAACAGGCTGCCCTACGGCATGACCAAGGCGGCGCTGAACAAGTTTACCCAAAACTTGGCGGCGGACATGCAGCCGTACAACATCGCGGTGAACTGCCTGGGGCCAGGGCTGATCCAGTCGCGGCTGCCGGCGCCGGGGCGCGGGCCAACGACGCGCGACGACCGGGTGGCGGAAGCGCCGGAGACGGTTGTCCCTGCGGCGCTGTGGCTGGCCCAGCAGGACGCTTCCTTTACGGGGCGCGTTGTGCACCGGGACGAGTTTGGGAAGACATGGCCATAGGGGGCTGACCTCTCCCCTTATGTCCCCCTCTCCGCCAGGGAGAGGGGGATTTTGCATCTGGGGGCACCCTCAAGATGCCCTATAGGAACTTCTGGTTTTCTGTGCCCTCCAATCCAGCAGGCAGCACGGGAGCGACTATAGGAAGTGGTCGTCTGAGGCGGCGGACGCGCGAGAGGGGTGGGGAAGGGCGGCGCGGACGGCCTCGGTGAGACTTTTGACGGGGATGGCTTCCAGGTTGGCGGAAGGGGCATCGCGGAGCTGGGATGCCGGGACCACGGCGCGCTGGAATCCCAAACGGGCGGCCTCGGTAAGGCGGCGGGCAAGCTGGGGCACGGCCCGCACCTCGCCGCCCAGGCCAACCTCGCCGATGGCGATGGTCCAGGGGTCAAGGGGGGCGTTGCGCAGGCTAGAGGCCAAAGCCAGAGCCATGGCCAGGTCGGCGGCGGGCTCCTCCAGGCGCAGGCCGCCAGCCACGTTCACGATGACGTCCTGGTCCGAGAGGGAGTAGCCCAGGCGCTTAGTGAGGACGGCGGTGATGAGGAGGAGGCGTCCGAAGTCCACACCTGTGGCGGTGCGCCGGGGTTGGGGGAAGACGGTGTGGGCGGTCAGGGCCTGGACCTCAGCCAGAAGGGGGCGGGTGCCTTCCATGGACGCGGTCACCACGGAGCCGGCCACGCCCTGACGGTCGCTGGAGAGGAAAAGGAGGGATGGCTCGGGGACCTCCTCTAGGCCGGCGGCGGCCATCTGGAAGACGCCGACCTCGTTGGTGGAGCCGAAGCGGTTCTTGACGCCCCGCAGGAGGCGGTAGGGGCTGAGGGTATCGCCCTCCAGTGAGAGGACGACGTCCACCATGTGCTCCAGGGCGCGGGGGCCCGCGACGGAGCCGTCCTTGGTGACGTGGCCCGCCAGGAGGATAGGTGTGCCGGTGGCCTTGGCCCAGCCCATGAGCCGCCGGGCGCACTCCCGCACCTGGGCGATGCTGCCCGCTGCCGAGGGGGTATCCTGGGAGTAGAGGGTCTGGACGGAGTCCACGATGACGAGGCTGGGTTTGGCACCGTCCAGGTGAGCCAGGAGGGAGTCTACCTCGGTCTCGGAGAGGAAGAGGATACCTTTGCCGCTGACGCCGAGGCGTTCGGCGCGGAGCTTGACCTGCTGGGGGGACTCCTCGCCGGAGGCGTACAGGACGCGCAGGCCGACGGAGGCCAGGTGCGCGGAGGCCTGGAGGAGGAGGGTGGACTTGCCGATGCCGGGGTCGCCGGCCATGAGGACCAGGGCGCCAGGGACGATGCCGCCACCCAGGACGCGGTCCAGCTCGGCGAAGGCGGTGGGGATGCGCGGAGCGTCTGCCAGAGAGACCGTGGAGAGCTCCTGGAGGGCGTCGCCGTCTGGAGCAAGCCACTTGCCTGCGGCGGCTCTGCCCGCAGGACGGCTGGGGGCCTGGGCGGCGGCCATGGTGTTCCACTGGCCGCAGGCGGGGCACTGGCCGGACCACTTGGGGGACTGGGCGCCGCATTCCTGGCAGGCGAAGATAGTCTTGGATTTTCTCAAGGTCGTCCTCTGGTGGTAGGGGCGCAAGTTTGGAGAGTCGCGATCCATCGGAGCCTTGCCCCTTACAGGGGTTCACCCTCGCCCGGCTCCTTCACTTCCCCGTTTGCTCTGCTCAGGGTCCCGACTTCGTGCGGGACTCGCGACAGAGCCGGAGCTGCGGCTTAGTCAAGGACAGGTTCTTTCCCAGGAGAGAGGGGGAGAGCCTGGTAGGGGGCATTGTAGCGCATTTGGGTGATACCCTTTGCTTGGTTTTCTTGTGGTTTGATTGGATTTGTGTGGCCCTCCCCCGGGGCCGGCGATGGGGGCGAGGAAGGGAGGCAAGGGAATTGTTTTATTTTTTTGCGGAAACAAATCCGAAATTCGTAACGGCTGGGGAAGCAGCGGTCATGCCGGGT
>JACQOP010000097.1 GCA_016202485.1 Chloroflexota bacterium | reverse complement strand
TGGAGGCAGTAGGCCGGCATTACGGACGCCCAAGTTGGTGGCGGTTTTCGGGGGTACGGGTTCAGCGGTTGACGGCACTTGTCATCGCACTTGCATGGCTTGCAACGGCAATGGCATTGACAATCTACTGGATCTTTGGTTCCCGTTAGCCCTTCCCCCACCAGGCTACCCCCAGCCGCCGCCCCTTCGCCCCCTTCAGGGCCAGCCCCTGGGGCGTCTGCACCAGGCCGCTGGCGAGCACCTGCTCCACTCGCCGGTCCTGCTCCGTCCCCGGCTCCACATACAGGCGGCGGCGCAGCTCCCGCCGCCAGCCCTCTACGTCCGGGTAGGTGCGTGGCCCCTCGGCGTCCAGCATCTCCAGGTTCGGGTAGATGCCCATCTCCCACAGGACGCTCATCAACTCCGACATCCCTGGCAGGTTGGCGCGCTCCTCGCCGTGCACCTGCTGCCATACCGTCGCCAGATACGCCTGCGGAAACTCCGTCCACAAGTGCACCACCACCAGGCGGCGCGCATGGCTGTCCATCTTGCTCAGGAACGGCTCTATGTCCACCACCGTGTAGAGGACGTGGGTGGAGAGCACTATATCGGCAGGCTCTACGGCAGCGGTCTCCCAGGGAACTGTAACGGCGGTGACGTTGGTGATGCCATGCTGCCGCGCACCATCCTCCAACACTGCCACCATGGCCTCCGATGGCTCCACCACCGTTACGTGGCGGCACTTGAGGGCCAGGGCGAGAGAGTAGCGCCCAGCGCCCCCGCCCACGTCTATCACGGCGTCTTGGGGCCGGACCATGGCCAGCAGGTGATTCAGGTCCCGGTCGTCCGTGCGCCGCGGGTCGGCGCGGAAGCTCTCGGCGTTGCCCTGCCAGAAGTCTCCCGAAGTCTCAGGCAGGCCCTGGGCCCTGAAGGACTGGATATGGTGCGCCGCGGCCTGCTGTCGCCACTGCTGGATTGCAGACATAACGCTCTCCATCAGAAGCGGAAGGGGTCAGACAGGCTGGCAGCCACCGTCGCCTGGCCCATGGAGCGGCCCGGGGCCAGGAAGGAGATGTCGTAGGGGGTGCTGCCCGTGCCTGCCAGGTCCGCAGCAATGCGCGCCATGATGGGGCTGAGGTGGATGCCCTTGCGCCCGCCCCCTGTGGCCACCACCACACCCTCCTTGCCCGGGACCTTACCCACGATTGGCAGCCCATCCGGTGTCACCGGGCGCAGACAGGCCGTCTGGCGCACCAGTTCCGCATCCATGAGGTAGGGCAAGGCCTTCAGGGCCGACTCGGACATGCTGTGCTGGGCCTCCCGCGTCGGCGACTCGTGAAACCCCGCTAGCTCCTCGGTGGTGCCCACCCATACCAGGTCATCAGGCTTGGTGACAGCATAGCAGTCGCCCCAGGAGACCCATAGCAAGGGCGGGCTTTTGACGCGCAAGCGCATGAGCTGGCCCTTTAGCGGCTCTACGGGGATATCCACCCCTACCCAGGGAGATGCAGCCGAAGACCAGGCCCCCATAGCGATGACCACCCGCTCGCAGTGGATGACGCCGCTATTCATTTGGACACCCACCACCCGGTCGCCCTGGTACTTGATCCCCTGGGCAATGCCGTGGCGCATGGAGGCCCCACGCCTCTCGGCCCCCTGCAAGAATGCCAGGGCCAGCTTGTAGGGGTCCACCAGGCCAACGTACTGCGTCACCAGGCCACCCACCATCCCAGGGGCAAGGCGCGGCTCTATGGCTCGCACGTCCTCCCCTTCCTTCCACTCCACGCGAAAGCCATTCTGGGCCTGCTGCCAGAGGAGCCGTGACCGGATTGCCTCCGCCTCCTCCTCGGTGTATGCCACGTTGATGGTAGTGTGGAGCTGGTACTCCGTGTCCACGCCCGTCTCCTCCCGCAGAGTCCGGCCCAGATCGCCATGCAAGCGGAAGCTCTCCAGGCTCAAGGGCCCCAGGGGATCGGGAATGCCTGGCCCTCCCAGTGGGTTGAGACCCCCAAGGGCAAAGCCCGAAGAGTGGCCCGCCACGGTGTCCTTCTCTAGGATGACGGAGGTGACGCCGAGCTTGCTGAGATAGTAGGCGGTGGCGCACCCGACAATGCCTCCCCCAAGGATGACAACGTCGGCGCTGGGCCTCTGGGTCATGGCTGGCAGTCCTCAGACAGGGTTCGGATGGCGTCCACTATAGCTAGAAACAGCCATAAGCACAACGTAGTATCCCGTCCCTGAAATTCCCTTGAGAACTCAGGGGATTCACAAGGGGACGAAGCCCCTTTTGTGCGGGGGTTGCGGGGGTGTCCCCCCGTCCCGATGACATCAGGAGGCGGGTGGGCAGGAATGCAGGCGTTTGCTGAACGGAATTCTGCTAAGACCCCTCTGGGACAGCACAACGTGGGGGCTACCCCAGGAACTCCTTGCGCCACCGGGTGTAGTCCCCGTTCCTGGTCACCATATCGGTCAACTCCCGGGAGGCCACCTGGCCTTGCAAAGCATCGGGAGCGCCCCCCTCCGCCAGGTGCTTCATAGCCTGGTAGGCCGCCTTCACCGATGCCCAGAAGGGCTGGTGCCCCAGGAGGGCCAACCGCACTCCGTTCTCGGCCAGGGCCGGACGGTTGGCCAGGTCCGTGGTCAGGGCCGAGGTGCCCAGGAACAGCGGCAGGCTTGTCCCTTCCCGTACCGCCTGGAGCTGCTGGAGGTTGTTGACGCCCGTAAGGAAGATGCCGTCCACCCCCGCCTCGGTGTATGCTTTCGCCCGCCTTAGCGCCTCCTCCATACCTGCCAGGTTCAGCGCACTGGTGCGGCCTAAGATGAATAGCCCCGGGTCCTTGCGGGCGGCCAGCGCCGCCTTCATCTTGCCAATCCCCTCTTCTACTGGCAGCAACTCCTGTCCCGCCTGCTTCCGGAACGGCTCCGGCAGCAACGTATCTTCAATGGTCAGCGCAGCAACACCGGCTGTCTCCAGTTCCTCCACCGTGCGCATGACGCTCAGGGCGTTCCCGTAGCCGTGGTCGGCGTCCACTATGAGGCTCAGGTCGCTGCTGCGGGTGATGCGGCGGATAAGGTCGGCAAACTCCGTAAGGGTCAGCACCACCAGGTCCGGCGCACCCACCACCACCGCCGAGGCCACCGAGCCGGCCAGCATCCCTACGCGCTGGCCCAGGCCATCGGCCATGCGGGCCGATAGCGGGTCGTACACCGAGGCGGGATAGGTGCACTGGCCGCCGGCCATGAGGTCCCTGAAGCGTTGACGTTTCTCCTGGTTGTTCACGTAACTTCCTTTCTGTCCTTGTCTGTAGCTCACCTATTGTCGTTGCTACGAAAATAACAGTTGTCTCGCGGGTGTGCAGAGGGCCGCGCCCTCGCCGGGGGTGCTGGGGGGTGTCCCCTCAGCATTATGAGTGGGTGGGAACCAAAGCGTCTGCGATGGAAGCAAATCTCATAGGCATTTTCATCCTTGAGGGCGCCCACTGGCTAGCGGCGCCAAGGATTCCTCGGGAGGCCCAACCGAGGAACCTCTCCCGCCTCGCCCCCACTGTGCGCGGGCCTTTCGCATCGGCCCCTCCTCCTTCAAATCCCCAGTGGCCCTGGCTCACCGCCAGTAGTAACCAGGGGATGTCCTGGGACGGAAGACCAGCCGGTAGAAGCCGAACACCCCCATGCCCGTGAGGAACCCGCCGATGTGTGCCCAGTAGGCTACTCCTCCGCTCTGGGAACTAACGCCCAGACTCCCCAGGCCCTGTACAAACTGCAGCAGGAGCCAGATGCTCAGCAGCAGCACCGCCGGTATCTGGATGACGGTGATGATATAGGTTAACGTCAAGGTCTTGATACGGCTGCGGGGGTACAACACCAGGTATGCCCCCAGCACGCCGGCAATGGCCCCACTGGCGCCAATGGTGGGAATCTGAGAGTTGGGGCCTACGGCCACCTGGGCCAGGGCTGCTGCAACGCCTGCCGCCACGTAGAAGACCAGGTAAAGGATATGGCCAACGCGCCCCTCTATGTTATCGCCAAAGACCCATAGGTACACCATGTTGCCAATAAAGTGCATCCAGCTCCCGTGGATGAACATGGAGCTGAACAGGGTGCCCCAGATAGGGAAGGGCCTAGTGATATCCAGGGGACCTCCCCTGGTCATCAGCGTGGCAAAGGCCTGGCCGCTGGTGACCTCCGATGGGATGAGGCCATAGGTGTAGAAAAAAACAGTGCGGTCCGGCAGGAAAAGCTCGTACAGGAAGACCAGGGCGTTAATGAGGATGATGGCAATGTTGACATAGGGCCGCCGCCCTGTCCGCAGGGAGGAGTCCGCCAGGGGAATCACGGGCGGCCGGTCTCCGTCAAGGATTCGGGCAGGGTCACGGCTCGTTCTGCTGGTGGCGGCTCTTCAGGAACTGCTCCAACTCCTGTACCATCTCCTGAGGAGAAGGCATGGCCGCCTCCTGCGTCTGGGCGGCGTCATAACGGCGCTCCAGGCGGCGGACATACGCCTGGATGTCGTCCTCCTTCTCCAGGACCTCCTTGAACTGGCGGTCAAAGCTGCCATCAGACTCCCGCATCTCCCCCAGGTCAAAGCTGGTCCCCAGAACATCCTGCAGGGACTCCAGGATGGCCAGGCTCACCTTGGGGAAGTGCGCCACCTGGATGTAGTGGGGCGAGTGCCCCCACACGCTGCCGAAGGGGATGCCCTGCTCCCGGAAGACCTGAGACACAGCGGTGCCGATGCCCGTAGGCCCCTGGTAGCCGGAGCCCCGCACGCCCTGGTTGCCCAGGCGCTTCGCCATCTCGGGGTCAGTGGCGCCGCCGGAGACCCGGATGGGCCGGGTGTGAGGCACCGAGTCCAACAGCGCCCCCACCAGGATGGCCTTGGTCACCCCAAACTTCCTGGCTACCTCCACCAGGGTGTTGGAGAAGGTGCGCCACTTCAGGTTCGGCTCTACGCCAACAAAGAAGAGCAGATCCGCATAGTGGTCCCGGGTCTCGTACGCGTAGAAATCGTTGGAAGGCCAGGTGATCTCCCGCTCCCCCTCGGCGTTGGTCCGTGTGACGGGCCGCTTCTCCGTGAAAACGTAAAACTCCTCGGGGTCCACGGAGGCCACCTTCTTGGCCGGCAGCTTACGCGTCAGGTACTTTAGGGCGGCCGTGGCCCCTTCGGCGGCGTCCGGCCAGCCGGCAAAGGCCATGAGCAGAATGGGCGATTGCACTTCCGTGTCGCCGGTGTAGTGGACGTATTCCATGCCTCACCCCCAGCAGGATAGCGCCAGTGTAGCACTCCCTTTGCATGGGGCACAAGTCACGGCGCAGCGACGCTTATCCTAGCCCCCCGACGGTGCACGTTCCTCATCACACGCGTGCGGGCCTCTGCGGGCCCCTTCAGGAAGGCACTGGTCAATCTGCGCCATCACTTGTGGGTCAGCCAGGACCGCCTCCAACGCCTCAGCCCCTCTTCACCGGCGTAGCAAATCGTTCCCATTCTTGAGCCCTGAAGTAAGGAGGTGCCTACCCATGCCTGCGACAGCGTTGGAACGTGGTAGATGACAGCAGGGCGGATGAAGTGTGCTGAGTGTCTGGGAGGTCAGTGAAGAGCACCGCAGTGTGCTCGTCTATGCGGGACTTGTAACGTTCAGGCCAGAGGTCAATGGTCTCTTGCATCCTCTCCTGGGTCCAAGGGACAGGCGAAAATGGAGGATGCGTGTCTTGGTTGCTGTTGGCGAAACGAGGGGCGTCAAAGTATCTGCGGCAGCCAGAGTCTCCCCCGGAGAAGCCGGTTGGTAGCCGCATCCTGCCAGCAGAGGCAGAGCAACCAACCCCAGGGTGATGAAAAGGGGGTTCATGCCCCACCATCGTGAACTCAAATGGGCCAGGGAGGCAGGGAGATCTCTCCTCACATCCGCTCCGGCGCGCTCATCCCCATCAACTCCAGGCACCGCGCCAGCGCCACCCGGCTCGCCTCCACCAGCTTCAGCCGCGCCAGGGTCATGGCCCGCTCCGAAGGCTCGCTGGAGACCACCCGGCACTGCTGGTAGAACCAGTGGAAGGCCGTGGCCAGGTCCTGGGCATACCGGGGCAGGTGGTGCGGCTCCAGCCGCTCCGCCATGGTCTCCACCAGTTCCGGCAGTTGCAGCATCTTCCGTATCAGGCCCAGCTCCGCAGGGTCCCCCAGCAGCGACACGTCCCCCCCACTCCACTCCAACCCCCGCTCCTGGCCCAGCCGCAGGATGGAGGCGATGCGTGCGTGAGCGTACTGCACGTAGTACACCGGGTTGTCTGCGGACTCCTCCTTGGCCAGGGCCAGGTCAAACTCCATCTGGCTCTCCGGCGGGCGCGATAGGAAGAAGAAGCGGCAGGCATCCGGCCCTACCTCGTCTACCAGTTCCCGGAGCGTCACAATGTTTCCGGTGCGCTTGGAGGCTCGGACGGCATCGCCGCCCTGCTTCAGGGCCACGAGCTGGTTCACCAGCACCGTCAGCCGCGACGGGTCTATCCCCACCGCCTCCATGGCCGCCTTCAGCCGCGGCACATGCCCCTGGTGGTCCGCGCCAAAGATATCAATGCACCGGTCAAAGCCCCGCAGGAACTTCCCCCGGTGGTACGCCGTGTCCGACGCAAAGTAGGTCGGCTCCCCCGTGCTGCGCACCAGCACGTTGTCCTTGTCCTCGCCCAGCATCGTGGAGGCGAACCACGTCGCCCCCTCCCGCTGGGCCAGGTACCCCTTCGCCCGCAGCAGTTCCATGGTTTCCGTATACTGTCCCGATTCAAACACCGACCTCTCGCTGAACCACACGTCAAAGGTCACGCCGATGGCCTCCAGGTCCAAGCGGATCAACTCCAGCATCTTCTGCAGGCCCCACTCTCTGACTGCCTCCACCGCCTCCGCTTCGCCCATCCCCGCGAACCTGTCGCCCTGTTCGGCCACAAGCTCCTTGCCCAGGTCAATCACGTACTCGCCCACGTAGCCGTTCTCCGGCATCTCTGACGAACGGCCCAGAGCCTGCACGTAGCGGGCGTACAGCGACCGGGCGAACACCTGCATCTGCGTCCCCGCATCGTTGATGTAATACTCCTTTGAAACCTGATGGCCTGCCGCCGCCAGGATGCTGGCCAGCCCACTCCCCAGCACCGCGCCCCGCGCGTGGCCCACGTGCAACGGCCCCGTGGGGTTCACGCTCACGAACTCTATGTGTATCCGCTCCCGATTCTCCCGGGCCAGCGACCCAAAGTGCTCCCCCGCCTTGATGATGGCCTCTACCTGCCATTGCAGCCACTCCTGGCGCACCGTGAAGTTGATGAACCCCGGCGCCGCCACCTTCACCTCGGCAATGGCCTCTTCCGGGGGCAGCAAGGGCGCAAGGCGCTGAGCAATGGCCAGGGGATTCATGCGCGCCACCCGCGCCAGCTTCAGAGGCAGGCTGACGGCGAAGTCCCCGTGCTCCGGGTTCTGGGGGCGCTCCACCTCAATCTCCGGCAGGGGCCCCGCCGGCAGCGCGCCCTGCCGCTGGGCCTCCTCGGCGGCCTGGCCCACCAGCGCTGCGATGCGGTGCTTTAGTAAGGTGGTCATGGGGAATATGATAGCATCCTCCAAGCCCCTACGCATGATTCCTGTCGTGCCGTATACTGACGAAGAGTTTGACAAAATGCAATACATTTGTTCTAATAAGGCCATTGCGGAGGTGTGCCTGTGCAGGAACGTGCGCGAGATGTCGGTCCGTGGTCGCTTGAGAAGCTGACCCTCCTCAGGAAGTACCTCGCTGCTTATGTGAATGCAACCAAGGACATCTGGGAGCGAGGCGACATTATCACGTATGTTGACCTGTTTGCTGGCCCGGGGCTGGTCAAGAACCGCGATACCGGTGAGGTCTTTGATGGTTCCCCTTTAATTGCCATGAGGCTTGAGCCGCCGTTCTCCAGATTTATTCTCCTGGACTTAGACCCTGATCACGTTCTCGCGTTGCAAGACTGGGTGACCAGGCTTGGACTGCAGGGCAAGACCCAGATCCTTCAAGGAGATTGCAACGTGCAAATTCAGACTGTCTTACGCAGCCTCTCACGGAGCGGGGCAAGCTTCTTTTTCTTGGACCCTCCTTCGCCTGCCCTGGCTTGGAATACAATTACCCAAATTTCTAGGATTCAAATGTGGCCGTCGGGCAACAAGCTAGAGCAGTTCATCCTCTTCCCGTACAACATGGGCCTGGTGCGAATGCTGCCGAGAGATGAGAATCCAGAGCTTATTTGGGGCGAGACTACAGAGGAGCAGATCAGCAGCGTTATGCCAGACCCTGTGAAATGGCGAAAGGTCTACCAAGCATGGCAACAAGGCTCCTTCGAGGCTGCTCAAAAGCGCAGGCGCTTCTTGTATCTCTACTGGTCGGGTCTGAAGGAACTTGGATACAACTATGTGCTAGGGCCTCGTACAATTCGCCGACAAAATCGGCGCGCCCTCTATGACCTCTTTTTCTGTAGTGACCATCCCGTCGGAAACAAAATCATGGCAGATGTCTTCAGGCCACAGTTGTCTTTTGGTGAACAACTGCCTCTTGTTCAGGAAGACCCTTACAACTTCCGCCAAGGGGAGCGATGGTACTTAGATTTATCTGAGAAGTGGGACCATGCCCGGCACAACTGCCATAGAGTGGACCAACAAGACCTGGAACCCGGTTACCGGGTGTACCAAGGTCAGCCCTGGCTGTGACCATTGCTATGCCGAGCGCCTCACCCAGCGCTTTGGCCGTGACTTCACCCAGGTGACGCTGCATCCAGAGCGCCTGACCGCGCCCCTGCACTGGCGACAGCCCAGCTATATCTTCGTCAACAGCATGAGTGACCTGTTCCACTCCGGGAAAGTGCCTTACACTTTCGTCGACGAGGTCTTCGACGTCATACGCCGGTGCCCGCAGCATACCTTCCAGATCCTCACTAAGCGCCCTTCCCGTATGCTGCGCTACCCCGGTCCCTGGCCCGCTAATGCCTGGGCCGGGGTGAGTGTGGAAAGCCAGCGCTACGCGTGGCGTATTGATGTCTTACGTAAAGTTCCCGCTGCCGTTCGCTTCCTGTCCATAGAGCCCCTTATTGGCCCCATCGCAGACTTGAATCTTCACGATATCCATTGGGTTATCGTCGGTGGGGAAAGCGGGCCAGGCCACAGACCCATAGACCCCTGCTGGGTGCGGACTATCCGCGACCAGTGCATTGCACAGAAGGTCCCCTTCTTCTTCAAGCAATGGGGCGGCCTTACCCCTAAGTGGGGCGGCAGGTTGCTGGATGGTCGTACATGGGATGAAATGCCCGCATGTGGTTCTCCGTCTTCTTTGGAAGTGCCAAACTTGCAAATTGCTGCGGTGACGGCGTAACCCCCCGTGCCACCCGCCCCTTTCCTATATACCGTCGCCCCTTGGGGCACCCTCCCTCCGCTGCGGCCTTGCCCGGAAAATACCTTCGTAGCCAGGAAAGTGCAGAAAACCAGAGGTTTTCTGCGGGGGCTGGGGTGTCCCCAGATAAGATT
>JACQOP010000096.1 GCA_016202485.1 Chloroflexota bacterium | reverse complement strand
GGGGAGGTTGAGGCCCTGATCGTAGCCCATGAGCATGCCGGGCCAGATGATGGTATGGAAAGGGATGTTGTCCTTGCCCAAGAAGTAGTAGGACTTGCAGGCGGGGTCGGTCCAGAACTCCTTCCAGGCGTCAGGCGTGCCCTGGCGCTGGGCCCACTCCTTGGCGGCGGAGAGGTAGCCGGTACAAGCCTCAAACCAGACGTAGATGCGCTTGTCGTCGTAGCCAGGCAGGGGGATAGGGACGCCCCAGGTAATGTCCCGAGTAATGGCCCTGTCGTGGAGGCCTTCCTCCAGGTAGCGGGTGGTGAAGTTGAGGACGCTGGGACGCCAGTGGGCCTGCTTGCGCACCCACTGGAGCAGGGGCTGCTCCAGGGCACTGAGCTTGAGGAAGAAGTGCTCGGATTCTCGCGCCACGGGCGTAGCGCCTGTGAGGCGGCTGCGGGGGTCTTTCAGTTCCAGGGGGTCCATGGGCTTGCCGCAGTTGTCACACTGGTCGCCCCTGGCCCTGGGGTTGCCGCAGAAGGGGCAGGTACCCTCCACGTAGCGGTCGGGGAGGAAGCGGCCGGCCTGCTCGTCGTAGGGCTGGGTCATAGATGCCTTGTAGATAAGGCCTTTGCCTAGGAGGTCCAGAAAGAGGGCCTGCACGGTCTCCTGGTGGTTGGGGGTGCCAGTGGAAGTGTAGACGTCAAAGGTGATGCCCAGCCTGTCCCACACCTCTAGCTGCGAGGCGCGGTAGCGGTCTACGATGACCTGGGGTGGGACGCCTTCTTCCTCGGCGCGCAGGGTGACGGGCGTGCCATGCTGGTCGCTGCCGGAGACCATGAGGACGCGGTTGCCCTTGAGCCGGTGATAGCGGGCGAAGATGTCGGCGGCCATGTAGCAGCCGGCCAGGTGGCCGAGGTGGAGCTGGCCGTTGGTGTAGGGCCAGGCAGCGCAGACGAAGACTTTTTCAGGCACGATGGAGGCCTTTCAGGAGAGAAGTGGGTGTATTCTAGCATAGAAGAGGCATCACTCCACCTCCAGCCAGAGCTTGTAGGCCTGCCGGCGGCTGAGGCCGTAGACGCGAGCCATCTGGGCCATGACTTCTTTGACGGGCGCTCGGGCGGTCTTCAGCAGGCGCATATCGGCCAGGATGTCCTCAACCTGGGAAGGTTCGCGGCCTTCCATATCCCGAGTGCCCTCTATGACCAAAGTGAACTCGCCACGGGGAGTGGTGAAGCGCTCCAGGGCCTCGGCAAGGGTTGTACGGAAGACCTCCTCGTGGAGCTTGGTGAGCTCACGGCAGACGGCGACGCGCCTGCCGGCGCCAAAGGCCGACGCCATGTCTTGCAAGGAGTCCTGCAAACGGTGGGGCGACTCAAAGAGCACCAGGGTGCGGGTCTCCAGGGCAACTTCTTCCAGCACCTTTCGGCGGTCGGTCTTGCGGCTGGGCAGGAAGCCCAAAAAGAGGAACTCTTCCCCTGGCAGGCCTGATACTGAGAGGGCGGTTGTAATGGCTGACGGCCCTGGTATGGGCACAACATTATACTCTGCTGCCAAAGCGGCGTTGACCAGCTCCAGGCCGGGGTCGCGGATGCCGGGGACGCCAGCCTCTGAGACCAGGGCGATGTCTTCCCGATCCAGTCGGGCCACCAGCTCCGGGATGCGCTGGGCATAGTTGCCTTCAAAGAAGCTGACCAGAGGCGTGTGGATATCGTAGCGCTGGAGCAGTTTGCGGGTGGTGCGAGTGTCCTCGGCAGCGATGAGGGCGACCTCCTTGAGGACGCGGAGCGCCCGGAGGGAGATGTCCTCCAGGTTGCCGATGGGCGTGGCGATGATGTAGAGGGTGGGCATGGTGCTGTCGTTGGGACGCTCTGAAGTCATCTGCGATTTATGCAACTGGGTTGAAGGTAAGGGTTTCATCTCTGCCCTTCGTGTGTTCAGGGCAGACTCTCCGCATCATGGCACTGCCCTCTCAGCCGGCCTAGGCATCCCACGGCATCTTGATATCCACCCGGTTGGTCTGCAAGGCATGGCAGTCGGGGATGGTCCGTGTTTCCTGCCCTCGCCGTCCGGGGAGGGTGTACAGGGCGACCGCCGTGATCAGTCCCTTAATCCTGTGGTGGCTCTGGACCAGGGCGACGGCCTGATCCAGGGTGCGACCCGTACGGCTGCAATCATCCACCAGGAGCACCGTCTGGCCCTGCAGCCCTGTGACGTCATAGCCGAGGGAAAACCCTCCCCCGGCCGGAGGGCGGTATAGATAGCGAAGGGGAATACCCAGGCGCTTGGCCAGGACTCCTCCAATAATCGCTCCCCCTTTGTCGATGGCTACCACGAGGTCCGGATGCCGGGGGCGCAAGAGCTGGACCAGGCGGTCAATGGCCAGGCCCACGTCCTGGTAATCCAACTGGTCTTTGGTCACGGGTTTGCCCAGGTCAAGGGTAGCCGCGGGCGCAGCGCCGCCAGGACTCTGCTGAGACCTCTTGAGCCTGTCCATCAGGTAGAAAGAGAGCCAGAGGACGATGATGAAACCTCCGAAGGAACCACCGGCCTTGAAGGTAAACCCAAGTAGTTGCCCTTCCTGGCCGGACACTTCGGCCAAGCTTCCTCCGACGAGGAACATGATTCCTGCCGCCAGGAGGCTGAAAGTCCCCATGACCAGGTATGTCCCGATGGGGGATTCGAGGAACTCCTGTACGGGATGGGGCTTTGCATTGCCAGTCTGCATCATCGCTTCCCAGGGATCTCAGATTTTCGGTAATTGTACCATCCAGAAAAAGGTCCATGACTTTTGCACAACATGAGCCCCCTCACCACGATGGATTTCACTCGCCCTCCTACCCCGAGTTGCATTTGACTACGCCCCCCAAAATACAAGGGCAGGCGCTTCCTCAGTTTTTCAGAGAAGCCCATCTGGGGGCACGGCTTTCCACTTTTATGGGCTGCTTGGGGTGCTGCAAAACAGCTCTGAAACCGCTCCTTCTGCAATTACGTATGGTACAGTAACGGCACTGGTTTTAGGAGGTGGTCGCTGTGGAGCAACAGGTTCAGCCGGTTGAGCGGTCTCTTGGTCAGCAAGTGGAGGGACGGCCCCGTTGGTCTGGGTTTTGGGCTGGCGTTTGGGCTGGTATCGCTATGACAGCCCTGATGGTGGCCATGCGCTTTTCGCTGGACACCATTGTGCTGCCGGAACTGCTGGCGGACTGGGTGCTGAAGCTGACGCCTCCAAGGGTCTTTGACTTTGTGCTGACGCGTCTGGAGGTGGGGGCCAAGCCACTGCTGTTCGGGTCGCTGCTGGCAGGGCAGACGCTGGCCGGCGGCGGCATCGGTGTGTTGTACGCGCGATATGGCTACCGCTTACCAATCTCTGAGACGCTGCCCTGGGCAAGGGGGACGTTGTTGGGACTGGCGCTGGCCATTCTGCTGGCGGGGGCGTTGACACCGGTCATTGGTGGGGGGTTCTTTGGGACCAGGGTTGTGACGGGCGCGGGTGGCTATCTCTGGGCCACGTTCTTGCCCGTGCTGGCCTACGGACTGGTGGTGGCGAACCTTCACACCATGGGAGCAGTTAGGGGAGCGGCCAGGTCAACCGTAGCAGCCAAGCCGGGGCGGCGGGAGTTTTTGCAGCGAGCAGGGTTCTTTGCCCTGGTGGTGGGTGTGGCAGGGTTCGCGGGGCGCTCCATCGTCCAAGGCGTATCCGCTATTACACCGGCCAGGGTATCCTACACGGCGGGCCAGCTTCCTCCCGAGATAACGCCCAATGATACGTTCTACGAAATCTCCAAGAACATCATCAACCCCAGGATGGACGCAGGCACCTGGAAACTGGAGATTGGAGGCGACGTGGGGAACCCCCTCACTCTGACCTATGAGGAGCTGAAGGCGCTGGCGTGGGTAGAGGAGTACGCGACGCTCCAGTGCATCAGCAACCCCGTGGGAGGTCCATATATCAGCAACGCCCTATGGCGGGGTGTGCCGTTGAAAGACCTGCTGGAGCAGGCGCAACTCCCGCCTGGCACGGAACGGCTAGCCTTCCGCGCCGCGGACGGGTACGTGGACAGCTTTCCGGTGGAGATTGCCATGCGGCCCCAGACGATTGTGGCCTATATGATGAACGGGGAGCCGCTGCCACATAACCACGGCTTTCCCGCCCGCATTATCGTGCCGGGCCTGTGGGGGATGGAGAACGTGAAGTGGCTGACGAGGATAGAGCCGGTACCGGCCAGCTTCCGGGGCTACTGGCAGGTGCGGGGGTGGGCTGACTCGGCGGACCAGAACACGATGTCGCGGATTGACGTGCCGCCGGGCTCTGCGGATGTGCCAATAGGGGCCGAGGTGCTGGTGGGGGGCGTTGCCTTTGCAGGGGATCGAGGTATCCGTGAGGTGGAGTTCAGCCCTGACGACGGGATGACTTGGTATCCTGCCGAGGTGCGGAAGGCGCTTTCGCCCTATACGTGGCAATTGTGGACGGGCAACTGGACGCCTGCCGCCCAAGGGATACAGATCCTGAAGGTGCGGGCGGTGGACGGGAAGGGGACGCCGCAGATCGCCCAAGTGAGGGACAGCCTGCCCGGTGGGGCGACGGGCTATCACATGGTGCTGGTGGCGGTGGTCAAGCCGGAGGGGGTGGGGTGAGCCTGGCCCTGGCTGGCCGACGGCTTCATTCCTACCCACCCATGATGTTCGGGGACACCCCAGCAGCCCCCGGCAGGGAATCCTTCGCTTCCCATTCACTACGTTCAGGGCTACGGCTCACCAAGGACAGGCTCTGGTCCCCTGGCACCTTTCGGGGCATAACTTCCTTTGACTCCTACCGCTATTGGCCTTTTTGAATGAAAGTGCCGCCGGCTCCTAGCGCGGGCGGCACTTTCATTCAGGCGGGGAAGGGGCTGATTATAGCTCCCGTCCTTCTGGGTCTACCAGGCGCAGAGGGAGGCCAAGCTCTGCAAGGCCCGGCTCTATTCGGGCGCGGTCGCCCACGACCAGAATGGCGAGGCGGTCACTGAGGAGGTGGGTCTGGGCGGCGCGGCGGACATCCTCCAGAGTGACGGCCTGAATACGCGAGGGC
>JACQOP010000099.1 GCA_016202485.1 Chloroflexota bacterium | reverse complement strand
TGCCGCTGGCGCTGGTGGTCAGGAGCGTCCCGCCCAGGTGGTCCTGGTGGACGTACTCCAGAGTGGTGCCTTTGCGCAGGGCCACAAGACTGCTGCCGTGGTAGTAGTAGGTGGTGGCCTGGCCAGTGCTCAGGTCCTTCTCGTAGAAGCGGTTCGCATAGTGGACCGTTGGGCGCACGGCAAGACCCTGGACCTCCTCCGGCGTGAGGACGCGGTTGTAGATGCGGGCGTCGTCTATGGAGCCCGGGAAGAAGGCGGTGCCCGGGATGTTTCTCCCAAAGTATATGGGAGTTGCCGTGCCGATGCCGTCTGCTCCCAGCGTATCTGTGTCGGTGGCCTTCAATTCGCCGTTGACGTAGCACTTGAGGTCATTGACGGCAAGGGTGAGGACAATGTGGTACCACACGCCCGGCAAGCCAGGCAGCGGAGCCGGTGAGCAGAGCGCCAAGCAGGGCAGCTCCTGCCGCAACAGCCAACACCCAGGGTCCGATTGAAACAAGCGTGGGCCAATTCAAATCAAGCTCGGTGGAGATGAAGGCGATGACATACAGGGGGACGGCCAGGGTTGTGAGTCCTGACCCCAGGGCACCTGCTCCCGCGCCGAAGAGAAAATTACCCTCCTCCTGACGACGTAGGAAACCGAGGGGTAGTCCTCCCGCGAACGGCAGAAACAAGGCCACGAGGAGGAGGACGTTTCCGGGACCGCCTGGATTAAAACCGGCTAGATGGAAGTAGAGGTAGGAAATAACCAGGGCGCCCGCCGCTGCGAAGACTGCACCTGCCACGAAACCCACTGGAACGAGAGGTGATTTCTTTTGCATGCTACGTATGCCTCCTACAAGCTCGGTTTTGTTTGTCTCTATCTCTGCGTCCTTCCTAGAAAGGAATTGAAAGGTCTGCGGCCTCTCTATCATGGGGCAGGCTTTGCCCGACATTTCAGGAGTTTGCTGCTTCTCACCCGGCAGAGGTCGCTTTTTCCCAACCGCCCGCCCGAAAGCCCCATTCGCTTCGCTCAGGGCTTCGGCTCACGGGGGACGCCCCCAGCAGCCCCCGGCAGGGAACGCGGTTCCCTCGCACCCTCCTTGACATGAAGGCATTTATCGGGCAAAGCGCATGGGGCAAGAGAACGTCAATACGTGGTACAAGTCCATTATGATGCTCACTACTACGGCCATCAACGCACCTTTGGTAGGTAGGTTGCAGGTATTTTATTCCTGCAGGAGGATATGGCGAGCACTGACGACTGCCATTGAACCGCCATATCGCCTCCCCTATAATCAGGAGATATGGGAGGTAACGAGCCTGTGTTCAAAACGATTGCATGCGGCGATGTGCGGAAAGAGCACACCGGTCAGAAGGTGACCCTCGCTGGATGGGTGCACCGCCGCCGGGACCACGGCGGCCTGATTTTTATTGACCTGCGGGACAGCAAGGGGCTGGCGCAGGTGGTGTTCAACCCGGAGACGGCGCCGGAGGCCCACCACACGGCGGAGGCCTTCCGCAGCGAATGGGTGGTACAGGTGGAGGGCGAGGTGCGCCTGCGCCCGGCTGGGACGGCCAACCCCAACCTGCCTACCGGCGAGATAGAGGTGTATGCCACCCAGGCCAAGGTGTTGAACCAGTCCAAGACGCCCCCCATTGAGATTGCGGACCCCGGCCAGGTTGATGAGCTCCTGCGCCTGCAGTGGCGCTACCTGGACCTGCGCACTTCACGGATGCACGACAACATGGTGCTGCGCCACCGCGTGGTCAAGCACATGAGGGACTTCCTGGACGCCAGAGGGTTCCTGGAGATAGAGACGCCCATCCTCATCAAAAGCACTCCTGAAGGCGCGCGGGACTTCCTGGTCCCCAGCCGGATGTACCCGGGTAGCTTCTACGCGCTGCCGCAGTCGCCCCAGCAGCTCAAGCAGCTCCTCATGGTGGCGGGCTACGAGCGGTACTTCCAGATAGCCCGCTGTTTCCGGGACGAAGACTTGCGGGGCGACCGCCAGTTTGAGCATACCCAGCTTGACATTGAACTGAGCTTCGTGGACGAGCATGATGTGACGAATCTGGTGGAAGAGCTCTATACAGACATTGTGAAGAAGGTAGCGCCAAACCGCCGCATCATGGGGCCGTTCCCACGCCTGCGCTATGATGACGTGATGACCCGCTATGGCACAGATAAGCCAGACTTGCGCTTCGGCCTGGAGTTGGCCGATGTGACAGACTGGGCAAGGGACTCCTCTGCCCAGGTCCTACGAGATGCGGTAGGGCAGAAAGGGGGGCTGGCCAAGGCCTTTGCTGCCCCAGGCTGCGCCTCCTATTCCCGCCGCCAGATTGACGAGCTGACTGCCTTTGTCCAGTCCAGGGGCGCTCGCGGGTTGATCTCCATCGCCCTGGAAGGGGAAGGCGGGTCCCTTGATAGCCTTACCATGGAAGAGGTGCGCTCCAGCATCGCCCGATTCCTGAACGTAGACCAGGTGCAGGAGATTGCCCGGCGGACTGGTGCGAAGCGCGGCGACCTGGTTCTGATGGTGGCTGGGCCTGCCACAACCACTAATACGGCGCTGTCCCAGCTCCGCAATGAGATGGGCAAGCGTTTGGGCCTGGCAGACCCCCACGTGCTTGCCCTGGCCTTCGTGACCGACTTCCCTCTCTTTGCCTGGAACGATGAGGATAAGAAATGGGAGCCGGAGCACCACCTGTTTACCTCGCCCAGGGAGGGGGACATGGAGTGGCTGGACAACGACCCTGGACGTATGCGCGCCCGCCACTATGACCTCGTGTGTAACGGCATGGAACTGGCCAGCGGCAGCATTCGGAACCACAACCGGACCCAGCAGGAGCGCATCATGCGCTTCCTGGGCTACACGGAAGAGCAGATGGAGGAGCGCTTCGGCCAGCTTTTGCAGGCGTTGGAGTACGGCGCGCCTCCTCACGGGGGCATTGCCCCCGGCGTTGACCGGTTCATCAGCCTGCTCACGGACTTCGCCGACTCCATTCGCGATGTCATCGCCTTCCCCAAGACCCAGAGCGGTATTGACCCGTTGTTCAGGACACCTGCACCGGTGACCTTAGAGCAGCTCAACGAACTGCACATCCAGGTAGTGGAATGAAAGATGAGCGGGCCAGCAGACCAGGTGGAAACGCTCCCTAGCCAAAGGGCTAGTTATCCCCAGGAAGCACCCATGCTATAATCCTAGACAGGACCTCTATAGGGCAGGCAAACACGGGCGCAGACATGCTTGTGTTGTGCGCCTGCCTTGTGTTTGAGTGGAGCGCCGCATTGAAGGTAACAAAAGAAGAGCTAGAGAAGCGTGAAGTTGCCCTGAACATAGAAATGGAAGAGGGCGACCTGCCCCCCTACTACGATAAGGCCTATCGCCACCTGGTCCAGCGGATCAATGTCCCCGGGTTCCGAAAAGGCAAGGCTCCCAAGGCTATCGTCCAGCGCATGGTGGGGGATGAAGCCATGCTGGAAGAGGCGATGGAGTTCCTTATCCCTGAAGCGGTGGACAAGGCCGTGAATGAGCAGGGCATAGAGCAGGGCGGTGTGCCCCGCGTAGAGGTGGTGCAGCGGGAGATTCCCATCGTCCTTAAAGCTACGGTGCCGCTCCTCCCCAAGGCCACTCTCAATGCCTACCGGGAGATCAGGCTGCTGGCTACTCCCGTTGAGATCACCGATGAGGAAGTGGACCATGTCCTGGAGGATATGCGCTTGGCCCAGGCACCCTGGGGGCCGGTAGAACGCCCGGTAGTCTTTGGCGACCGCGTAACCATTGACGCCCACGGCGAAGTGGAAAAGAAACAGGTCACTGATCAGAAGGGAGTAGAGTTTTACTGCGCCGAAGGCAGCCCCATCCCTGTCAAGGGCTTTGCGGAAGCCCTGGTTGGCCTTTCGCCCGGCGAAACCAAGGAGTTTACCATCCAGGTCCCTGATGATTTTGGGGACCCGTCCCTGGCGGGCAAGGAGTGTGCATTCAGGGTCACTGCGCATGAGATCAAAGCCAAGCTCCTGCCTGAGATGGATGACGAGTTTGCTAAAGGCATTGAGGCCGGCTATGAGACCCTGGATGCCCTGAAGGACAAGATTCGCGCCGACCTGCTCAAACGCAAGGAAGAGGACGCACACGTCAAGTATGAGGGAAGCGTGGTGGACGAACTAGTGTCCCGTACCACCCTGGAAGTCTCTGATATGCTGGTAGAGCATGAGGCCCTGCACATCCTACAGGAGGAGGAGGACACCCTGAAGCGACAGCGCGTCAGCGTAGACCAGTACCTGTCGCTAGTGGGCCGTAGCCAGGAGCAGCACCGGGAGGATGCACAAAAGGAGGCTTTGGAGCGCATCACCAGGGTTTACGCTCTGAACAGTGTGGCAGAGCTTGAAGGGGTTCGCGCTACCGATGAAGAGGTGGATGGGGAGATCAACCGCCTTGTCGCTAATGCAGGGTCACAAGAAAAGAGAATGCGGCGTGACCTGAACAAGCCTGATAGCCGCGACACCCTGGCCAACATCATTGCCCGCCGGAAGGCCATTGAGCGCCTGGTCTCCATTGCCAAGGGGGAGGCCTAAGCGGCGCCTCCGGCATCAAGTAACCTTTGGACCAGCCATATATACCACCCCAGGAGGGATCTTCAATGCTGGAACTACCCAAGAATACACTCTTTACCCCTACCAACCCCCTACCAGACCCTATTCGCAGCGTCATCCCTATGGTCATAGAGACCTCGGCCAGGGGAGAGCGGGCCTTTGATATCTATTCCCTCCTCCTTCGGGAGCGCATTGTCTTCCTGGGGACTGCTATCAGCGACCCTGTCGCCAACCTTATCATGGCCCAACTGCTCTTTTTAGAGCGTGAAGACCCTGATAAAGACATCCATCTGTATGTCAATAGCCCTGGCGGCGTCATCAGCTCGGGCCTGGCCATCCTGGACACCATGCGCCTCATCAAACCCGATGTGTCTACCATTTGTGTGGGCATGGCAGCCAGCATGGCAACAGTCCTGCTGTGCACTGGGGCCAGGGGCAAGCGGTATGCTCTGCCCAATGCCACTATCCACATGCACCAGCCTATTGGGGGCGCCCAGGGCCAGGCTGCGGATATTGAGATCGCCGCCCGGGAGATCCTGCGCATGCAGGACATCATCCGCAACATCATCTCTGAGAATACGGGCCAGCCTTATGAGAAAGTTGCCAGGGACACCGACAGGGACTACTATTTGAACTCGGACCAGGCCAAGGAGTACGGCATCATTGATGAGGTGCTCTACGGCAAGATGGCGGAAAAGAACGGGAAAGCCGCTAGCTAAGAACGGAAAGGGCCTTTTCCTATGGTGAACGAGGGAACGCGTCCAGAATACCGGTGCTCCTTCTGCAACAAACCCCAGAGCCAGGTCAAGCGCCTCATCCGCGGGGGTGGCTCTGTCTTTATCTGTGAACAGTGCGTCTCAGTTTGCGGGCGCATCATCGCAGAAGACCAGGCCCCCCCACTGGCAGGCCACCGAGATGCCGGTGCGCCTCTGGTCCCCAGGGACATACACCGCCTTCTGGGGGAGTATGTCGTCGGCCAGGAGCGGGCCCAGCGTCTTCTCAGTGTGGCTGTCTACAATCACTACAAACGCATCGTCAGCAACTTCAAGTCCAACGGCGTAGAGGTACAGAAGAGCAACATCCTGATGATTGGCCCCACAGGCTGCGGCAAGACCCTTCTGGCCCAGACCCTGGCCCGCATCTTGGATGTGCCCTTCAGTATCAGCGACGCTACCTCTCTTACCGAGGCCGGCTATGTGGGCGAGGATGTGGAGAACATCCTCCTGCGCCTTATCCAGGCGGCGGACTTTGACATAGCTCGGGCCGAGCGCGGCATCATCTACATTGATGAGATTGACAAAATCGCCCGCAAGGGACCCAACCCTTCCATCACCCGGGACGTCTCCGGCGAGGGCGTCCAGCAGGCCCTCTTAAAGATCATAGAGGGCACCGTCGCCAACGTCCCCCCCCAAGGAGGGCGTAAGCACCCCCACCAGGAGTTCTTGCAGATCCGAACCGACGGCATCCTCTTCATCTGCGGCGGCAGCTTTGAGGGTGTGGAAACCATTATAGAAAAGCGCCTGGCCAGGGGACGCCGCAGCATCGGCTTTCATGCCCCTCATGATAGCGCTCCGTCCGCTAGTGAATTCCTCCGTCACATCACCACCGACGACCTCCTCCAGTACGGCTTCATCCCCGAATTCATTGGCCGCCTTCCTGTTGTGGTCACCCTGGACCCTCTGGATGAGTCTGCCCTGATACAAATCCTCACCGAGCCAAAGAATGCCCTGGTCAAACAGTACCAGCATCTCTTTGAATTGGATGGTGTGGACCTCGTGTTTACACCGGCATCTCTGGAGGCCGCCGCCCAGGAGGCGATGAAGCAGAAGACCGGGGCCCGGGGCCTGCGCACCATCATAGAGGGTACTCTGCTGGATATCATGTACGAGTTGCCGTCCCTTAAAGATGTGAAGCAGTGCCTGGTGGACGCTGATACCATCCGTGGCAAGAAAACGCCGACACTGTTAGACGAAGATGGCGACCCTGTGGAAATGCACCTTGTACCGGAGAAGCGGATCGCTTAGTGAATGCGCCTCGGCACATTCCTCAGGAAGAATAAGCAGTGGGGCCGGGGGTTAACCCGGCCCCACTGCTTATCCCGCTTCTGCGGATTCTGGCGCGTTGTGCTTGGGCGGACGGGCTTTGCCCGACAATTCGGAAGTTTGCCGCTTCTCACCTGACAACGGTCGGTTTTTCCCACCCGCCCGCCCAGAAGTGCTGGGGGACACCCCCAGCAGCCCCCGGCAGGGAACGCGGTTGCCTTGCACCCTCCCAGATTTAAGACAATTGTCGGGCAAGGCTGGGCGGACGGGAGAGGAAAATCAGCAGGCTGGAGACCAGCAGCAGGCTGGCAAAGACGTTGAAAATGAAGGTGTAGCTTCCCAGGGTGTCAAAGGCCACAGATGCAATAAAGGGCCCAGAGGCATTAAAGACGAGCTGCACAGGCCATACCACGCCGCGGATTGCTCCCAGGGATTCGCGGCCATAGTAGTCGGCAAAGATGACCTGCTGCAGGATAAACATCCCGCCGATGGAAAAGCCATAATACATGGCCCAAACGATTCCTTGCCAGGCCACGTGGACCGCCAGCAGGCCGAAATAGCCGGCCCCCATGAGCACAAAGATCCCCACCATCACCCGCCGGGTAGTGAAGCGCTCTGCCAGGAACCCGGAGACCAGAGAGCCGGCGCCGGCGCATGCCGAGAGGATGGCTACGGCGATGGCGGCGATGCCAGGGTCTATCCCCTGGTCCGTCATGTAGGGAATCATGTGCAGATTGAGAGCAGGCGCAGCGACGAAGGCCAGGGAGAAAGCTACCATCAACAGATAGAAGGAGGGCTCGCGCAGCACCTCCTTTACTGTCAAAGACACCTCCCCTTGAGAAGCGTTGCTATAGGACTTGGTTTCCTCACCAGCCTTTGAAGCCTGGCTGGGGTCTGCTCCGTCGGGCAGCATCCCCATGTCTTCCGGCTGCCGCCGCATAAAAAGTGCTGCAGGCAGCATGGACACCACCCACATCATCACACCGGCTACCACGGCGGCTATACGCCAGCTCCCGATGGACACGAAGAACTGCACGTACAAAGGGGTGACGGTATTGCCAACACGCTGTCCTAGTCCTGCAATGGCCGCGGCCCGTCCCCGTTTAGTGATGAACCACTTGGGGATGACAACAGAGGTTGCTAAGGCCAGCACTCCCATGGTCACTGCTCTGCCGATGACTTGTAGTGTGTAGAACTGCCATAGGGTGCTCATGAGGGCCATAAGGGCCAGGGTAGCGCCCATGATGGCAAAGCCGGCCGTCATGGTCCAGCGGGCGCCGAAGCGGTCCAGGCTTGGGCCAATGGCGACGGCCAGTCCACCACCGATGAGTGTGCCCACCAGCGTGGAGCCGGTGAAGACGGTGCGGCTCCAGCCGAACTCCCCAGTGATGGGCTTCATGAAGATGCTCAGGACCGGGTAGGACTCGGCGCTCTGGGTAAAGCCGGCCATGCCGACAACGATGACGATGACCCAGCCATAATAGAAGCGACGCCTACCCTTGGTTACAGGAACAGGTTGTGTGGACTGCATAGAGCCTTCAAATGCACAGGTGGGCTTAGGGAGTTGTGCTAGGGTGGGGAGAGCCAGTGTGCCCGTTGCAGAGGACCGTTCTATGTGTGATGCCTCTGGAAGGAGTCATAGGTTCCTTGCTAGGGGGGTGAAACCGTGATTGTGTATGCCACTGTCTTGCTGGATATGATAGAGAACGTATTACCCAAGTTGAGGGTGTATGTTCCGGGTGAGGCGGCGGTTAGTGTGTAGGTCTTTTGGCCGCTGATACGTCCATAGTTGGTGGTGATTCCACTTGGGTTGGTGATGGAAAAGTCTACATCGTTGCCCGAACCACCAGAGATTGAGAGTTGGATAGTAACGTTACTAGTCGCTGGCACCTGAAGTGAAATTGACGCGGAACTGCCAGGCTGTGCAATCGCAGTACCGGAGTATACCTTTGCAGATGGATTGGGTGTAGCTGTCGGCGTGGGTGTAGCCGTAGGTGT
>JACQOP010000093.1 GCA_016202485.1 Chloroflexota bacterium | reverse complement strand
GTGGTGTATTGGCAAACAAGTTGCCATTATCCCATAATGGCCCACCAAACTGGATTCGAACCTGAGGTGCTAGACCGCTAGCTGGACCGTGAGTTCAAGGGTGCGCTCGGTTCTGCGTATTGTTGTCAATGCTCCACCACGTTTGCCATTACCAGGAACGCTCCCCTACCTCTTTCCTCCCCTACCCAGAAAAGGCATGCGGTCCTACAACCGCAGCAGAATATTGGCGATGAGGAAGTAGACCCCCACACCAAAGATGTCCAGCATCGTCGTAATGAGGGGCGCTGAGGCCAGGGCCGGGTCTACCTTGAGCAGGCGGAACAGAAATGGCAGCCCCCCACCCAGGCCGGCCGCCATAAGGGCGATGGTCGCAAGGGAAGTACCTACCACTAGGGCCACCTGGGGATCGCCCTTGCCCAGTACCAGCGCCCACAGAAACGTCAGCGCCCCCAAGGCAATCCCCAAAAAGACGCCAACACTGGCCTCTTTCAGCAACGTGACTGCCGCCTGCCCTCCACTGATTTCACCCACTGCAAGCCCGCGGATGATAAGCGTGGAGGACTGCGCACCGATGTTGCCCCCGGTACCCATGAGGAGGGGAATGAAGGCTGCCAGAATCGCCACTTCCCTCAGGAGTTCCTCCTGCCCGGCAATCAGGACGCCGGTTAACGTATTGACAAGAATGAGGACGAGGAGCCATACCATCCGGCGCCGGCTCTTGGTGAAAATGCTTGTGCTAAAGTACGACCGTTCAGCCATTGGAATTGCGCCGTACCGGTAAATATCCTCGGTCGCCTCCTCCTCCATAATGTCCACCACGTCGTCCCAAGTAACGATGCCCACCAGGCGTTCCTCACGGTCCACCACAGGTACTGCCAGAAGGTCGTAGTCTCGGAGTAACCTGGCTACATCTTCCTGGTCTGTGTGAGTAGAGACGGACTTGGGGCTGGCGGTCATAATGCTGCCCACCGTGGCATCCAGGTCGGCCAGGACCAGCTCCCTCAGGGATACGGCGCCCAGTAAGTGACGCTGCTCGTCGGTGACATAGGTGTAGTAGATAGTTTCTTTATCCAGGGCCTGCTGGCGAATGCGTTCCAGGGCACGGGTGACGGTCATGGTTGCCCGCAAGCTTACGAAGTCGGGGGTCATAATCCGGCCGGCGCTGTCCTCATCGTACCCCAGGAGCATGAGGGTGGCCTCACGTTCAGCGGGTGGGAGCAACTGGGTCAGACGGTGGGCGACATTGGCCGGCACTTCGTCCAAAAGACGCGCACGGTCGTCCGGGGACATGGCGCCCACAATCTCCCTTGCCCGGTCATCAGTAAAGTTGCGGAGGAGCCGCTGCTGCTGCTCGGTCTCCATGTGCTCAAAGGCGTCTACGGCCAGGTCCTTGGGGAGCAAACGGAAGACGACTACCTCTTCCTGCGGCTGCACGTTTTCTAACAGCTTTGCCAGGTCCACCGGGTTCATTGCGCCGAGAAGCTGGCGAAGCGTATGGAACTGGCGTTCAGCCAACAACAGCCGGACCGCTTCCGGTACCAGTTCCGGAACGCCGGCGGCGGCATCAAAAGTGGCGCTGAGGACCGAAGGGTCAAGGGACTCAAAAACGGCGATAGCCGTCTGATGGTCAAGGGACTGAAAGATGATGTGCGCCTCTTCAGCGGAGAGGCCTATGAGGGCCTGGGTGATGTCCTGAGGCGTGGACTGGCCCAGGAAGTCTTTGAGGCCCGCCAGGTCGCGAGCGTTGAGCAATTCCAGCAGAGGGTTCTTCATGGGTGCGCTCCTTCCTCAGAGCCATGCACCCACGAAGATGACGTGCTCAGCTAGGGGCGCATACCAGGATGGCAGGCGCTCCTGCTACAAGGAGTTTCGGTGGATGACATAGCGAAGAGGTCAAATGCTTGAATACGGTATGGGGACTACTCGGACCCGTATCGTCCATTACCTTTTTCCTCCCTCATTGGCCCCAGCAAAGGTCGCGACGCCGGGTTTTCTTGATACCGTGTGGAACGAAGAAAACCTCACGCCCACCCGACTGCATCCATGGGAAATACACGGATTCAGACACTCATTATACCCCTCTTAGAGTTTTTTAGTAGCGGTGACATGCAGATGTAGCCAGCAAAAAGGGAGCAAAGGTCTGCGGTGCTTCTCACTCACAGCAGTCAACTCCTGCTTGTCGCGTGATGCCCTGCTTGCCCCACACCGTGATAGAGCCGTTCCCTTGACACAGCGGCGGCTCAGAGTAGAATTGGGGCCATCTCACAAAAGAGAAAGGGGGCTCCCATGCCTAAGGAGGCTCAGGTAGAAAGTGTTGCGGAAGCCTATTTGGAGTTGCTGGCGGCCCGGGGGATTGACTACTTCTTCGGCAACGGCGGCACGGATTTCGCCCCTATTGTGGAGGCCTACGCCCGGCGGCTTGCCAAGGAAGAGATGCTCCCCAGGCCAATTCCTGTCCCCCACGAAATTACAGCAGTCGCCATGGCCTGCGGCTATACCATGGCTACCGGCAAGCCTCAGGTCGTCATGGTCCACACCACCCCGGGGACGGGCAACGCCGTGAGCCAGCTCATCAGCGCCGCACGGGCCAACATTCCTTTGCTGTTCAGCGCGGGCCGCACGCCCATCACCGAGGGCGACGCCACCGGCTCCCGGGACGGCGGCATCCACTGGGCCCAGGAGGCCTACGACCAGGGCGGGATGGTGCGGGAGTGGGTGAAGTGGGACTATGAACTCCGTCACGGCGTAGACCTGGAAGCCGTGGTTGACCGCGCTTTGGCCATCACCCAGACGGAGCCTGCCGGCCCTGTCTACCTGATGCTACCCCGGGAGGTCCTGGCTGAGAAAATGGACAAGATCGTGTACCAGGAGACGCCGCGGATGACCAAGGCCGCCGACGCGGTACCCTCGGCTGAGGTTATCGGCCAGGTCGCCCGGGCACTGGCCAAGGCAACGAATCCTGTCCTGATCACCCGCACGGTGGGCCGCGACCCCAAGGCCGTTCCCGCCCTGGTGGAGCTGGCCGAGCTCACGGGCATGGCGGTCTGTGAGGCCGGGGGATCCTACGTGAACTTCCCCAAGACCCATCCCTTGTACGGAGGCGAGGCAGCAGCAGCCGTAGGCCAGGCCGACGTGGTCATTGTGTGCGAGGCGGACGTGCCCTGGATCCCCAAGCGCACCGGCCCCAAGGATGACGCCCTGGTGGTCTGGATTGGCGTGGACCCACTGTACGGGCGCTACGCAAACCGGGGCTTCCGCATGGACATGAACCTGACCGGCTCCCCTCGGCTCACCTTCCAGGCCCTCACCAAGGCGGTAAAAGAGATCGGGTTAGACGCTTCAGCGGTCAAGACAAGGAAAGAACGGGTTGCCAAGGCAGGCGAGCAGCGGCGCGAGGAGCTGAAGAAGCGCGCCGAGGCCGGCAAGACCCAGCGTCCCATCAGCAAGGCATGGTTCTCCCGCTGTTTCTCTGAGTTCATGGACGACAACACCGTCATGGTCAACGAGATTGGCCTGGACACCTCACAGATGGACTTTGCCCACCCCGGTACCTTCTATGGCGGCTCCCCTGCCGGCAGTCTGGGCTTTGCAGTTGGCTCCGCCCTGGGCATCAAGCTTGCCCATCCAGAGAAGACGGTGGTCTGTTGCGTGGGCGACGGTTCCTACATCTTCGGCTCCGGCGAGGCCGGCCACATGGTGGCCGACGTACAGCACCTGCCCGTGCTCACCATTGTCTGGAACAACGGCATCTGGAACGCCGTCCAGAACGCCACCCGCACCACCTATCCCGGCGGCACGGCCATGAGCAACAACAACTACGCCATGACCGCACTCTCCCAGTCCTTCCGCTTTGAGAAGATATGCGAGGCCGGGGGGGGCTACGGCGAGCGGGTGGATGACCCCTCCCAGATCCACGATGCTCTGGAGCGGGCGTTCAACGTAGTCAGAAAGGAGAAGCGCCAGGCCCTGCTCAATGTCATTGGGGCGTAGCGTCTACGGTTTCCACTCTAATCTAATCTTAGGAACAGGCGCTCCCGTCATTGTGGCGGGGGCGCTTTACGTTCCCTTTGACCATGAACTCTCCAGGCCATAGCAGATTCACAGCAGCCACAATCAGATAGAAAGACAAGCAGCTTTGTATCTTTTCTATTGTCAAGCGGAGTATAATGCACGGGAGGTTGTCGGGTATAATACGTGCGTTTTCTGCACATATCTTCACACGAATCTCAAAAAGCCTTCCGGCAACACCGCGAGGTGCATCTATGACACTGGCCGTAGCGCCAACTAAGCCCGTCAGGACCATCCTGCTGGTCGCCCCCAAGTCCACCGGCGGCAACTTTGAATACGTAGCCATCCCCAGGCAAGGCCCCCTGTACATCTCTGCCGCCCTCAAGCAGTGGGAAGGAGACTACCGCTACGAGCGGGAGGTCTGGTATGAGGACCGCAACGGCAAGCTAGACCCGGAAAAAGACCTTGCACACGTTGACCTGCTCCTGGTCACCGCTCTCATCAACGAGGCCCCTCGCGCTTACCAGATCACCCGGGCTGCCCGCCAGGCCCATCCCAACCTCAAGATTATCGGCGGCGGCCCCCACATGAGCCCCCTGTATGAAGAGGCCCTCCGCTACGGGATGATTGACGTCATCGTCCAGCGTGAGGGTGAGGATATCATCGGCCAGCTCTGCGACGTCCTGCTGAAATACTCGGGCCCGGAGCTGTACAGCTATCTGAGCAAGATCCCCGGCATCGCCTATTTGCAGAACGGCAAGACGGTGGTCACTCCACGGCAGGGAGTCATACACCCCGACTATGTGGAGCTGCCTGACTTTGCCTCCATGAAGGACCTGACCCCCAGGAACCCTCTGGCGGCAGGCGTCATAGAAACGGTCCGGGGATGCACTGAAAACTGCAACTACTGCCAGGTCATCCAGCAGTTCTTGGGCTATCGTATGGTGCCCCGTGATGTGGAGCTGAAACGCCTGGCCCAACTCCACAAGCTGGCTGAGGATGGCCTTATCTACACCGCGCGAGACGGGCGCTTCAGCGTCTTCATCTCTGACGACCTGCATCCGCCGCCCCTGCGCGCCGTGAAGTTCCGCAACGAACGCCTGGCTCGCCTCAAAGCCTGGAAGGGCCATACCGACGGCATGTGGATGATCTGCCAGACCCGCGCCGAGATTGGTCAGGATCCCGAGTTGGCGCAGGCAATGGTGGAAGCCCATATCCGTATGCTCTATGTGGGGGTGGAGTCCAGCAGCGCTGAAAACTTGAAGGCCGTCAATAAGCGCCAGGACCCCGGCCAGATGCACAAGGACCTTGCCGTCCTCAACGAAATGGGCTTTATTGTCGCCGCCATGACCATCATCGGCCTGCCCTATGATACTGAGGATAGCATCATGCGCATGGCCGACTGGGCCCGGACGGTCAGCAGATACCAGACGGCCAATCTCCTGACGCCTCTGCCCGCGACGGTCAACTGGGGCGGCTTGACGCCCCTGGACGAGGACGGCTCCATTTTACCGGAAGGCAAGATGCGTCCGTACCACCTGTACACCGGCCGCCAGCTTGTGCACTACGACAAGCGCTGGGGCCTGCAGGAGTCTCGCGAACTGTACGCCAAGTACACCTCCCGCCTGCACCCTGTGGACAATATGTACGAGCGCATTTTCCGCATCTTCAAGAGCAAGGCCTACTATAGCGTCATGGAGAGCCGAGAGGAAGAGGCATCCCGCAAGTCCATCACTACGGCCCGCGCCTATGGCCGGCCCCAGGACGCCCGGGTCAGCCAGTTGGAGGACACTTTGCGCCGGGCGTTCTCCCAGACTCGCGACTCTGTGATGGCAAGCCTCAGCCAGCTTGCTGATACGTATGCGCCGTGGTCTGCCCACAGCGCCCCGGGCGTGTCTCGCGCCGAAGAGGTGCGTCTGGCAACTCGCGCCAAGGTGGCAGAGTTGCAGGAAACCCTGACCACACGTCTGGACGACCTGGGCGCCACCCTTTCCAATCGTCTGATGGAACTGCGGACCAGCTTCACTTCCACTACGGAAGACCTGCGAGGCAGCGCCTCAGCTAAGCTGGATGAGATCGGCGAAGTGGTCTCAGCAAGGGTAGGCGACATCCGCAGCGCCGTAGCTGCCCGCGCGGCAGAGATGCGCGGCACCCTGGTACTCCGGGCGACTGATAACCCCGGCATAACAAACCCCAGCGGCGTGGCTGAAATAGCGGAGGTCCTCTCTGCTCGTATGGGCGAATTGAACGAGCGGGTCTCCCGCACCATTAGGGACTTCAAGAACCAGTTGACATCTCCATCGGCCCAGGGCAACGCCACGGCTTAGGTACTCAGAGCAACGTAGAGAGGCCCACGCCGGCCCCAGGAAGCGTGGGCCTTGCCATATCACTATCATACGGAGGTTCTGGTTTGACGTACCCCCGCATATTTGTCACCGGTCTAGGCATGATTACCCCTGTGGGCCTAAACGCTTCCACCTCTTGGGACAACCTGGTCAACGGCGTTTCTGGCATAGAGCTCATCACTTCTTTCAACGCAGAAGGCTTTGAAACCCGGTTCGCGGCAGAAGTGAAAAACTTCAAGCCAGGAGATGTCATGGACACCAAGCTGGCCCGGCGTATGGACCGCTTTGCCCAGTTCTCCCTGGCAGCAGCCGGAGAGGCCCTCAAGCAAGCCGATCTCTCCATGGAAAAGGTAGACCCCACGCGGGTTGTCACCATCGTGGGCAGCGGTATCGGTGGCATCAGCACGCTCTCGGAGCAGTGGGGCGTTTTGAAAGAGAAAGGCCCCACCCGGGTCAGCCCATTCCTCATCCCCATGATGCTGCCGGACATGGCTTCGGGGCAGGTGTCCATTACCCTGGGCACGAAAGGCCCTAACTTCTGCACGGTCTCTTCCTGTTCCAGCGGCGCAGAGGCCATTGGCACCGCGTGGAATATGCTCCGCAACGGCGAAGCCGACATCGCCCTGGCGGGGGGAGCAGAGGCCCCCATTTGCCCCATAGCCGTGGCGGGTTTCAACTCCTGTCAGGCCCTTTCCCGGCGCAACGACGACCCCAAGACCGCCAGCCGCCCCTTTGACGCCGAGCGCGACGGCTTTGTAATGGGCGAAGGCAGTGCAATCCTCGTTCTGGAAACGGAGGAAAGCGTAAGCCGCCGTGGGGTCGCTCCTATTGCAGAGCTCATCGGCTATGGGGCATCCTCTGACGCCTTCCATATCACCCAGCCGGCCCCTGGCGGCGAAGGAGGCGCACGGGCTATGCGTATTGCCCTACGCTCCGCCGCTGTCCAGCCCCCTGAGATTGACTACCTGAACGCCCACGGCACCTCCACTCCACTGAATGACAAGTTTGAGACCCTTGGGATCAAGGCGGTCTTTGGAGACCACGCTCACAAGCTGGCTATCAGCTCTACCAAGTCCATGACCGGCCACCTCCTGGGAGCTGCTGCGGCCATTGAGGCTGCTATCAGCGTCCTGGCCCTGCAGAAGGGCGTCATCCCACCCACCATCAACTACCGGAACCCCGACCCGGAGTGCGACCTGGACTACGTCCCCAATGAGGCCCGCTACCGCCAGCTCCACACCGTCATGAGCAACTCCTTAGGCTTCGGCGGCCACAACTCCTCCCTCATTTTCCGCACGCCAGACCTACGCTAGTTGATACACGCCAGCGCCAGCACAGTCAGGAGCACCGGTGATATCCCAGAAGGCTGTTGAACGGCCCAGGCGTTTGTACTACGGCTGGGTCATGGTGGCCGTCATGTCGGCGATCAGTACCCTGAGCATGGCCCTGGCCACCCTAAACTTTGGCCTCTTTATCAAGCCCATGGGCGACGAGCTGGGCATTGGCAGGGCGGTCTTCGGCTGGTCTCAGACGGCCCGGATGGGAATGGGCGCCCTTACCAGCCCTCTCGTGGGCCGCCTCATAGATAAGGCCGGCTCCCGGTTGCTACTGCCCGTGGCGGCCTTCATTGCCGCCGGCGCCATGATCGCCATGGCCTCTATCAACACCCAGTGGCAGATGGTGGCGCTCTTCGCCGTCATGGGCCTTATTGCCCTGGGTGGCCCCAACCTTGCCACTACGGTTCCCATTGCCAAGTGGTTCGTCCGTCAACGAGGCCGAGCACTTGCCATCGTCTCAGCCGGGGCCTTTGCCGGCGGCGTCATCTTTGTCCCGGTGACGGAAGTATTCATTACGGAACTGGGCTGGCGACAGGCGTGGGTTGCCCTGGCCCTCATAGGCGGGGGCCTCATCATCCCCCTGGCGCTTATCTTTGTGCGGCGCCAGCCTGAGGACATGGGCTTGGCGCCGGACGGCGCTTCCGTGCAGCAAGGGGTTGCTGGAGAGCCCAGCCAGACACGGGCAGCAACTCCGCAGTTCATAGAGGAAGCCTCCTGGACCCTGGCGGAGGCCAGGCGCTCCCCTATCTTCTGGCGCGTGACCATCGTCTTTGCCATAGCCATGTTTGCCACCGGCACCGCGGGACTCCACCGTATCCCGGACTTCGTAGACCGGGGCCTGGACCCCGGCCTCGTCGCTTTGGCGACCTCTCTTGATGCAGCCGCAGGCGGGGTCAGCACGTTTACCATGGGCTTCGTCGCCGAGCGCATCCCCGCCCGGGTCCTGGCCGCCCTCACCTTTGGAGTCCTCACAATAGCGCTGGCACTTACTATCATAGCCGACACCCCTGCCCTGCTGTTCCTGGCCATGAGCAGCTTTGGCGTAGGTATCGGCGGTATGATGCTGCTCCAGAATTACCTGTGGGCAGAATACTTCGGGCGCGCCCACCTGGGCAGCATCCGCGGTTTTGTCATGCCTGTCTTGCTGCTGTTCAGCGGCGTCTCAGCTCCTCTTGCCGGCTATGTGCGTGACGCATTCGGCAGCTACAATTCCATCTGGTGGGTCAGCGTTGCTCTCATGGCCTTAGCAGCAATCACAATCCTTTTCACACCCAAGCCGGGAAAGCCCCCGGTTGCCAGTACGCCCTCCTGAGCAATTGGAGAGTCCAACAACAAGGCCCGGCGCCAATTGGCGCGCGAGCAGTTTACTGGCAGCTGCAAAGGTGAAGCACAGGGAACGAAACGAGAAGAGCCTTTGGTTGGTGCTCGCCCACCTGTGGACTTGGGGTTCCGACCAATAGCACCTGCCCGGGAGAGTGGTAATGCTTACAAGGCAAGGGATGCACAAGTTCACATATCATGAACAAAGCTCACTTGACAACTCTACAGAGCGGGTGTATGATGGCAGTAATTCACTAAAGGCATGAACAATGTTGCATATTCACAACAACGCACTGAGACTCGCAGATCAGTTCGCCGCCGATGGGCAGTCAGCGTTCACATTTCAGGACGCGGTGGAGCGAACGGGCCTGTCTCGGCCTGCGACCGCAAACCTGCTGCGACGGATGGCAGACAATGGTCTCGTTGATAGGGTGCGACGTGGCCTCTATGTAACCCGTCAATTAGGAGTACTGGGCACCACCGCAGCTGCCGAAGATCTTGCACTCGCAGTTGGTGTTGCCTTCAACGGTCAGGAACACCGTATCGCTTATCGCTCAGCGCTGTATGAACATGGTTTGATCACGCACCCTTCGCGGAGCATCCAAGTTGCAGCCACGCGGCGAACGAGGGTCGCCATGCTATCTGGGCGTCCTTTGCGAGTCGTGATTGAGCCCCAATACATGATTCAAGAGGGATCCACGCCACTAGGTCTGTCGATGGTATCAGACCTTGAGCGCACCCTTCTGGACGCGGCTGCGCGCCCCGACCTTGTTGGAGGGCCTGCTGCCTTGGCTGAGGCGCTAGTGTCGGCGGGCCGACGCATTAGTCCGAAGAAGCTCCAGCGTTACGCAAAGCGACTACAGCTAGCTCCGGCTCTTCGGCGTCTTGGCTCAGTCGCCGACCAACTAGATATCCAGGGCTTAGCCGGCCAGCTTGCGCCAATCCTTCCCCCGAAGGGTGATATCAACTTGGAACCCCGCGACCCTGGTCCGACTGGCTGGCGAGATTCTGTTTGGCGTGTTCGATGGAATCAACTGCCTAGTGAACTGGCGAATGTCGCCCGTCAGTAATGATTACCAAAGCTCACATCACAAAGCGCGCCAATGATGAGCACATGGAAGCTCAAGTGGTCGAACGCGACTATGTACTCGCGCACGCGGTCTCAGCAATCGCCCGTTACGACACAGATTGTAGGCTGGTTTTCAAGGGTGGTACTTCGCTCCGATTAATACACCTTGAGGACTACAGGTATTCGGCGGATCTTGACTTCTCGCTTCAAGCTGGAACAAGGGAAGAGGCGATAGCCTTGGTAGATGAGGCATTTCGGCGGCGTGGAGATGCAAACCCGCAGTTGAGCCTCGTTACGGGGGATGACAATGTCCGAGTCAAGTATTTGGGACCCCTTGGCCGAGAGCGTGATCTGAAACTGGATCTTGCGATTGATGAACTAGTTGTCAACGTTGAGCGAGCACCTATCCGTGGACTCTGGGACGACGTGCCCGCTGCAGAAGTGACCGTGTACACACTTTTGGAAGTAGCGGGCGAGAAACTGCGTTGCATCCTGCAACGCCTGCAATGTAGGGATTTCTATGACCTCTACAGATTGCTTTGTTTAGAACAAGTCGACCCACGCGATGCGGTCGAGTTATTCCGTCGAAAGGCCGCGCACCTTCACCTTGACCCAAGCAAATTCAGCGTTCGATACCAAGAACAAATGTCTCGGTACAAGACGCGCTGGCTAGATGAATTGGGTGATTACATGAGCAACGTGCCGCCCTTCAATGAAGTTGAAAGACGGGTCAGGCAGGTGCTTCGCCAGACGAATTTGCTTTGAGGCACAACCTATCTCACCCTCTACTCCTAACTCTATCGGCCCCCAGCATCACGTTAAGGCAAAGAAAGACTTCTTCCACCTGAGCTACGGCCCCCGTCCTAGCTGGCCGCACGCGCCTTGTCCCGCCCCAAGCGGTAGCGTTCGTCACTGGAAAGGACGCGCTTGCGCATACGCAGGCTCTTGGGCGTTACCTCCAGCACCTCATCATCAGTGACAAAGTCCAGGGCGTCTTCCAAGCTGAAGAGTTGGGCCGGCGTGAGCTTGACGGCTATGTCTGAAGTAGAGGAGCGGATGTTGGTGAGTTTCTTCTCCCTGCACACGTTCACCACCATATCGTTGTCCCGGGCGTGCATGCCCACCAGCATGCCTTCGTACACAGCGGTGCCTGGCTCAACAAACGTCATACCGCGCTCCTGGGCGTTGGCCAGGCCGTAGGCGACGGCGCCACCGGTCTCGGCGGCCACCATAACCCCCGTTCGGGTCTTCTTCAGGTCACCCCTCAACGGCTCATAGCCGGTGAAGACGCTGTTCATCACGCCATCGCCGTGGGTGGCCTTCAGGAAGAAGCTGCGGAAGCCGATGAGACCACGGGTGGGCAGCCGGAACTCTAGGCGTACCCGCCCATTGCCTTCGCTGTGCATATCGGTCATCTTTGCCAGACGAGAGGCCAAATTCTCCGTCAGCAGTCCAATAGTGTCCTCCGGCACATCCATGATGAGCTGCTCGTAAGGTTCCATCTTCTGGCCGTCCACTATCTTGATGATGGCCTCCGGACGGGAAACTTCTATTTCCGAGCCTTCTCTGCGGATGGTCTCAATGAGAATTGCCAGGTGCAGCTCCCCGCGGCCGGAAACCAGGAACACCTCGGGGCTTTCGGTATCCTGCACCCGCAAGCTGACGTTCGTCTGCAGCTCCCGCATCAACCGCTCGCGGAGCTGGCGTGAGGTGATGTACTTGCCGTCTCTGCCGGCAAAGGGCGAGGTGTTGACACCAAAGGTCATCTGCACCGTAGGCTCGCCGATGTCAATGGCTGGCAGCGCCTCGGGGTCCTCATAGGCGGCAATAGTGTCACTAATGGCAGCCCGCTCCAGGCCGGCGATGGCGATGATCTCTCCGGCCTCCGCCAGGGTGACCTCCCACCGGGCCAGTCCCTCAAAGACGTAGATACGTGTCACCTTGTGATAGGTGATCTCGCCGCTGCGCTCTATCCGCGCCACCTGGTCTCCTGTGGCGACTTTGCCGCGGGCGATGCGCCCCACGGCAATTTGCCCCAGGTGGCTATCGTAGTCCAGGGCCGCCACCAGGAGCTGGAACCCGCCATTAGGGTCTCCTTTGGGGGCAGGGATGTACTCCAGGATAGCGTCCAGAAGAGGGACCATGCTCTTCGGCTCGTCTTCCAAGTGAGCAAGGGCATACCCGCTCTTGGCGGAGGCGTAGAGAATAGGGAAGTCCAACTGTTCAGGGTCCGTGGCTAGTTCAAGGAAGAGGTCCTGAACCAGGTCTGCCACTTCTTTAGGCCGGGCGAAGGGGCGGTCAATCTTGTTGATGACCACAATGGGTTTCAGGCCCTTCTGGACCGCTTGAAGAAGGACAAAACGGGTCTGGGGCATGGGGCCATCCACAGCATCTACCACCAGAAGGCAGCCATCGGCCATATTCAGCACCCGTTCTACCTCGCCGCTGAAGTCGGCGTGGCCCGGCGTGTCAATGATATTGATCTTTACATCCTGGTAGCTAATAGCGGTGTTTTTTGCCAGGATGGTGATACCCCGCTCCCGCTCCAGCTCGTTCATGTCCATAATCAGCTCACCCACCTGCTGGTTATCGCGGAAGACATGGCTCTGCTTCAGCAGTGCGTCTACTAGGGTGGTCTTGCCGTGGTCAACGTGGGCAATAATGGCGATATTTCGTATGTCTGAGCGCATATCCTGTCACTCGCTAAGAAGAAACGCTGGCCTCATAGCCAGCGAAGTAAGCCTCTATAGTATACCAGAACCCGACGCATGCTGGAGGAAGGCGTCTGTTTTCGTAACGTCCGCCGCGCCAGCTAGGACACCGATTCAGAGGGAACGGCCGCATGAGCAATGAGTGCGGCGCCAATGACACCACCATACATTCCTAGCCCTGCCTTTACCACCTCTACTCGCGCCGCCGCCGGGGCAAGGGCCTGGCGTGACACCACTTCTCGCACCACAGGCGCCAGCTCCGGCAACCCTTCAATGACCCCGCCGCCAAGGACCAGCCGCTGGGGGTTGAAGGCGTTAACGACAGAAGCTACCCCAAGGCCCAAGTCATCACCGACCTGGCGAACCAGAGTTTTGGTCAGGGCATCTCCTCCATGGGCAGCCTCCGAGACCAGGGCGGCCGTGACTGCGGCTGCATCGCCGCCCGCTAGGGTTAGGAGGTGTCGCCCAGCCGTCTTATCCCCGTGGACCGCTTCTCTGGCGCGTGCTGCAATCGCCCACCCGCCGGCGTAGGCCTCCAGGCACCCTCGCCTCCCGCACATGCACGCTCGTCCTCCTGGGTATAACACCATATGCCCAAGCTCGCCTGCACTGCCGGATGCGCCCCGGTACAACTTGCCATCAAGTATCAGCCCACCCCCAATACCTGTCCCCACAAAGAGGCACACCAGGTCCGAAAAACCCTCCCCCGCCCCTAGCCTCCACTCGCCCCAGGTAGCAGCCTGTACGT
>JACQOP010000095.1 GCA_016202485.1 Chloroflexota bacterium | reverse complement strand
GCCACGGGGCAGGTGTCGCCCGTGGAGCTGGCGGAGGCGTGCCTGGCCCGCATCCAGCGCCTGGACGGGCGGCTGCACTGCTTCATCACCCTGCTGGCCGAGGAGGCCCTGGCGGCGGCCCGCAAGGCGGAGGCGGCCATTGTGGAGGGGGAGTACCTGGGGCCGCTCCACGGTATCCCAATCGGCCTGAAGGACCTGTACTGGACCCGGGGCGTGCTCACCACGGCCGGCTCCAAAGTTATGGCCGACTTCACGCCCCAGGAGGACGCCGAGACGGTGGCGCGCCTGAAGGACGCTGGCAGCGTCATCCTGGGCAAGCTGAACATGCACCCCTTCGCCTATGGGGCCGTGGGCGTCAACCCCGACTACGGCACGCCGCCCAACCCCTGGGACGCCACGCGCATCCCGGGCGGCTCCAGCAGCGGCTCCGGCGTGGGCCTGGCGGCAGGCCTGTTCCCCGGGGCCACCGGCTCCGATACGGGCGGCTCCATCCGCATCCCGGCGTCCCTGTGCGGCGTGGCGGGCATCAAGCCCACGGCAGGCCGGGTGAGCCGCCACGGCCTGGTGCCGCTGTCCTGGTCGTTGGACCACGCCGGCCCCATGGCCCGGTGCGTGGAGGACTGCGCCATCCTGCTGGAGGCCATGGCGGGCCACGACGCCAAGGACGAGGGGACCACCACCCAGGGGGTGCCGGACTACCGGGCGACGCTGCGCTCGCCGGTGCGGGGGCTGCGGGCCGGCCTGCCCCGTCCCTTCTACCGAGGGCTGCAAGCCGGGGTGCGGTCGGCGGTGGAGGCGGCGGTGCGGGTGCTGGAGGAGCTGGGCGTCTGGGTGCAGGAGGTGGATGCCCCCTCTCTGGAGGAGACAGGCCCCCTGGTGGCGGCCATCATGGGGCCGGAGGTAGCAGCCTACCACCAGGACATGCTGAAAACGCGCTCCCAGGACTATCCGGAGGACGTGCTGCGGCGCATCATGCCCAACTTTGAGGTCCCGGCGGTGGAGTACGTGAAGGCCCAGCGGGCGCGGGCGTCGGTCACCCAACGGTACCTGGAGCTGCTGGGGCGGTACGACCTGCTGGTGACGCCCACGGAGCCGATCACGGCTATGGTGCTGGGCCAGACCACGGTGACCATAGAGGGGCAGGAGCGCACGACCCAGGGGCTGCTGACGCGTTTCACCAACCCCTTCAACCTGACGGGGCTGCCGGCCATGAGCGTGCCCTGCGGCTTTGACGAGGCGCACCTGCCGGTGGGACTGCAAATCGTGGGGCGTCCCTTTGAGGAGGCGACGGTGCTACGGGCGGCCTACGCCTACGAGCAGGCGACGCCTTGGCACCAGAGCAAGCCCGACATATAGGCAATGAGGCGCCGTGTAGGAGGTGTCTCATTGCCTATGGCCCTACGGCGCGATAGCCAGACTTGCCAAAGCCAAGGTTGAACGGGATGGCAAGGCGTTCCAAGCACCTGACCTATCGCAAATGCTAGTACAGGTAAATCGTATCTCTTGTAGAAGGGGTTTCGCTTATTCCGTATCCAGAATCGAAAAATAGGTGTTCGCCATCCGAATTTATGTCATGCTGCCAGAAGCAGTAAGACTCAGCAAATCGCTCTCCTGACCCGCCTGCCTGGGCCCAATAGGAATTATTTTGCCAGTCACTAGCATACCAACGTTGATAGGAAGTCCAATTGCACCGTTCTATGCCATAATTCTCTACGGCTATAGCTATGGCCTCCGAGGAATCAGATGAAGCTCCTCCTCCCCATTGATTACAGCAATAATTGTTGACCCACGCCTGAGCGACCAAGTTCACACCGTTAACGGTCTTACTCCAATAATGTGTAGCATATGCAGTAGATGCCAAAGCAACTGCTAACAGTACTACGAGCGAAATAATAGTGGGCCGGGCTTTCAGTCGTGCTAGCATCGAGGGGATTCCTCTCTACTTCAGGGTGGGTTCCCAAACCTTTGGGTCTACAGTTGTAATATCATAAATTCCATATGACTCATTGATAACCTCTTGCAAGAGACCCTGGTCAATGTGCTCAGTCCTGGTTCTGAGAACAGAACCTGTGCTCTTGCTTAACACCACGGTGGCTGAATAGCCTGGCGGGTCGTTAGCAGTAACAGGGGACTCCTGTCGAAAGGTTACGCTGTCCCCATCTTCATCTACTTTGGTCCATGTAGCGTCATTCATGTACTTTCCCAACTCATTCATCTGGTGGGCATCTGGATTGGCATATATCTGCCCCAGTTCTCTTGCTGGAAAGGCAACATTCTCGCCATCCCAAATCGTTCTTGTGGTAAGTTTGCCGGTACGGTCCATGATCCCTTCCTGGTAGACACGACCATCCGGGGTTGACAAAGTATCATGGCCCTCTATTACAAGGTTATTCGCGTCAAAACGAGTCCAGCTTTCCACAATAATTTCTGGGAACTGCTCCATCACAACCCCGGTGGATGTCTTGGTCCACCTAGGATAGTCGCCTCCCTGAATCACTCGGACCCGCTGGTAATAAACCCTGTCCGTATCAGGAGCAGTTTGGTCTAGAGGAGCACTCTCAGAAGGCGCGAATGTATCTAGCGCAAGGAAACCAACGATGATGGCAACCCCCAGGGTACCTACGGTCAGGGCAATCATCTTGGCGCCGGAGGTTAGGGGCAAGGAACGCATCACATTCACCTCTTATCTGGAGTCATGAGATACTTGCCAATTGATTTGAATAAGGGCAGAACACCTTTTGCCTTCTTTCTGCTCCATGAAGGCCCCAAATGCTCTTTGGACACTCCCGAAGAGTACATCGTGACCGTGTGCGGTACGCCCAGCATACCCTGGGTTTCTTGGGTGGCTATCCTCTCAGTGCCCAGTGTTGAAGAACAACAGGGCAACAGTACCTCTTGGTGAGCTATAAGTAAATACGTAATTGCACCATATTTGATACGTTATTTCGCACAAATTGATACTTCGGCACCAATTGAAATCTGTATCTAATAGCTTCTGGTAGCTACGGTAATAGGTCTAATTGACGTGGTTACAAATCACCTAATAAATTTTTCGTAAACACCTGAAGGGATACGATAAATCGTGTCCGCCCTACATAGTAGGGGTGCAAAGCCGTGCACCCCTTGGGGGTATGAGGAGTGCGCCGTTAATGAATGCCCCTGTTTACCCGGCGTTTGCTCCCCACCCTGCTAACGCCTCTGCCGCAACTTGTGAGACAATAGGGGCAAAAGGGCGGCGCCCGGCGCCAGGAGGCCCATCATGACCAATGTCATTCGGGATATCCAGCGGTACGGCCAGTCCATCTGGCTGGACTCTATCAGTCGTGAGATACTGGAATCGGGAGAGATGGAACGGCTCATATACCTGGGGTTGGGGGGCGTGACCTCCAACCCCAGTATTTTTGAGAAGGCCTTTTCCACGGGCAAGGAGTACCAGAAGGACCTGAAGGCCCTGGCCAAGCGCTCCATGAGCACCGATCAGGCCTACGAGGTGCTGGCGCTGTCAGACATCGCCACGGCGGCGGACCTGCTGCGCCCCACCTACGACACCGCGGACGGCAGGGACGGCTTCGTTTCGCTGGAGGTCAGTCCGGCCCTGGCCCACGATACGGCGGGCACCATAGACGAGGCCCAGCGGCTGTTCAACGCCCTCGGCAGGCCCAACGTGATGATCAAGGTGCCTGCCACCCCCGAGGGCATGCCCGCCGTGCGCACCCTCATCAGCCAGGGGGTCAACGTTAACGTGACCCTCATCTTCTCCCGGGACATGTACCGCCTGGTGCGGGAGGCTTACATCGCTGGCCTGGAGGACCGGGCCAAGGCAGGCAACCTGGTCACGCGGGTGGCCTCGGTGGCCTCCTTCTTCGTCAGCCGCATAGATACGGCGGTGGACGGCCTGCTGGGCGAGGCCATCAAGGGAGGCAAGGAAGAGGTGAGCCGCCTGCTGGGAAAGGCGGCTGTGGCCAACGCCAAGCTGGCCTACCAGGACTTTCTGGAGACCTTTGGGAGCTACCGTTTCCAGCACCTGGGCGAGTTGGGGGCCAGGGTGCAGCGCCCCCTGTGGGCCAGCACCAGCACCAAGAACCCGGCCTACCGCGACCTGCTGTACGTGGAGCCGCTGATTGGGCGGGACACGGTGAACACGCTGCCGCCGGCGACACTGGAGGCGCTCCAGGACCATGGGCGCCTGGGGCCTACCCTGGAAGAAGGCGTTGAGGAGGCCAGGATGACGATGGCCGCCCTGGAGTACGCGGGCGTCGGCATGGCGGCGGTGACGGATAAGCTGCTGGCTGACGGGGTGAAGGCCTTTGCCGACTCCTTTGACCTGCTGCTGGCCAACCTGGAGCGCAAGCTGGAGGAGCTGCGCGCTGGCAAGGTGGTCAGCGAGGTATGAGGAGGTCTTTTCCTTGAGCCTATGCCTATATTAGTTGCTCATGAGGTTTTGTAACACCACAATCGTCTATGAAAATACCGTTGTTGCGAGGAAACAGGCGATGACTGTCCCAGCCCCCTCGTAACGCCCCGGCGAGTCACGAGTCGGGGCAACCCCCAACCACGGAACCCTTTGCGCCGCTCGTGGACAGGCTCCAGGGCCTCGCGCGTCTGCATCCCTATTTTCATCAACCTGCCATTTCTTCCCACAACCCCTGGGCGTAGGTCATGTACCGGGCAATGGCGTCCCGCAGGACGGCAGGGGATGAGTACTGCAGGCGCTGGGCCAGGTAGGCGAACTCCCGGGACTCCGCCGGCGGGATGGTGAGGTCCTTGGCGTGGCCTCGCACGACCCGCAGGGCGTCTATCAAACGGCGCAGGAAGCTGTAGACCTCCCGCAGGTCCCCGGCCTGTCCCAGGGGGATGTGGCCCCCAGCAGCCAGCCGGTCAATGGCCTCCAGAGTGTTGGCCACCCGCACCGAGACGTCCCTATGGCCCGCCATGATCTGTTTGGCCTGGACGAAATACTCCACGTCCACCAGCCCGCCGGGGCTGTACTTGGCGCTCACCTGGCCCAGGGGCACCAGTTCGCTGGCCTGCCGCCCCCGCAGGTGGCGGATGTCCTCCATGTCCAGGGGTGCTCCGGAGTAGACGAAGGCGTCCCGGGCGGCAAGGACCTGGGCCCCCAGGGACGGATCGCCAGCCACAGGGCGCAGGCGCACCAGGGCCATACGCTCAAACTGGCGGGCAAAGCCCTCTCCGGCATAATACCCGGCGAAGGCTGCCAGAGATGAGGCCAACGCCCCTTTGTTGCCATAGGGACGCAGGCGCAGGTCTATCTCAAAAATGCCCTCACGGCGGGTCTCCAGAGAGGCCAGGAAGGCGCGGACGAGCTCGTTGAAATAGAGGGAGCAGGGGATTACGTGGGGTCCCGTGGTGTTCCCCTCCTCCTGGTAGACGAAGAGCATTTCTATATCGGAACCGAAGCCCAGTTCCCGCCCGCCGAACTTTCCCAGGGCGCAGGCGCTCCAGAGACAAGGGCCGTTGCGCCGCAGCAGTGGGGCGCCGTACCGCTGCCGGAGGGCGTCGTGGGACAGTGCGCATGCCTCATCCACCACCGCCTCGGCCAGGTCGGAAAGATCTTCGGCGAACTCTCGGAATCCAATGCGGTGGGTGATGTGGCGCAGGTCCACCCGGAACATCTCCCGGTCCTTGAAGCGGTTTAGCTCCCTTACCCGGGCCTCGTGGGAGGCCTGCGCCTCCATTGCCAGGCGCAGGTCGTCCTGGAGCTGGGATGGCGTCTTTCCCTGGTCCAGGGCGGGAGTGTCCACCAAGACGGGGAAGAGGTTTTCGTGCTGCATACGCAGGAAGTCTTCCCACAGGAACTGGCTCACGCCCAGCATCTGGGCCAGGGTCTCCATGACGGGGGCTGACTCCACATCCCGCAGCCCCTGGCTCCAGTTGGCGTTGGAGAGCATCTGCCGGGCCAGGGCGTTGAACTGGCCCAGGGCCTGGGCGGGATTGGGCGAGCGGGGCAGCAAGTGGGTGAACTGCTTGATGAGGGCGGCAGCCACCCGCAGCTCCTGGAGCTTGGCCGGGCTGGTAATCTTCCGCCCAGCGGCGTCGGTCAGCCAGAAGGTGTCGTGCACCTGGTTGTCCTCGGTGCGCACCTCGGCGCGCTCTATGTTCACCTCCAGCATGGTGAGGGCGTTGGCAAAGGCAAAGAGGAATCCCGGGGTATCGGCGGCGTGCAGCGAGAGCCTGGTGTAGCGTGGCAACGATTCGTTGTCCACGTCCACCGTTACGGGATAGAGTCGCCCCTCCGTCTCCTGCCAGGCAGCGGCTATCTGGCTCACCCGCTCAATGATGGCCTGCCGTGCTGCCCCGGCCTGACCCTCCACCGCCTGCCCGATAAGCCGCCCCAGCTCCGTGCGGAAGTTTTCCCAGAACCCGGCGTCCAGGGCCTCTAGGACATGGAGGTGGAAGAGGTCCAGAAGCTTGGCCCTTGCCCTGGGCGCGGGTGGGCTGGGGGCAGGGGCAGGGCGATAGAATGTTCCGTCCCCTGGCCCATGGGACTGGAAGCTTACTCTGGGGCGAGCGGGGGGCGGCGACGGCTGCTGGGGCAGGTGGACGGTGAAGACGTCCACACTCCGGATATTGATGCGATGGGCCGCCAGGAGGCCTGCGATGAGGGACAGGGCGCCGATGCAGTCCCAGGCGCAGACGGTGACCGCCCACTGCCTGGGGCCTTCGGGCGCGGCATCCAGAGCCACGTCCGAGGGCTGCTGGATGGTCTGGAGCATGGCCGGGTGCTGGGCGCGCGCCGGAGCCGGCAGGGCCTGGTAGGCGCTGCCAAGCTGGCTGGCTATGGCTTCTGGGGTAAGGGGTTCAGGGGGTTGGGTCATTGCGTCTGTTCCAACCCCTAGGGGCACAACCTATTGTGCCCCTAGGGGTTACCTAGTGCATACGTACCTGCTGGGGGAGGCGTTCCTTCAGCAGGCGGATGTGCTCCGGCCCCATGCCGCAGCATGCTCCCACAAGCTGGACGCCCAGGGCCACCCACTGCTGGGCATGGCGCAGGTAGGCCTCGGGAGAGATGATAGCGTCAAACCGCCAGTTGGGGCGCTCCATAGCTCCGGAATGGGCATAGGCCCCCAGGGGGCCGTCCCAGGCCCGCTTCATGGCCTCCAGGGCGGGCAGCGTGGCCTCCACCGGCGTGTGCATCACGGCCATCAGCGAGCCTCCCCCTGGCCTGCAACGACTTCAGCGCCTCCTCCAAGGGCGGCCCGCCGGCAAAGTTTTGCCGCTCGCCAATCCGTACCATGGAGACTGCACTGTCCACCCAGCAGGTGAAGCCGGTCCACACCGGCAGGCCG
>JACQOP010000094.1 GCA_016202485.1 Chloroflexota bacterium | reverse complement strand
GTGGCAGAGTGAACGGCAGCCCTCTGCCGTTCCATGATCTCTCCTATGATCCGACTGAATACCGCTAATACACGGACTTCGACTTCCAGCCGAGGTCCCTCAAGTCGAGGCATCATCATATAGAGCGAGCCCACGGGACTGCCGGACCTGGAAAAAATTGGCAACGCCAGAGCTGAAAAGCCCCCGGGCGATTTATCTTCTGAGACCCTACTTCTGAGATATCGCATCTCGGACTCGACGAACTCAATGACCGACGTCCAGGGTAGCTCAACCCTCTCGACCACCAGAGGCACGCCAACCCGGCTCGCGTATCCAGAGAGCATCTCCAGGCTCTTGGCAGGCTCCCAGGGCGCAGGCTCCCAGGGCCTGGCCGCCGAATTCGCCAGCACCCTGGTGATGGGGGAGGACTGGGACGACTCACTTATTTCGCATAGCGACCCCGGATAGATACTGGTGAGGAGTTGGGACATCAACCATAGTTGCAGGTCATCGGCGGAGTTGGGTTCCGGTTCAGTGGCGGTCTCGAACTTCGAAGCCGACTGCCTCCGGTAAAACTCCTCGAAGTCCAGGAATACGGCATCAAGGATTCTGCCAACGAACTCTAGGGCCGCGTTGTCCATGACAGCCGACAGTGGCCTCATGGCCCCCAGAAGCAGCTCGTAGACCTCGCGCCCAGTCTTGACCTGGAGCCCGACAAAGGAGCGGGAGGTCACCTCCGAGCGCGTCGGAAGCTGGTCTTCGTCCAGATATAAGACCTCGCGGAAGGGAGAGATCACCCAACACGATGGGGCCGGGCGTTCCAGGACCGTCCGGTACACATGTTCATGACTGGCGGGGCTAGCCTTGCTGGACACGCCTACATCCGTACCCTTGCCAAGACGCTTCACGATGATGAGGCAGTTGGGGTGATCTTTCGGGTCACGGAGGAGGGCGGCCACGGCGCTGCCCAGGAGGCGTGCCGTAACGCGCCTACGCAGGCGTTTAAGGCCAATGACTATCAACCGATTCCACACTCCTCCGTACCTGGGCTCCAGGCTCCTTGGAGCTTCTTTCCCTCCCAGAACGGCGTCCACCGCTTCGCGGAACTTCACCCCTCTGGACCGGAGGAAGAGGATCGTCAGGGCGTCGGCCGTGGCTGGTAGGCTGAACTCCGCCTCGTTTCCGATGTCCCGGGCCCGTAGCCGCGCGATCAACCAGCGATGGCCTGTCTCCCCCGCCATACGGAGCACATCGCTGGTGGAGAAGGAGAGGTCCCCTGCGTAGTGGGTCTCAAGCCAGTCAAGGGCCTCCTCCCGGACCGGGGCTGCATGCTCCAGGTCTGGTGGGATTTCCGGGCTGAAGACCAAGGTACCTTGTTGTTGCATCTCCCTCCTTTTCTGCGGCCGTTGTAGCAATACGAGGAATATTTGCTACGGCGCTGCTACGCTCATGCAGAATGTAGCAGTATCTACACAATACCTACTTGTGCGTCGCAGCAACAGTAGTCCATCATGGGGACAAATGTCAAGGGTACCGAATAGCCAGAGAGCAAAGGAGAGGCTGAAATGAGGCCCATGACAAGACGGGAGCGACGAGCTGAACGACAACGGCAGTACCTGATGAATCGAGCTAGCGTTCAGGCCTCTCCGGACTACCAGGCCTGCGGCGAGAGCGGCGCCATGAGACCCTGGGATGGCGAGGGGCCTCTACCTGGGTGGTTGAGGCCCCTGGACTGCAAGGTCAGCAGCGAAAGCGGCGCCCTCAGGGTACACAGCAGGGTGCGGACGTGGCACCTGGACAACCGCAAGAACGGCCACGCGCCGCCTCCAGGTCAGAGATGGGACCGGTCAGGGCCCACATACAAGGTGCAGATCGGCGGGGCCAGATTGGAGAAAGCGGTCAGCCACCACCGGCGGCGGAGGCTGAGAGCGGAACAGACGGCGGCTAGCACAGGCTGACTACACAGCGGCGACCCGGCCACAACAGGGTTAGGAAAGGCGACGGTAACAAAGCCGTCGCCTTTCTGCATAAGGAACGCGGAAGGAAGGAGGTGGGAGCGATGGCATAGCAGACGGCACAGGATAGGAGCATCCAGGGCGTAGAAAGCAGAGCAGCAAAATAAGTAGGAGGTAAGTGGCAATGTCTTACAAGGGAGACCTGGTGGTTAGGGAAGAGGCTTTGCTGGCAACGACCTTCAGCGCTGCCATGGCACGTGTCTACCAGTGGATGGCAGCAGGGCTGGGGGTGACAGCGGTGGCAGCGATGCTGGTAGCCCAGAGCGAGGGCATCGTGGCGGCCGTGTTCGGGAGTCCATGGACCATGATGGGATTGTTCGGGGCGCAAATGGTCCTGGTGATGACGATATCTGGAAGGATACACAGTCTGGCTCCGGCCACGGCGCTGGGCTTGTTCTTCCTGTATTCGGCCCTCATGGGGGTGTCATTGTCCACGGTGTTCCTGGTCTTTGACCTGGGAACCATAGGAGTCGCCTTTGTGGCGACGGCATCCACCTTCGGCGCGATGACAATCGTGGGCCTGACCACGAAGAAGGACCTAACTGGCGCCGGGCCGCTGTTCATGATGGCCCTGATCGGCTTGATAGTGGCAATCGTCGCCAACACGTTCCTCCAGAGCAGCGCCCTGGGTTGGCTCGTCTCTTTGGTGGGTGTTGCAGTGTTCATGGGCCTCACAGCGCACGACGCCCAGGCCATCAAGACCATGACCGCTCAAACCCTAGCCGAGGGGGATGAAATGGTCGCAGCTCGTGTGGGGGTCCTAGGTGCTTTGAGTCTGTACCTGGACTTCCTCAACCTGTTCCTACAAATCCTGAACCTCCTGGGTGACGGCGCCGATGGTGGCGGGGGCGAGTAACAAGCTAGTGAGCGGCGGCAACCCGGCCACCACAGGGTTAGAAGAAAGGAGGTGACGTTCATGACGTAGCCTGCGACGCCGGACACAGGAGGAGGTTGCATAGCGACCACACAGAAAAGTACACAAAGGAGGAAATGACCGATGACCCAACTGCACACTGACAGCAAGGGAACTGCCGAGTCAATATCTGCGGCGCCAGCCGCCAGCGCGCCCAGCGAGGATATGCAGGACACAGGGCAGGGCGAGGGAAGGACGCGGGTACCCTGGTACGCAGCGATGCTGTGCCGGGTGGGCATACATACAGGGCGATGGGAATACCTGGCTGAGGGCCAGTGCACACAGATGCGGGAATGCCGGCGGTGCGCCGCCACCAAGGTGCGGACCAAGCACCAGCGCGAATGGCGGTATGCGAGGGATGGGAGATGCGAGCAGATACGGACCTGCAAGCGGTGCAACGCGGTGAGCGGTGAAAGGACCAAGCACCAGTGGGGTGAAAACTACACGGTGGCAAACTGGCGGGAGGGGCACCGGTGCAAGCGGTGCGGCGTCGTAGAAACTTGGGACACAAGCTACGACGACTAGCGGTAGGTAGCCAAATGAAGGCGCGAACAACGGCACGAGGAGGTGTAGGGTGAAGATTTGTGGTCTGTTAGCGGCCTTAGTAGGCGTCCTCGCCATCCTCAACCAAAGGATTCCGATTGATGACGACTGGGCTACCGCCGACTGGTTGGAGGGCGATGCGGCGATCCTGTGGGGGGCTGTCTTCATCCTCCTCGGGCTTGCAATGGTTGCATGGGACTTCTTGCGGAAGGAGTAAAGAGGGGGAACACCTTCGGACATCAAGACTAGGTGAAGCGTTCATGTTGAACCAAGTATATGCACTGAGCACGGTGGTGGCCCTGGCTCTCGCCGGGTTGGTGGTCTCCAACGTCCTCTACGACCGAGGCGTGCCCAGTTCAGTGTCCCGGTGCATAGCTTCGGCACTGGGTGGAGTTGCTATTCTCGTTGCGGTCCTGTGGCTGGATGCGTGGACAGCCATTGCGCTGTCAGGCGTACTCGCCCTGTTCATCCTGGTTCTCCGGCTGGGCTTCCGGCGGGGGCTGCGCGGAGCGAGCGGACGTCTTCCTAGCCAGGCCTGGGCCGAGGTCACCTATGCTGTGGCCGGCACAACCAGCCTCGCCGTGGGATGGGGCTTGCTCGGCGACAGGTGGCTTGCCTTCGTCCCCATAGCGTTCATGGCCTGGGGAGACAACGCTGCTGGGCTCGCCAGGGCAACACTTTGGCGTCACGGCGTGGCGAGCCTCTGGCCGTCTCTTGCCATGCTTGGCGTCTGCCTCGCTACAGCGGTGCTCTTCCAGCCCTATTGGGTAGGCGCTGTTGGAGCTGTCGTAGCTACCGCTGCGGAGCGTTACCGGCCCCGGATCGCGGACGTCTGGGACGACAACCTGAATGTGGTGGCGATGTCGCTGGCCGTTATGAGTGTGCTGGTCGGCATAGGCAGATGAAAAGCCGGCGGCAACGAGACGGGTGGATTTCGCAGGTATTGCCGAGCTTATCCCACCTTAAGCCGCCCAATACCTGCTACCCGCCCCAAAAGTAATGCAGGTATCGCCCGCCTCAAGGTACCTTAACCCGTCCAAACCCTATCCTTTAGACCAAACGTACCGCAGGTCTTGCCCGCTTATGGTTGGACGAGCTCACCATGAGCGGTTGATCATGATGCCCTTTTCCGCAAGTAGATACTTAGGTGGCCACACCGCCTTTAGTCTCATCTCCGCCTGGCTGAGCCACAAGCACGGCACTAACACTCTCCGCCTCCCGGGCAAGAAACGCAAACGCGGTGGACACCACCAGCATAAAAGCGGCGTTGGCCGCCAGTCCCCAAGGTATTCCCGCAACATCCGCGATCAGTCCCACCAGTGGCGCGCCCAGCACCAGTCCCACATCGCCAACGGTCCTGTTGACCCCCATGGCTATGGGCAGTTGACTTGCAGGCGCTACGTCCGCTATGTACGCGTTGGCCGTGGGCGCCTCTATGGCCTGGGCTATCCCGTACAAAACCATCGCCACGGCGAACAGGCCCAATACGGGGCTGATAGCCGACAGCAGGAGAGAGGCCGCCATCAAGAACATGGCTGGAACGAGAAGGGTCTTGCGCCCCAGGCGGTCGGCCAGCGCCCCCACAAAGGGTTGGCATAACAGGTTGGCCGCCGATGGCAAGGTGAAAAACAGGCCCAGTGGCCCAGGCGCCAGCCCAAAGCGGCCCTTGCCCAGCAGGGGCCAGAGGGTGAACAGGGCAGCGCTGCGGGTCAGGAAGGTGCCCGCAGTGATCAGATTGATCGTCTGATACCCCATGTGTCGGAACACCGAGAAGCCAGGAGAGCTGGGCTGGGTTGGTCGCCGGGTGGTCTGCCCGCCAACAGTAGCGGCCGGTTTGACAACCTGCGCAACACCTCCTTGAATCTTGGCCAATGCCCACATGCCCGAGACGGCGGACACTACGGCAACAATAATGAAGGGCGAGGTCAGACCAAAGAGGTCAGCCGCTATTCCGCCAATGGCGGGCCCCAGGGTCAGGCCGAGAAGAAAGGCCCCCTGATATATGGCCATCAGCCGGCCCCGGTTAGCACGGCTGCTCACGACCGCTACGAAGATGGTGGCCGCCGTGATGAACAGAGCCGAACCCAGGCCAGCAACGAACCGGAAGGCGATAAGCGCCGTGTAGTTGGGCAGCGCCGCGATCATCAGGTTGCCCACCCCGGAGAAGCCCGCACCCAACACCAGGACCCACCTGACGCCGAACTGCCGCGCCAGCACCCCCGCGGGAATGTTTGCTATGACTCGCGCCAGAGCAAAGACACTGACCGCCCAACCCACCATCACGGCGGTCAGGTTGAAGCTTTGCACCAGCAGCGGCAGGATGGGGACAACTATGCCCTGGCCCATGGTCATAAACATGGTAGACAAGGCCAAAGGCAACACTCTTGGCTCCTGGCGCAACGGCTCCACCATGCTGTAGCGCAGCGCTCCTATTAGGTCAATCGTTGGTCTAGGCGTGGCAGGTTCCTCCAGAGTTGCATGCGATAGCTAATGATGGTGGCCTTCCGCTGCTCCGGCCTCGCTGGTGCGGAGGGCGCCGAGAATCTCCTCGCGCCAAGGCCCGTGCTTTTCGGCCCAGGCCCGGATGAGGCCGAAGCAGCCCGCCAGCATCATGTCCCCGTG
>JACQOP010000091.1 GCA_016202485.1 Chloroflexota bacterium | reverse complement strand
GGGTCGGTGCTCGCCTGGGTGGCCACCGCGCCCAGGTTTGCCTTGACGAAGCAGCAACGGCTGGCCACAGCGATGGCCCTCGTCGAGATGCCTATGCCCAGCCTGCCAGTACGCTCGCACCGGGCGCTTATGGAAAACGTATGGAACTCGATACCAAGCTTGAAGCCCATTTGGTCCTCCGGGGTAGTCCCCTTTCTGGACACTAAGCCTTCATAGTGCGCCGAACGGGGTCATTGTTGACCAAGCCCGTCCAATCGTCAATAGGTCTTAGCTTAGTTGGCAACCAGCCGCCTCAGCATTGCCCGCAACTCTGGCGTCTCCTCCAGCGCAACCCGCATCTCCTCGACCTCCTCCGGCGACATGATCAGCGGCGACCGTGAAAAGCGACCGCTGTGGCTGTAATGGCAGAAGCGGATGCTCACCTGGCCCGTGGCCTCTCCCTCGGTGTATTTGAGCATCTGAATAGTAGGCACGTGATGAAGGCCTTGCACGCGGGCCTCCTCCGCCACAACGCCGCTACCCCAGTGATATGAGAAGCTCTTCTCCTTTTTCAGCATACCCTCACCCCTTTTGTCACCTTCACCCCACCACCGGCAGCTCCAGGTGCGACGGGCAATCCGCGCTATGGTGGACGGTGTTCAGCGCCACCTGCGTCCGTGTGTTCCTGCCCAGCGGTTCGCCAGTGTTGGGGTTCACATCGAAGCGAGGAAAGTTGGAGCTTGAAATGTCCACGCGGATGCGGTGCCCTTTGGCAAACACGTTGCACGTGGGATACAGGGTAACGCTAATAGGATAGACCTCCCCCGGGCGCATCATCTCCGGCTTCTCCCATGAGTTGCGGTACCGCATTCGGAGGATACTGTCGGAGATGTTCAGGGCGTACCCATTGGGGTAGTCCTCGTTGGGCGGGTAGATGTCGATGAGCTTGGCAGTGAAGTCGGTGTCGGGTGCGTCCGAGGAGACCCATAGCTTCACCTCGATTGGCCCGGTGACCTCGGTGTCCCGCTCCAGGGGCGTCGTCTGGAAGACCAGCACGTCGTGCCGGGCGCTGAGGGGCATGTTATAGGGTGGTCTGGCGCCAAAAACGTCAGGACGCTCGCGCTGGTCCCAGCCCCCGGCTAGCACGATCTGCTCCACGCGCATGACCTGGGGCAGCACGGACGGATCGGCGACGTAGTCGGGTATCGGGCGCAACGTGGCCAGGGAGGATACGTTGCCCCCAACGGTGGGCACGGGGTCGTTGGGGTCGAAACGATAGGTGGTGGAGGCGTCCCGATGCCTGGGTGGTCTGGCCTGAAGGGAGCCATCGGCGTGTAGGTGGTAGTTTACGTAGCGGGCGCGGGACAGGGGCCACTCCCGCTCGTTTCGCCAGTGTCCACCGTGGTTCAGACGGCCTTCTCGGTCTCTGCGGCCGTCGCCCCCGCCCATGACGAAGATGCGCACCGGCGGGTCGGCGTCAACGCCCGTGTCCACGCCCTTGAGCCAGCGATCGAACCAGCGCAGTCGCTCCACGTTGTAGTCGAACGACGCCTCCGGGCCCAGGTCAATGCCCCCTGAGAATGTGTGTTCCATGGACACATCCCCATGCGTCCAGGGGCCCATCAGCAGCCGGTAAGGGCCGCGCTTGCGCTGGGAGAGGCCCACGTAGTTCTCCAGGTTGGCCCTGGTGTAAGAGTCGTACCAGGCGCTGGAGAAGACGGTGGGAACGTCGGCGAACTGGTCCCAGTGGAGTTGGAAGTTGACGCTGGGGTCCTTCCACAGCTCATCGTAGTCGCCCCTGGTCAGGATGTCGAAGGCGCGGCGTTCGTAGCTGGGCGTCTGTGCCAGGGGCGTCTGGCCTGGCTTGATGGGCATATGCTTCAGTAGCTCGCGGGTGTCAACGCCGTCCAACGCCTTGGCCACGGCCGGGTCTTTCTTGAGCTCGGCATTGGTGTTCACGGCGGCGTGCCAGTAGAGCCAGGTGAGAAACCGTAGCTCCAGGGCGCCGCCCTGGCGCAAGGAGCTGGTGTACCCATTGGACGCGGCCTCGTTGACCCACATACAGGCGAGATGGGGTGGGTGGAGCGCGGCCAGCGAGTTTTGCGTCCAGCCCGCATAAGATGTACCGGTGGTTCCGATCTTGCCGTTGCACCAGGGCTGCCCGGCCAGCCACTCAACTGTGTCGTAGCCGTCCGGGCCCTCCTGCCAGAAGAAGCCCATCTCGCCCTCGGAGCGGAAGCAGCCGCGGCAGTCCTGCATAGCGAATATGTATCCCCGGCGGGCGAAGTAGCGGGCGTTGCGCTCCACTCGGTCCTGGGCCCGCTTGTTATAGGGGGTGCGCTCCAGGATCACGGGCAGCGGCTCAGGGGCAAAGTCGCCGTTCCTGGCGGGGCGATAGATGTCGGTGGCCAGGCGGACGCCGTCCCGCGCTGGGACCATCACGTCCTCCATCACGATGACATCGTATTGTGGCTGAGAGAAGGGCATGGCGGGCCTCCGGCGTTCGGTGATGGAGTAACGAGACTATAGCATGGAGGTGCGTAGGGGTAAAGCTGCGACCAAGGCCGGATTGTTTGCACCCTTGACGCCCAGGCTATGATATAGGGCGTACTGTCACAGGAGGATGTCACGCATGTCAACTGCGCAGAGAGGTCTCTCCCTATACGACGCCGCCAGGGCTATGGGCGTCATCTTCACCTCAGAGGCAAAACCCACCGACCGTTACGTAACCGTCAACCGCCTGAAGCTCCACTACCTGGACTGGGGTAACGATGGCAAACTGCCCATGCTGCTGCTCCACGGTCGGACCAACTCGGCCCATACGTGGGACTTTACCGCCCTCGCCTTCCATGATAGTTTTCACGTCATCGCCCTGGACCAACGCGGCCACGGCGAGAGCGACTGGTCGCCCAACGGTGACTACTCGCTGAACGCCCACGTGCCGGATATCCATGCCTTTGTCCAGGCACTGGGCCTACGGTCCATCCACCTTGTAGGGCACTCTATGGGAGGGCGCAACTCGTTGGTATACGCCTCGCAGCACCCAGAGCGTGTGAAGGCCCTGGTTCTGGTGGACGTGGGCCCTCAAACAGAGCGCTCCGAGGCGGGCAATTTCAGGGGCTGGCGACACCTCCCTGAGGAGACCGAATCCTTCGAGGAGTTTGTCCGCACCGCCCATGAGTTGAACCCGCGTCGAACTCTGGAGCAGCTCCGGGGGAGCCTGGCGCATCAGCTCAGGCGGTTTCCCAACGGAAAGTGGAGTTGGAAGTGGGACCCTGCTCTACGAGAGGCGGACACCAGTGGCTGGAGCAACGAGCGTCTCTGGGAGTGCGTTTCGCGGCTCCGCTGCCCTACCATGATGGTTCGCGGCGGCGAAAGCGGCCTGATCTCCGATGCTACAGTGCAGCGCATGACCCAGATGATTCCTGGCATGAAGGCAGTGGTGGTGCCTGGCGCGGGCCACCAGGTGGCGGGCGACAGGCCCGCGCTCTTCCACCAGTCGCTGCGGGAGTTTTTCTCTGCTATCCCCTAGCGACGCGCAGCGCCTTCTCAGCCCAGGGCCGTGTATCCGCTTGCGGTTGCCCCGCGCAGTTAACCCTTACCTATGAGGAAGCCAACAACTACCCATACTCATACCGCCCGGCGACCAAGGGTGTTTTACGGGTGGTGGATAGCGACGGCGGCGGCGGTTCAGGGGTTCTACTTTTCGGCGACCTTCTACCAGGGGTTCACCGCCTTCTTCAACCCCATCGTTAAGGAGTTTGGCTGGAGCCGCGCCGCCACTGCCGCAGCCACTTCCCTTCAGCGCACAGAATCGGGGGTTATAGGGCCCTTCGTTGGCTTCTTCATAGACCGTTACGGAGTCCGGTGGGTTATTCTCACGGGGACCGTGATCATCGCCCTCGGCTTCTTCTTCCTGGCCCGGGTCTATTCTCTCATGGCCTTCTATGGAGCCATTCTCACCATCGCCCTGGGGCTAGCCCTGGCCTCTTCCATAGCCACTACCGTGGTAGTGGGCAATTGGTTCGTAAGGCACCGGAGCAGGGCTATGACCATCGCCTTTGGTGGTGGTGCGTTCGGTGGGACTATGGCGCCCTTGCTGGTCTGGGCCATAGGTAGATACGGGTGGCGTCCGGTGCTGGACTGGATTGGCCTGGGAACGTTGCTGGTCTGCATCCCCGCTGCTCTGGTGATGCGATACCGGCCAGAGTCTTACGGCTACCGCCCGGATGGGCTGGAACCACAGACGGATGGCAGTGGAGTCGCGGCACCAGGGGATGCTCGCTCCACCCAGGCGGCTAGCGCACCGCGCCCTTCGGTCGTTGGCGATGGTGGAGACGATGGCTTCACGTTCCGGGAGATGCTTAGGCTACCGGCTTTCTGGCAACTGATGCTCAGCATGGGAATTGGTGGGCTTGTCATGTCTTCGGTGGGTCTTTTCTCTATCCCGGGGCTGGAAAGCTTCGGCATCTCCACCGGCACTGCCGGACTTGTAGTCTTGTTCACATCCGTGTTCAATGTTGCTGGGCGCTTTGGGCTGGGCTTCCTCGGTGACGTGGTTGACAAGAGGTACATTCTGGCCGCCACCTTCCTGGTGATGGCGCTGGGATCTCTGGCCTTCGCGGCCATCCACCAGCCGTGGCATATCATCTTCTTCCTGCTGCTCTACCCGCCGGGGCACGGCGGGACCGTGCCGGTGCGCTATTCCCTCCTGGCGGAGTATTTTGGTCGCAGGTCCTACGGAGCGCTGATCGGCGTCACCATGACCTTGACGGCGATATTTGGGATAGTTGGCCCTGTGTTTACCGGCTGGATGTTTGATGTTACCGGCAGCTATCGGTGGCCGTTCGTAATCATGGGGGGTGTGGGATTGATCGCCGTGCCGCTGACGTTGGCGGTCAAGCCGCCGATGATGGACACGTCCGTAAGCAGCCGCGCTACCACGCCGGATAGATAGGCCTGGAGCAGATAATGCCCAGGGTTGTGGGGAAGTTTTTCGGAGGCGTGGTGTATAATTAGATAGGTGTCGGCGCGCTTTAGTGAGTAGACTATACGTGGGAGGCGGGGCCAAAGACTATGAACACCTTGAAAACGGGAGTACTGCTTCTTTTTCTCACCTTTCTGCTTCTGGCGACGGGATACCTGGTGGGGGGTGTGGAGGGAGTCCTGGTTTTCCTGGTCATCTCCCTGGCGATGAACTTCTTCGGGTTCTGGTTTAGCGACAGGCTGGTGCTGGCGATGTCAGGCGCCAAGGAGGTGACCCCGGACCGAGCACCCGAGCTGTACCGGGTCGTGGAGGAGCAGGCGCGGTTGGCTGTGATTCCGGTGCCCAAAGTGTTCATCATGGAGACCGAGTCGCCCAATGCCTTCGCCACCGGACGGAGCAAGAAGCACGCCTCCGTAGCCGTAACCCGGGGCATAATGCGCATCCTGAACAGGGACGAGCTGGGAGGTGTCCTGGCCCATGAGCTTGCCCATGTGGGTAACCGCGATACCTTCATCATGACCATGGTGGCGGCTATTGCCGGCGCTATATCCATGATCGCCTGGATGGCCCAATGGTCCCTCATGTTTGGAGGTATGGGTGGCCGGGATCGCAGGAACGGTGGCGGCAGCCCCATTGCCCTCATTGGCCTTCTGATCGTGGTCATTGTTATGCCACTGGCGGCCTTGCTGGTGCGACTAGCCATTTCGCGCGCTCGTGAGTTCCAGGCGGATAGGACAGGTGGCCTGACCTCCGGAATGCCCTTGGCCTTGGCCAGCGCGCTGCGGAAACTTGAACGCGGGGCGCGAGCCCAGCCCATGGCCATGGCGAAGGAGCGCCTTGAACCTGTGTCCCACCTTTTCATCGTAAATCCGCTCAAAGGCGATGGGTTGACCAGCCTGTTCGCGACGCACCCGCCCACGGAAGAGCGGATACGCCGGCTGGAGGCGTTGGAACAGGCGCGCACCAGCCGCTCGCGGGAGGCGGAATATCGCGCCCTCTGGCCCAGCCGGTAATACTACTTAAGTCAGGGACAACGCACTCCTTTGCCTTCCAAGACAGCACTGGTTACCGGGGGCGCCGGCTTCATCGGCTCCCATATTGTAGGCCGTCTTATCCAGGAAGGGTATCATGTGGCGGTTGTCGACGACCTTAGCGCCGGTCGGCGGGAGCAGTTGCACCCAGAAGCCACCTTCTACCAGATGGACGTGGCCGACCCCGCCCTCAAGGATGTGCTTGTCAAGGAACGCCCGTGGGTCGTAAGCCATCACGCTGCGCAAAGCACGATTCCCGCCTCCCTGCGCGATCCGGTGCACGACGCGCGGGTCAATGTCCTGGGCTCGGTAAACCTGATGGAGGCATGCCGTGCAGCCGGAGTGCAGAGGGTCGTCTTCGCTTCCAGCGGCGGCGCTATTTATGGGAACCCTGATTACCTTCCCTGTGACGAAAGCCATCCACTGAGGCCGCTGGCGCCCTATGGTGCGGCCAAGGCTGCCGTGGAGGGATACCTGGCCACCTACGGTCGCAGCTTCGGCCTTCGGTACACCGTGCTGCGATACGGCAACGTGTACGGGCCTCGCCAGAACCCCCAGGGCGAGGCGGGGGTGATCGCTATCTTCGCGCTGGCCATGCTGCAAGGCCGCCAGCCGGTTATCTACGGTTCCGGAGAGCAGGAAAGAGACTTCGTTTATATCTCAGACGCTGTAGAAGCTAACGTTCTGGCCATTCAGCGGAGTGCGGATGGGGTGTACAATATCGGTTCGGGAGAGGGAACGTCCGTCAATCGAATCTTTACGCACCTCAAGGGCATCCTATCTTACAGAGAGGAGCCTCGGTACGAGCCTGTGCGGCTCGCCGATGTGCTAAAGGTACGACTGGACTGCTCCAGGGCCAGGCGTGAGCTGGCGTGGCGCCCCACCGTAGCGCTGGAGGAGGGGCTGAAGCATACCGTAGAATATTTGGGGCTTATAGACCAGACACGGTAGTTGTAGTAGAATCGGTGGCATGGAAGAGTTTTTCCCAGGGCTTGTCCAGATGGTAGAAGAATATGTGGGTGTCTGGGCTGCTCGCATTCTTCTCTGGGCTGTCAGTGTCGCTGTCTTTCTTGGCGCGCTGTACTACATCGTTAACTTCACACAGAAGTTGTCGGAAATCACATCTCGTTCTTTAGCGCGGTTGTTACGGCCCGTGGCTTCCATCGTCAGGCTTAAGCAAGCAAGGTCAAGTGCTGGTAGCGTGGGGCGCGTGGCGAGAATCATCGGGGCTCTCGACCTTGCAGATTTTGTTTACATTCTGCTCAATGTGCTCCTAGGGATAGGTACGGTCATAGCCTGGTCATATGCTACTAGCAATCGTTTGCTACCGTTTATGTTAATTTTCCAAGGTGCCTTTGCGCTGTTAATAAGATTGAGGGACAAGGGAGGCCCTCTTAGGCAGTGAGACTCTTGTATTCCAGGTTCGGAGATTTGAGCAGCCGCATGAGCGTATCTCTAAACAGGTACTTGTTCTCTCGGTTGTTGAACCGCCACTCTAGTTCGTCCAAGTAGGCGTCAAGATGCTTGACCGAGACCTTATGGTAGCTGCCGACGATAGAGCGTTTGAGGAGACTCCACACGCTCTCCACGGTCTGGGTGTGGGCGTCACCACGTACCCACTCCTCAGCCTTGTGATTGACCGTCTCGTGGGCGGTGTCAGCGTCACCGATGCCCTTGTAGGCTGCCCATTCGTCGGTGTAGATGTTGGGAGCATCCGGCTTGACATGCTGGTGGATGATCCGGTGAAGGGTAGCGCGGTCCGTACCGGAGGCAACCTGCAACCTGACCTCGCCTTTACGCTGGACAACCCCGACGACGACAGCCTTATTCCCCTTGTACCCGTGTCCTTTGCCCTGCACCTTGCCACCCACAAACGTCTCGTCCACCTCAATCTGCCCGCCCAATTGTGCGGCGTTGACCTCTGCCATTGCCGCCCGGATGCGGTGGCAGAGGTACCAAGCGGTCTTGTAGGAGACGCCCAGGATGCGCTTCATTTGGTTAGCCGAGATGCCCTTCTTGGCCTCCACCATCAGCAAAACGGCCATGAACCACTCTCGGAGCGGGAGTTTGGTATCGTGGAAGATGGTTCCCACAAGAGCGGAGAACTGGTAGCCACATGAGTAGCAGTCGTAGGTGTACCGCTCAGAATCAAAGGCTTGCTTGGTGCCGTTGCATCGTGGGCATATCACGCCGCTGGGCCAGCGAAGCTCAGCAAGTACATCACGGCACTCTTTTTCGGAGCCGAACCGCTCCATCAGGTGCATCATGGTCATGGATTTCATCGGCATGGGAGACCTCCAATGGCTAAGCCCAAGAAGCCAGCAACTGAAATGACCGACCAGGAACTAGAGAAGCGAGTATTTCCCAAGAAAGTTCTTGATGAGCTAAAACGGATAGCTCATAAGGATGACGAACCCGAAACGAAAGAGCCAATTGATTCATCACGTAAATAGAATACCATGACTATGACACCGTGTCAAGTACATAAGCCCCGAATATTTCGCCGCGCTGCCAAGAACCTAAGGAGCGAT
>JACQOP010000092.1 GCA_016202485.1 Chloroflexota bacterium | reverse complement strand
TATCACGAGGCCGGGCACGCTCTGGTGGGTCACCTGTTACCCAACTCCGATCCCGTGCACAAGGTCTCCATAGTTGCCCGGGGTACGATGGGTGGATACACCCGCTTTATTCCCCCCGAGGACCGGTACCTGTACACCAAGTCCCAGTTCAAAGCGACGCTGGCCACTGCCCTGGGTGGCCGGGTCGCCGAGGAGATGATTTTCAACGAGGTGACCACCGGCGCCAGCAACGACCTGGAGATGGCTACCCGGCTGGCTCGCAGCATGGTCACCCGCTACGGGATGAGCGACAAGCTGGGGCCACGCACCTTCGGAAAGCGGGAGGAGCTGATCTTCCTGGGCAGGGAGATCACCGAACAGCGGGACTACGGCGACCGGGTTGCAGAGGACATTGACCAGGAGGTCCAGGACCTGATCCAGCAGGCGCGTGACACCGCGATCCAACTCCTGGAGACCCACAAGGCCAAGCTTGTACAGTTGGCGCGCCATCTGATCACCAACGAGACCATAGAAGGCGAGGCGCTGACCAAGCTGCTGGATTCCGAGGCTCCACCTCTCGAGGCAACTCCCACCCCCACCACCGCGAGCTAGCCTCCGCTATTCGCAACAGGCACCTCGCGGAAGTAGAGGCCCCACCGCTGCATTACCTCCTTGACCTGTGGGACCTTCAGACTCGCCAGCTCCTTGAAAAATCCCGCCAGGGCATGGGCATGCAGGTACTCCTCGGCGCAGACCCAGCTTGCCTCACTGGGCACAACATACAACAACCCGTTCTGATGGGGGCACTGCACCTCCAAGCGCTTGCCGCCGTGGTCGTGCTTGACTGTCAAACCGTAGGGCATGGCGCTTCCTCCAAACATCCGCCTAGCCTAAAGGGTTTTGAGGCGTGGTAGGGAAAACTCGCTAGTGGTGTCGTTGAACCACTGGATGACCTCTTTGTGCAGAGGTATCCCGTGGGCCTTCCTATCCAGCTCCGCCTCGTACTCGGACAGGCCAGGGTATAGCACTCTGTCGTGCCCCGGCGCTGGCTTCGTCTCCCTTAGCTTTTGGAGCATCTGGTCCATGGTGTCCTTGAACGTGTCCAGGTCGGTGAAAGCCGAGATGTCGTAGGCGGCAAAGTAGCTCCTGGAGAGCGTACCCATGCCAGCGCCTATCAACATGCCTGGAAGCGAACCGGAAAGCAGCGAACCCAGTATTTCAACCATCAAGGCGAAACCGTAGCCCTTGTGAGACCCCTGCTCCCTGGTACCGCCCAGGGGAAGCTGGTAGTACTGGCCTCGCTCCCTTACAGGCATCTCTTCCATGATTGGAGTGCCATCCAACTCAGAGATCCAACCTGGCAGCAGATTGGCCCCCACTCTGGCAGCCAGTCCTATTTTGTTTCCAGCGATGGCCGACGTGGCAGCATCGAACAGGACCGGAGCCTCCTTTCTCGCCGGCGCCGCGATAGAGATGGGGTTGGTACCAAACCTTGGCTCCGCCGCGAAGGTAGGTACTATGCCAGCCCCTGTAGCGACCGAGCACATCCCCACCATGTCTTCTCGGGCTGCCAGCATGGCGAAGTGACCAACAGCACCCATGTGGCCGCTGTTGAACATAGTCACCGCGCCAACGCCTACGGCCTTGGCCTTCTCCATGGCCAGGCCCATGGTTCTTTTCCCCAGGATAAGGCCCAGGCCGCCATCGGCATCTACGGTGGCTGCTGCCGGCGATTCTCGTACTATGTGCCAATTGGGCCTGGGGTTCAGCCGGCCTTCCTTGTAGGCTTGCACATAAGAGCGGAGCATGTTGGAGACACCGTGGGTCTCCACGCCCCGTAGGTCCGTGGCGACTAGCACATCCGCGCCCTCTTCGGCGTCCCTGCGTGGGACTCCCACCTTTTGGAATATGGCTGCAACCGTGCCGCGAAGGGAGTCAGCGGGTACCAGCACTTCATCTTCGTGGGGGACCTTGAACCGTTCTAGCATTTGGTGTCTCCTATGCCCTGCGATACAAGTATAGCGGAGATAGCCGGAACGCTACCGCATCAGGCGGGTGCAGCATACACCTCTCAAATCGGCAGGGTCAATATGGCGTTTCGGGCTAGTGGGCCTGGAGCGCCGCCATGCGACAGGATAGGGCCTCTCACTATGCGCAGCCTCGGCCAATCCATGACCGACAATCTGTAACAAGCCGACCCCGTAACTACTAAAGAGGTCGGGCTGTGGCACCAGGTCCAGCCGTGCCTTCCCGAAGAGCCCGCGCTGTTGCCTCGTCGACGCCCACAGTCCAGCGCCGCTTCAGAGGGTCGGATACGGAAAAGGAGAAACGCCCAATCCTCTCGATTTCCATATCAACACGGTTGCCATCCTGAAGAGGCCCAAGCCCTTGGTGATTGGTTCCCATAAAGAGAAGGTCGCCTGGCTTTAGCGTCATGCGGGCGGTCACCCACTCGATACACTCGGGAATCTGGCGCGCCATGTCGCTGGTGTTGTAATCCGGGCGGAGTTGACCGTCCACCCAGAGTCTCACTTGCAGCTTGTGAGGATCTGCTATCTCATCCTTCGTCACGATGCATGGCCCGATGGGCGCAAAGGTATCGAAGGACTTGCCTATGGGTCCTCCAGGGCCAGCGTTCGCAAAACGCGCCGAAACGTCGACGCCACACGTGTAGCCGAACACATACTCCATGGCCTGAGCAGACTTGATATCTTTCGCAGTCCGCCCGATTACCACGACCAGCTCGGCTTCATGGTGGAAGATGTTCGCATCCATTGGAGGGAGCACCACCACTCCACCTGGACCAACTACTGCCTCTGGAGACTTCAGGAAACCCCATGCCGCGCCAGGAGGCCTTTGCCCGAATTCTCGATAGTTGGCCCCCATGCACCAGATCTTGCCTGGCCTGGGCAGGGGTGCTTGCAGCTTGACCCCAGACAATGGTATCTGCTTGCCTCTAGCGAGAAGTCGCTCTAGTGCTGGCCTGAGAGAATCGAAGCTCGCGATGATCCCTTCCATCGTCTGCTGGCCGGTCCTGCCGGCTACGGTCTTCGTAGCCTCCCCTGCATCCACCACGCCATCTCCTTTCAACAGTCCCGGTCGGTCGTCGTCGTACAGAACCAGTTTCATGCATAACCTCCTCTGTCCAGGGTCGTGTTTCCTATTATGGCAGCAGTAACGGCTGGTCTCAAATAGCGAACCCGACGCTATCCGCCGCCAGTGAAGGAGCTTGAAGCCAAGGTTGCCAGTTGATCAGTCTCAGCTTTAGACCAGCGCGATCCATCTGGCTCCGCGGCACGCGACGAAGTCGGACCCGTCCTGAGCGAAGCCGAAGGGATGGGGGGGGACCCCCCACCTCGCTCCTCCCCCACCAAGGGAGGAGGAAGCTGCCTGAGACGCCTATGTTCATGGCAATGACAAAAAGCTGGCCGGGAGTGGGCGTTGGCCGCAACAACTACATGGAGGAAGGCCCCTGGGACGGCCCCGGCATCTCCTCCGTCCGCCCCTTAGGCTCCCCACGGCGCACCTGCGCAAAAGGCTTGCGCAGCAGCGGCCAGAAGATGGCGACCCCCAGGGCAACCAGTGCCAGTATAAGCAGCAGCATGGCGCGCGTCGCCAGGCCTGAGACGAAGTCGTTGATGACCGTTTGGGCCACAGACGTGCCTTGTTGAATCATCAATTGCGCGACCCCTGTTTGGCCTCGCGCCGCGTCCGCGAACCCCCGGTTCACGATAGGTTCAGCCACGGCACGGTAGACCGGGCCGGAGGCAACATAGGCGATTCCCGCGGCCAGTAGAAGAGGGACAGCGGCCCACGCCAGGCGGCTGCGCCAGCGTCTGCCGCCCAGGAATCCGATGGCGGCTAGCAGTAGCAATGGCACCAGATACAGCAGGAAACTGAGGCGACGCGCCAGCTCCATGTACCTGCGAGCCTGGTCGAACTGGTCAAGGGCAGGCTGTTGCTCCGTATACCCTACCAGGATAATACCGGTGCTTTGGCTCTCTTTGGACAGCCCGCCGGCAGACGCGAATCCCTGGTCCGAAAGAAGCTTCCGCAAGTCGGCATCGGTGAAGGTGAACCCCTCACGGGTCACTTTAAGCACCTGGTCCAGAATCTCTTGCTCTGCTGGCCCCAGGGCCTTGCGCAGGTCTGCGTCCGTGTAGTTCAGGCCCTCGCGGCCCAGCTTCAACGCCTGATCAAGAATCTTCTCTTGCTCCGCGTTTAGGGTTTTGCGAAGGTCAGCGTCGGTGTACTTGTAGCCATCGCGTATCCAGGCCAGCACCTTGTCCAGGGTCGCCTCGTGGTCGGCACCCAGCGTCTCGCGAAGTTTTGCGTCGGTGTAGCTGAATTCATCAGGTATGGAAGCTACGACCTGCCGCACCTGCGCCGCTACGTCGAAGCCAGCGACCTTCTTCAGCTTGTCCAGCGTGAGCGGCTCGGTGAGCAGCGTGATGTCCACGTTCAGTAGTTTCCCCAGATCCTCGGCGGTGACGCCCGGCACTTGTATGCCCAGCTCCCTCTTGATTTCGTCCAGGCTGTAGCCCACCGGCTTGCACGACGGGACGGCGCCTCCGAGCCCGCGCTGGACCAGGTCCAACGCTTGCCTCAGCGTACAACCGGGCAGGCCGTTGAATCGCTCCTGGAGCTTCCGGTCCACCAGAGCCTCGGCGGCCCGTACCGCCGCCTCTTTTCGCTCCGCCAGGGGCACAACTATCTTGAAGGTCTGGGCTTCGCCGGTCAGATAGGGCACCAGGGTGTCTATCATCTTCTCGGCCTGCTCCTGGACGAAAGCCGGTGGCAACGCATCGCGCATGGCCGACACTACCTCTCCCTGGGTGATGGCGATCCCGAAGGGAAGCTCTACCTTGTCGCCGACGCTGCCCTTCACCAGGGTGGCAACGACCTGGTCAAAGAGCAGGTTGTAGGCGTCCACGTCGCGCAGCAACTTCTTGACTGCCGGCCCCGCCGCCTGCACGCGGTCCTTCAGCGGGATCACAACCTCGAAGCCCTGCTTCCTGCCGGCGACGTAGGGCACCATGGCGTCCAGGATGCTTTCCGTCCGCGCCTGTAGCCACTCCGGCGGCGCAACGGTCTGAGCCGCGGGCACAATCTGCCCGGCGGTGAGCTTGACGCCAAAGGGCAGAGCGCCAAAGTCCTTGAGCGCCTTATCCACCTCGGTGGAGAACTCCGGGCGCGACAGGATGGTGTAGACGCCTGACTTGGCCAGGAGCGCCTTGACCTCCGGCGACAGCGCCTCCAGGCGGTCGGCCACCGGCATCTTGATAGCAAAGTGCTCGGACTTGCCTGTCAGATATGGCACCGCCTGGTCAACAACGTGCTCCACCCTGGCCTTGGCCCACTCCGGCGGCACCACCTTCTTTACCGACGCCACGATGTCCTGGCTGGCTACGGAGAGGCCCATAGGAAGCTTGACCACGTCCCCAAGCTCCTCCTTCAGCATAGGGGTCATCACCTCGTCAAAGAGCAGGTTGTAGGTGTCGCCGCCGCCCAGCTCGCGCTTCAGGACCTCCCCCAGGCTCTCAATCCGCTCCTTTACGGAGACGGTGATGGCAAAGCTATCCGTGTCGCCAACCAGATATGGCACCACCTGCTCTATGGTGTTTTCCGCCTGCTCCTCCAGCCACTCAGGCGGGAGCACCTCCTTCACAGAGGTGAGCGCCGTGGCCTGAAACACGGAAATGTCAACGGGAAGCGTCTGGGACTTCTTCACCTCCTCCAGCGCCGCGGGAACGGCTTCATCGTAAAGGAAGCTGAAGATATCGGCCTTCCGCAGTTCCTTCACGTAGAAGTCGGCGGATAGAACGGTGCCGTTGACATGCCAGACCAGGAGCGTGGCGAGGAAAATAGGAATAACCAGGACTATGAGGATAACAGCCAGGAACCGCCGGACCCAGATCATGGCACCTCTGAAAAGAGCCTAAAGATAGCGGCCCTCATTCTAAGTGCCAAAGGCGGCGGGGTCAACGGCGTTACCCACAGGCAACTAGGATGACTCCAGAGTCATCCTTCTGGGTGAGGCCACGCTCACACCCGTATCACCCTTTTGGGGAATTCGCCTGGGCTGAGACCTCCGCTAACCTGGTTGTAGGAAATTATCAAGGAGTTCTGGCCAATGATGCTCCTGGCATGGGTAGCCCTGAACGCCGCCGACGCGGCTCTAACCGGTATCTCCTTCCCTCTGGGCGCAGCGGAGTTGAACCCTTTCCTGGCTACCATGGCGCTGGCCCTCAGCACTGAGCGCATGCTGCTGATCAAGATACTGTTTGCC
>JACQOP010000089.1 GCA_016202485.1 Chloroflexota bacterium | reverse complement strand
TCCTCTCCACCTGCAACCGCTCCGAGGTCTACACCCTGGCCCCATCAGCCCGCGCCGGCCTCCGCGACCTCAAAGAGCACCTCGCCTACTATCACCGCATCCCTCTGGAGGAACTGGAGCCCCACCTGTATGCCTTCAGCCAGCGGGGGGCCGTTCGCCACCTCTTCCGCGTCGCCAGCGGCCTGGACTCCCTCATCCTGGGCGAGTCCCAGGTCCTGGGCCAGGTGCGCGACGCCTATGCGGCCGCCACCCGCGCAGGCATGGCTGGCGGCGTCCTCTCCCGCCTCTTCCACCAGGCCATGCGCATGGGGAAACGCGCCCGCCGGGAGACCGCCATCGGCCGCAGCGCCCTCTCCGTCAGCCGCGCCGCCGTGGAGCTGGCCCGCCGCCACCTGGGAGACCTGGCGACAAAGCGTATCCTCGTCATCGGTGTGGGCGACGCCGGCGCACTGGCCGCCCGCGCCCTGGCCGACACCGGCGCCCGCGATATCACCGTCGCCAACCGCACGCTGGCCCGCGCCGAGGAACTCGCCGCCGAGCTGGATGGCCGCGCCGCGCCCCTGGAGAACTTGCCCCTCCTCCTGGAAGAGGCCGACATCGCCGTCAGCGCCACCGGCTCCCCCGGCTACGTCCTGACGCCGGAGCTTGTCGCCCAAGCCCGCGTAAGCACAGACCGGCCTCTGTTCCTCATAGACATCGCCTCACCCAGGGATGTTGACCCCGGGGTAAAGACCTTTGCCGGCGTCCACCTGTATGACATTGACGACCTGGAGGCCGTGGCTGAGACCAACCGCCGCGCCCGCCAGGCCGAGGCCCGCAAGGTGGAGGCCATTGTCAGCCAGGAGGCTGATGCCTTCATGGCATGGCTCCGCGCCCTGGACGTGGTGCCCACCGTCGCCGCCATGCACCAGCAGGCCGAGGCCCTGCGCGCCAGGGAGCTGGCCCGCGCCCTCAAACGCCTGCCCCAGTTCTCCGATACCGACGCCGCCACCCTGGAGGCCTTCAGCCGCGCCCTGGTCAAAAAGCTCCTGCACAAGCCCACCGCTGCCCTCAAGTCCCAGCACGACGACGCCCTTATTCAGGCGGCGCGGGACCTGTTCGGGCTGGAGTAGTAGTCCCTCCTCCTTTTCATGGAGGAAACACACGCCCGGTGGAGTACACTGGAGTACAATAGCCGTAGCAGCAATATCAAACGCGGGGTACACCATGGCCGCACCACGAACACTCCTCACCGCAGACGACTTCTACCGCGAATACAGTGGCAAAGAAGGCAAGTACGAGCTGGTTAATGGGGAGGTCATCCCACCAGAGGGAATCACGCCAATGCCGCCGGGTGCTCAACACTCAAACACCCAATTGGAAACCGGCAGCCGGTTACGTACCTTTACGCGCCAGCACAGACTGGGGACAGTCCTTACCGAATGTGGCTTCGTCCTTAGGCCTGGCATGGTACGCCTTCCTGACGTGGCCTTCGTGCGGCAGGCACTGATCCCCCAAGAAGGCTTGCCTGTAGGGTTCTTTCCGGGCCCGCCGGACCTCGCAATAGAAGTGGTCTCGCCCTCGGACACCGCCGCCGAACTGGAAGAAAAGGTGCATGACTACCTGGAGAGCGGGGTAGCCCAGGTCTGGCTGCTCTACCCCAGTGGTCAGCGCGTGCACGTCTATACCCAGGGCAAAGCCAGCGTGTGGTACAGCGCCGGGGACACCCTTCCCGGCGGCGACCTCTTGCCCGGCTTCTCCGTTCTGGTCGGTGACCTCTTCGCACCGTAAAGCGACCCGCGATGGACGCAAACCTGCATCTCAGCGATTGGATTGGCCGCATGGTTGAGATAGTCATTGACCGTCCCCTGGGCACTGCCCATCCCAGATACCCAGATATGGTTTACCCCATCAACTACGGCTATCTCCCTGGCACCCTCGCGCCCGATGGCCATCCGCTCGATGTTTATGTGTTAGGCTATGACCAGCCCCTTGAGCGCTGCTCAGCCCAGGTCATCGCCATGATCCGCCGCAAGGACGACGTGGAAGACAAAATCGTCGTGGCCCTGTCAGGCCGCTGGGACGATGCATCTATAATGAAGGCGGTCGCGTTCCAGGAGGGATACTTCAATTCCTATGTAGAACTACCGTGACATCACCCCCCAGGGGTGAGCGGCCACACCACCAGCAGCACCGGCAGCGCCACCGCCACCACTATGACCTCCAGGGGCAGGCCCATGCGCCAGTAGTCCCCAAACCGGTACCCGCCAGGCCCCATCACCAGCATGTTGGACTGGTGCCCCACAGGGCTGAGGAAGGCGCAGGAAGCCCCAACGGCCACCGCCATCAGGAAGGGGTCTGCCGATACCTCCAGCCCGCTAGCCACCCCCAGGGCGATGGGCGCCATCAGCACCGCCGTCGCTGCATTGTTCAGCACATCCGAGAGGACCATGGCAGCGATAAGGACGATGACCAGCGCCGCTTCCGGCGGCAGTCCCGTCCCCATGCGCAGGATGCCCTCCGCAATGAGCTGAGCCCCTCCCGTGTCCTGCAGCGCCCTGCCCACGGGGATGAGCGCCCCCAGGAGAACGATGATGGGCCAGTCAATGCTCGCATAGGCCTCCCGCAGCGTCAGCACCCGCAGCAGCAGCATGACGGCGGCGGCCAGCACCAGGGCCACCGGGGCGGACAGCACGCCGCTGGCAGCAAGGGCAATGGCTGCGGCAAAGACCCCCACCGCCTGGGCCACCCGCCGCGGCTGCCCCAATCGCAGCTCCCGTTCCGATAAGGGCAGGCAGCCCAGGGAGGCCAACGTCTCTGGGAGCGTCTCCGTCCGGCCCTGGAACAGCAGGATGTCGCTGGCCTGGAACCTGATGCGGCCCAGCCGTTCACGCAGGACTGCCCCCTTGCGGGCTACCGCCAGCAGGTTCACCCCGTACCACGCACGGAGCCGCAGGTCCACTGCCGTCCGTCCAATCATCAACGAATCAGGCATCACCACCGCTTCCACCAGCCCCACGCTGTCCGATTCCAGCGACTCCACCCCCAGCTCCTTGCTCGCCGCCAGCTCCATCTTCGTCTTCTCCAGGAACTGCTCCAGAGTCTCCGGGCCGGCCTTCATCAGCAGCACATCCTGGGGCCGGACGGAGCCATAGCTGGAAAAGACTGGGACCCGTTCCTGGCCGCGCACTAGCGCCAGCACCTGCACCTCCCCCTCCACAGCCGCCTCCACCTCCTGCACCGTCTTCCCGCCCCACTCCGAGTCCTCCGGCACCCGTACCTCGGTAATGTACTCCTCCATATGGAAGCGCTCCTGGGCCGACGCCTGCCTCCTGCGCATGGGAATAAGCCTCCACCCAATCAGCGAAACAAAGACCAGGCCTGCCAGGGCCACTGCCACTCCTACTGGGGCAAAGGCAAACATGCCGAAAGCCTCACCGCCGTTCTGTGCCCGGAAGTTGGCAATCAGGATGTTTGGCGGCGTCCCTATCAAGGTCGTCATGCCCCCCAGAAGGGAGGCAAAGGAAAGGGGCATAAGCAAGTGTGAAAGGGGAATGTTGTTCCGGGCCGAGATACGCACGGCCACCGGCATCAAGAACGCCAGAGCCCCTATGTTGTTCATGAAGGCCGAAAGGAATGCGGCCACCAGGGTCAGCACCCCAATCTGGACAATGGTATGCCCGGCAGGCGCCATCACCCATCGCGATACCATATCCACCAGCCCCGCATTCTGCAGCCCCCGGCTGATGACCAGCACCGCAGCCACTGTAATGACCGCAGGCTCTCCAAATCCCGAAAAGGCGTCTTCTGCCTTGATGACGCCAACAATAACCAGGGTCAGCAAGGCCATGCCCGCCACCAGGTCGTACCGCCAGCGCCCCCAGACAAAGAGCACCAGCGCCCCGATGAGCACCCCAAAGACCATAAGCTGTTCCCAGTCCAAAGACACACCTTCCTGTGGACTTCCCGCATTATACAGAGTCGCTATGCGATTCCCACAGCAACCTTCCCCGCAATGGTGCTCGCCCCAGCAAAGCAGTACACTATCACCAGAGCCCAAGGGACGTAACCCTTGCATGGGGCAGAGGTGTCCTGTAGGGGCAGGGTCTCCCTGCCCCAGGGCGGGGCCGTCCCCCACAGGAGCAAACCTTGTCCACCACACATACCATCACCATCGGCACGCGGGGCAGCGCCCTGGCTATGCGTCAGACCGGCATCGTCGTGGAGATGCTGAAGGCTGCCCACCCTGGTGTGCGCTTCACCGTCAAGGGCATCGCCTCCGCTGGCGACCGCCAGCCGGAGGAGCCTATTGAAAACCTGGGCATCGGCGCCTTCGTCAAGGAACTCCAGGTTGCCCTCCTGCGCGGCGATATTGACCTGGCCGTCCACAGCCTCAAGGACCTGCCC
>JACQOP010000090.1 GCA_016202485.1 Chloroflexota bacterium | reverse complement strand
GAGGCCTACATCACCGGCCGTTTCGGCTAAGAGTCCCCATTCTCCTTTTGGGAGGCAGCCCTCTGTACCAGGTGCCTCTCGTCTCTCTTACAGCTCTTGAGGAGAGGCAGGACATAGGCGCACCTTTAATGGGCAGGGCAAGAAGCGGCTTTCCAGCAGACCCCCTTTCTACTTACTAAGGGGGTCGTTAGTAGCTAGACTTCACCCTCACCCGTCAAGGGGGCCTTGCCCGAAAATTCGGGAGTTTCCCCTGTCGTGCTTGGCAGAGGTCATTTTTCCCGCCCACCCACCCGGTGGCGCTGGGGGACACCCCCAGCAACCCCCAGCAGGGAACGCAGTTCCCTTGCACCCTCCTGGTCTGATGGGCAATTGTCGAGCGAGGCCCATCAAGGGAAAGGCGGACCGGGCGCTTTCACCACCAGACGAGTCTACTTACTAACGCACCTATTAGTAACTGCAATAACTGAATGTCCTCCGAATATCACTGTGGAACCCGAAGGAAAGATAGGGGTATAATGGACAATCCTACCGCAAAGAGACCGGTTAACATGGTACGGGCAAACTTTGACCGTCATTTGCGCCAGCTCCAGGATGACCTCCTCACCCTGGGCAGTATGGTTGAGAAATCCGTGGCAAAGGCCCTGCAAGCCTTCAAGAGCCGCGACCTGGAGCTGTCCCGCCAAGTCATCAAAGATGACGATGTTATTGACCACCTGCGTTATCAGCTTGAGGAGCAATGTGTAGAGCTTATCGCCACCCAGCAGCCTCTCGCCCGGGACCTGCGCGTCATCATATCCGTCTTGCACATCGCCGTAGAACTTGAACGCATGGGAGACTATGCCGAGGGAATCGGGAAAATAAGCCTCATGATGGGCAACGAGCCCCCCCTGAAGCCCCTCATTGACATCCCCCGCATGGCAGACCTCGCAACCAGCATGTTGCGTCGCAGCCTGGACGCCTTCGTGAACCGGGACGCCACCGCTGCTATAGTCGTCTGTAATGACGATAACGACGTTGATGCCCTCTACGACCAGGTGTACCGGGAGCTCCTGTTCTTCATGATCCAGGACCCCAAGACCGTTCAGCGCGCCACCTACCTCCTGTGGGTCGCCCATGACCTGGAACGCCTGGCCGACCGCGCCACCAACATTGCCGAGCGGGTGATATTCCTGGTCACCGGCAAAATGGTGGAGATAAACGTCGGCAAGTACTGATGCAGTGTTTCCGTTTTTCCGTCCCATTGGTGCGATCTGCACTTCACCCCAGCCTCTTTTTTGCCTGGCCCTTCTGTTTAGCGCCTCTCTATTGAAGAACAAACATGCTATACTCCTGTCATGACTATTCCCTGCATCATCCATGCGGACCTGGACGCCTTCTATGCATCCGTAGAGGCCCTGGATAACCCCTTGCTGAAGGGCAAGCCTGTCCTGGTAGGGGGCAGCCCCGAGGGCAGGGGAGTCGTCGCCTCTTGTTCCTACGAGGCCCGCAGTTTTGGCGTCCGGGCCGCCATGCCCATGGCCCAGGCCATGCGCCTCTGTCCTCACGCCATCGTCACCCCGCCCCGATTCCACAGGTATGAAGAGATGTCCGGAAAAATCATGGCCCTCTTCCGCTCTATTACCCCTCTGGTTGAACCCATCTCCCTGGACGAGGCTTTCCTGGACATAACCCACCTGGGCGAGCGCGGCGTTCCTATGACAGTGGTGGGCCGCAGCCTGAAGGAGCGTGTCAAGGCCGAAACAGGACTGGTCATCTCTGTGGGAGTCGCCTCTTCCAAATCTGTAGCCAAGATCGCCTCCGACGCCTGCAAGCCCGACGGCCTCCTCGTGGTGGAGCCGGGGCAGGAGCGCGCCTTCCTTTCCCCCCTGCCGGTCAAAGACCTCTGGGGCGTCGGACCTAGAACAGAGGAACGCTTGCGGGCCGAGGGTATCCTGACCTTGGGAGACCTCGCCCGCCAGAGCGACGCCTGGGCCAGACAGCGCTTCGGCAAACGGGGTCCGGAATTGCTCGCCCTGAGCCGGGGCGAAGACCACCGCCCTGTCCTCCCCGAGCACGAGGCCAAATCCATGAGTGCAGAAGTCACCTTTGAAAGCGACCTCTCAGACCCAGAGGCCATCGCCTTTCAGCTTTCCAAGCTGTGTCTCCGCGTGGCCCTGCGCCTGGCCAGAGAAGGCGTCAAAGGCCGCACGGTAACGGTGAAGCTGCGCCTCGCCGACTTCACCACATTTACCCGTTCCCTCTCTCTGCCTGCACCCGTGTCCGACGCCGCAGCTATCCAGCGCGCTGCCCAGCACTTGGTCAGCAAAGAAACGCGCCCAGGACGACGTTTTCGCTTGCTCGGCGTCGGCGTTTCTAACTTCACCGGTGAAGGGCAACTCTCCTTGCTGGAGTCATAGCCCTGCGGCCCCCACACAGGAAGCATCGTACACTGTGGAGTACCCCTCTATACTTTCTGGCGCTCATGCTGGATGACGAAGCAATTGGCGGACAAACCCATTGACGGAGATAGGAATCCATACCAGAATGAGGACACTGCTCTCAGGAGAGACATTATGCGTATTGTTATTGCCGCCGACCACGCGGGCTTGTCCCTAAAGGATGAGCTTGCCCCCTTTCTTGTACGTTCCGGCTACCAGGTGGTGGACCTGGGAGCCTATCAGTACGATGGCTCCGACGACTACCCTGACTTCGCAAAAGCGGTGGCTGACGCCATCGCTTCCAGCCAGGCGGAGCGGGGCATTGTAGTCTGCGGCAGCGGCGTAGGCGCCTGCATCGTCGCAAACAAGATACCAGGCGTCCGCGCCGCCGTCTGCCACGACACCTACTCCGCACACCAGGGTGTGGAGCACGATGACATGAACGTCCTGTGTGTGGGTGGCCGTGTCATCGGCGCAGAGGTGGCAAAGGAAGCAGCACTTGCCTTCCTCCAGGCCCGTTTCAGTGGAGAGGAGCGCCACCTGCGCAGGCTCAACAAGCTCAGGGCCATTGAAGAGCAGGCGCTGCGTGCATCCCAAAAGGCGGCCACACCCTAATAGCATATGCTGGAAAAACAAAGGGGCCAGCATTACTGTGCTGGCCCCTTTGCTGAACAATCCTAGGGTCTCTACTCCCTCAGTTCCCGCAGCCTCTTGGCCTTGCTCGCCAGCAGCAGCACTAAAATCAGCGTAATGGTGCCACCAAACAGGAACGAGGTCGGCGCGCCAAAAGCCTGGGCCAGGGCCCCAGCCAGGAAGGCCCCAGCGGGAGTAAAACCGTGGTCCAGCATGAAAATGCTCATCACACGCCCTCGGTAATGGTCCGGCGTGATGATTTGCAGGATAGTGTTGTTGGTGGCGTTGTACACCATCTGGAAACACGACTGCACGGCGATTAGGACTATTGCAAGAAACATCCACGTAACCTGGGAAAATACCATCAGGCTCACCGCTGCAATGCTCGCCGACACAAGGAGCATGATGCCCTTCCGGTGTACGCTCTTCAGGGAGGCCAAGCCAATTGTGCCCAGTAGCGCGCCGGCGCCCGCAGCCGAGAGAATGATGCCCAGCCACTTTGCATCAGCATGAAGCACATCCTTGGCAAACACGGGCATCATGGACTGGGTGAAGGGCATCATAAACAGGGACGGTATCAAGCCCAGGACAATAATAGCCAGTGTCGTCGGCTCTTGGGCCACATACTTTATGCCGTCTATCATGTCCCGCGACATCGTGGCAGAATGACCCGTTGACTCGTCCCGCCGTACCTTCATCGGCGTCCGGATAAACCAGATGAACACCGAGACCAGGAAGAAGGCTATGGCCTGAATAAAGAAGTTCGTTGCCGGCCCGAGAGTGGCAATCAGGACCCCCCCTATTGCAGGGCTGGCAACCCGGGTGAGATTGAAGGCCGCTGAGTTCAGGGCCACGGCGTTCATCAGTGCCTCTTTTGGCACCACAGCAGGCACCATCACCTGCCGCAGAGGGTTGCTGATCGCCCAGCCAAGCCCGCTGAGCAAAGAAAAGGCCAGAATGTGCCATATCTCAAGGTGGTCGGTAGTCAGGAGTATGGCAAACCCTAGACCCAATGCAGAAAGAAATATCTCCACACCAATCAGGAACTTCTTTCGGTCCAGCCGGTCCACAAGCACCCCCGCAACAGGCCCTGCAAATAGGAAGGGCAGCGCCCGCACCCCGCTCACAATGCCCGTAAGCAACGCAGACCCCGTCAGCTCATACACCAGCCAGCCGATGGTCAGTTGCTGTACCCAGTTACCCGCAGCAGTGAAGAACGTGGACCCCCACAAGAAGCGGAAATCACGGTACTGGAGCGAGGAGAAAGTAGAGATGTTGATACGCCCGCGCCGCGGAGGGGCAGCTACGGGCTCTGGGGTCTGAACCGGTGAACGCATAAGTACGGGTCCTGGCTTTCTTGAATGAAGAGAACGCTCCACATAATGAGGAGGCTATGGGTTCATTCTACCCCGGCTGCTCTTGCTGTCAACCGAGAGGGCGTCAATGAGCCTTATTGGTGAATCGGATACTGTGCTTATTGCATCCGGCGAATGCTTGGCATGAAGGCAAAGTAGTACAGCGCAACAGGGATCAGGAGAAACGCCGCCCCTCCTACAGCCCACTGGATCCCGATGACGTCTGCCAGTACGGCCACCCCAAAGGTGCTGAAGCTGCTCAGCCCAAACTCCATCATATAGATGCTCATCACCCGACCGCGGTGCTCATCGTCTACGGCGTCCTGTACCAGGGCGTTGCTCAGCGCCATCCGCGCCGACTGCGTAAACCCTACCCCAATGATGAGCAGCAACGCCAGGGCGTAGGACCTTGTGAAGGCATAGAGCCCCAGAGCCATGCCAAGGCCCAGAACAGACCACAGAAATGCGCTGCCCCGGTTGCGGCTTCTCATTGACGCGATAATCAGAGACCCTACCAGTGCCCCAACGCCAGAAATGCTGGTCAGCAACCCAAGCCGGAAGCTGGACTTCGTAAGCAGCTCTGGTACCTCGCCCAGTAGTGGAATGCGGCCCACCCAGGCGTACTCTCCGGGATTGACTGCCTGGACATCCCTGGCAAAGGCTGGCATCAGGAATATGTAGGGCATGGAAAGCAAAACGCTCAGCAGCGTGAGGAACAACAACCCCATAATTACGGTGTTATTCCTTACATAGCTAAGGCCTTCCATAATATCAGCCCTGGTCGTGCTCCTCCTTCTGGGCATCCCACGAGTGACCTTAAGGAAGGCAATGAGCGCCAGCCCCGCAAAGTTCAGGGCAGCCATGGCATAATAGACCAGTTCCACCCCTGAAAGGGCAATCAGAACGCCTGCAAGGGCCGGGGCCATAAGACGGTTGATGTTCATGCCGGCCATATTCAAGGCAACGGCATTCGTAAGACGCGCAGGCCCCACTATCTCAGGGATGATAGACTGACGGGAGGGCATTACAACGCCCTGCACAAACCCCTGGGCTACCGCCATACCCAGCAGAAACCCAACGCCCACTTTCAACTCCACATCTATGATCCCCAAGGTGATGGCAAGGGCGTTGGCAAGGGCAACTACCGCCACCGCAAACTGCCCCCATACGATCACCCGCTTCTTCGCTACACGGTCTGCCAGTGCGCCCCCGTACAGGGACATGAAGAGCATGGGCACCGCACTGGCTAGCGCCATCACCCCCAGCATGGTGTATGAATCAGTAAGCTCGTACACAAGCCACGCCTGGGCCACCATTTGCATGTTCATGGCGGCCATCTGCATCATGACCGCAAACCAGAACAGCCGGTACTGCGGCAGACGGAAAGAGTCAAACGTACGCCCGCCCCACCCAGAAGGCCGGTCTACGGTAATAGTGGGACGTGCAACAGTCTGATTGCTCATGGAGCCTTTCTGTGGTAGCTTTTGCCCTGACAGCTTTGCCAACCGGCAGACTGAAAGTTATTGTATCTTCTTGAGGAATCGCTCACAAGATAGGATGCAGGAACGTCACTGGGGGTTCCTGCGCCTTTCGTGTTCGGCGGAAGTACATAAGTGTATTACACAAGGGGGACTAGTATGGCAATCCCTGAATTTGACATGGCTGGACGGAAAGTGGCGCTTGTCGGCGCAGCGCGGGGCATTGGCAAGGGCATCGCCCTGGTCCTGGCCGAGGCCGGCGCCGAAGTGGCCATCGGCTCCCTGAACCTGAAGAGCGCTACTACAGCCGCCAGTGAGATCATTGCCTATGGAGGCCAGGCAGTGGCTTTCTCCGCCGACGCCACCAGGGCCACAGACATGGACCGGGCCGCAAGCCAATTGCTGGAGTCCTTCGGCCCCCTGGATATCCTGGTGAACTGCGTTGGTGATGCCATTGGCAAACCCGTGGTCCGGCGGCCGGGCCAGACCGAAGAGGGAATGACCGAGGAAGAGTGGCACTCGGTGGTGGACGTCAATCTCACCCAGGCCTTCACCTGCTGTAAGGCCTTCGGCCCTCATTTCCTCCAGCGGCGGCATGGCTCGGTCATCAACGTTTCCGGAGTGGCAGGGTTCCGGGGTGGCGCTGCACGCACTGCCTACGCCGCTGCCAAGGCCGGCGTCGTGCGCTTTACCGAAGCCCTTGCCCTGGAGTGGGCCCCCTATCACATCCGCGTGAACTCCATTGCGCCCGGCTCCTTCCCTGACCCAGCTCAGATGACCCCGGAGGACTTCCGCAGGCGCGACGCTGAGGCCGTTTCTCGCGTCCCACTGGGCCGCGTGGGCCGCCTCCGAGAGGTGGGCCTGCTGGCCCTCTACCTGGCTTCTGATGCTGCGGCCTTTGTCACCGGACAGACCTATTGCATAGACGGTGGGGCAACCCTCGTCTAGCCAACCACATGTTCACCGCAGTGCTTCAGGAGGAGCATGCCCTCCTGAAGCACCCCGGGGACATAGGCGGCAATCATCAATCCAAACAATCAAACGAATCCCCAACCTCTTCTGCCCTTTGTATCTCGGCGTAAGGTATACCGTAGGGGTACAGCCCTGTCTCGGGGGGCGCTGGGGTGGTAACCCCCGGCGCCACGGGTAGGTGGGCGGGTAAGAATACCTCTGCCGGCAAAGGAGAGCGCAGAGGGGCGAGGCCCTTTTGCTGGAGGTCTGGGGATGTCCTCCAGATTCAATTTCCCCTCCGCGATGGGGCAGGTCGTAGCACCCCTAGGACGCTCCCTTATCTGTCTTTAAGAGACACCACCTTCAGATCAGGCATCCCAAAAGGAGTAAAAACAAGCCCCTGGACATAGGGCTTGACCAGCACATAGTCTCGCCCAAAGTACAGCGGAATGGCTGCTGCATCCTGGACAAGCAATGCCTCAGCCTCCCGGTAAAGCCGGTGCCGCTCGTCTTCGTCCTGCTCTAGCCGGGCCTCGTCCAGAACAGCGTCTACCTCGGCGCTGCTATAGTTACCGGCGTTATTCGTGGCACCGGTGTGGAACAGGACGTCCAGGAAATTGTGAGGGTCAGGATAGTCTGCAAGCCAGCCGTAGTCGTAGATGTGCGCAACGGACAGCAGAAAAGGCAGGTTGTAAAAGTAGAACCCAGAGTTGTCCAGCACAGGCTCTACTGTCACACCCAGATTCGTCCTCCACATCTGCACCAGTGCAGTGACGATGGAAGATGGCTGGCTGGCCCCCGTGGTGATATAGATAATCTGTGGAAGGCCTTGGGGACCCCCATAGCTGGACTGGGCCAGCAGTTCTCGCGCTTTAGCAGGGTCAAAGGGGATCGCGGGTATTTCTTCATTGAAGCCGGGTAGACCCTCGGGCATGAAGCCCTGGGCAAGAGTCTGCGAGTCCCCAAAGATATCCTGTAGTAGCTTTTTCCGGTCAATGGAAAGCAGGAATGCCTGGCGCACCAGCGGGTCATCAAAGGGCGGCCTATTCGCAACCAGCCCCACATAATAGATGCTCAACTGGGGGCTCTCCACCAGTTCTGCCGATAGCGGGTTCGTAGCGTTCCCGATGTCACCCAGTTCATCGGAAAAGACGGTGGCTAGATCAATCTCTCCAGCCTCGTACATCAGGCTCGGCACGCCTCCATACAGCCGGAAGACCAGGTGCTTCACCCCCACAGTCCCCCCGTAGAAGTCAGAGTTGGCCTCCAGCACCATCACCTGACCGGGATCCCAGCTCCTCATCTTGAAAGGGCCGCTCCCGTTGGGTGTAACCCACCAGGGTATGAAGATGTTGCCCTCCGCCACGTTTTCCCTGTCTACTATAAACGCTACCGGGTGGGCCAGCTTGGATAGGAAATAGGCTTTCGGTGCGTCAATGGTCACCCGTAGAGTCGCTTCTCCTACTACCTCTATCCCGCTAATCTCCGTAACGGTCCCAGACATCACCGCCTTCGCTCCAACGATGTCGTCCAGGTAAGTGGCAACCGTAGGCGATTCAGTACCGGGAGAGGCCGCGCGCTCCCACGAGTATTTCACGTCCGCCGCCGTCACCTTGCGTCCATTATGAAACTTGGCGTCATCCCTCAACGTAAAGGTGTACACCGTCCCATCGCCAGAGACCGCCCACTCTTTTGCCAGTTCCGGTTTCAAGTTCAGGTCTGTGTCAAAGGAGACTAGGCCGCTGAAAATCTGCACGATATACTGGATAGACGTGCTTTCCTGTGCAAAGGCCGGGTCCAAGCTCACTGGCCCGCTGTCAAAATACAGCGTCAGAGCGTCCTTCCGAGCTATGCCCAGGGGAGTCGGCTCCTGAGTGCTGAAGCTGGAGAAGGACGCCAGGATATCCTGAGTATGGGTTGCCAGGACCTCTTGGGGCCCTTCCACCAGTATGACAAAGCTCTGGCTGTGCTGGTTTACCACCTGCAGCATCCCTTGCCGCGTTCCGGCGGAGTCTCGCCACTGGTATTTGACTCGGAACCCTATCGCGCCACTGTGAAGCTGGGCCGCCTGCTCCTCCAGCGTGCGGAACCCTTCCCGAGACACAAAACTAGACAAGAGAGTATCCGCAATGGCGTCAGCTGGTGTGATCTCTGCATTGTAGACAAGGGAAACTATGCCTAAGGGCTGGGTCTCTTGGGAATCGCCTGGGCCCTGGAGAAAGGCGACCTGGGGCGTATTGAGGGTCGGCTGCACCTCCCAGGTCTCTGGATAACGCAGCGTGAAACCAAAAATCTCGTCGGTATAGGTGCCAAAGGAGGCAGGGATCGCCACCGGAGCAACCGCTGGTGGGGTAGGTATGGCCGTTGGCGTAGGCGATGGAGAGGGGGTGGGCGACGGCGTAGGCGAGGGTGTTGGCGTCGCTGTAGCAGTGGGCAACGGAGTTGCCGTAGCAGTCGGCGTGGGTGTCGGTGTCGCGCTGGCGCACCCCGAAATGAGCAGTCCTGCTGCTAGGAGCAGCCACAGCGTGATTGGGAGTCCAGTTTTCAAGCTATCCCTCCAAGACAACGGGCAGGTAGGCCACTATGAGAAAAAGCATAGCAGATGGGCGCTCCCTAGCATAGTGAGCGCGCCGGCGCTCCTATCAAGAAGACACCCTTGTCCCTCTTCACCCGCCTTGCATCCGATAGCGCACAGGAGACGTATCCCTTCCAGTTTGCGGATGATATGCTATAGGGCAGTTTACCCATGATTCCCTTGGGCCCCTTGCTCTTGGAAAGCCGTAGGCCAGGCAAGCCAGCCCTTGCAATCCCGTGCCAGCGCTTGTCGCAGGAAGGTAATGACGGATGACCCTCAAGAAACGTTTCTCCCTCATCATATTGGTTTCCCTGGTCCTGATGCTGCTACCGGTTTCCTCGGCAGTTGGGGGTGAAAGCGGCGGCTCGGCAGACGTTAGCCAGCTCAAGCTCGGCGAACTGGTATCTCCCAGCAAGTACTTTAGCCAGATGCTCTCGGGCCGTAGCTGGCTCATCGCCGAAGGCCTGGACCCTGTCCTCGGCATCGGCCTGGATAGCGTCAAAGAGGCCCCGCTGTCTTCCGGAGGCGCCAGCCCTGCCACCCAGGCCGGCGGTGCAGGCGCAGCCCTCGTCCCCTACCGCGACCCCTCCGCCAAGTTCAGCCGCAACGTGCTGATCCCTACCGACTATACCGGCAGTCCTTTCCAGACAGAGCCCAGTATTGCCGTCAATCCTAAAGACCCAGACCACCTGGTGGTGGGTCTTATTGATTACAACTTCCCCAATATGGTTGCCTACACCAGCATAGACGGCGGCGTCACCTGGCAGGGCCCCAACCTTATTGCCTATCCCCGCAGAGACCTGGCCTCTGCCGGCGACCCCATCGTCGCCTTTGACCGCCAGGGCAACGTATACTACGCCTTCATCTCTCTGGACATAGAAGAATTCAGTGTTGGCCCCATCGCCAGCTCCGCCGTGGTCTCCTCTATTTCGGTGGCCCGCTCCACCGATGGTGGCGTCACCTGGGGTGACGCCATCCAGTCTCACCGGGCTACAGTGGACACGACGGTGCTGCCAACCGGCGCCGATGGCCGGCCACGAGGTCTTATTGATTTTGGGTTCCTGGACAAACCCTGGATGACCATCGGCCCCAACCCGCGGGACCCTAGCAAAGACATCATCTACGTCACCTACACCACGTTCTTACAGTCCGCACTGATTTTCTGGGTGGACGAGTTACCTTTCCTCGGTTCGCCCGCCCTGGAGACAGTCATTGAGATGGTACGCTCTGAGGATGGTGGTGTTACCTGGAGCGCCCCGGTTGAGATTAGCCCCCGAGCGCAATACACTATTCTGTTTAACCAGCCCCAAGCAGATGGAGATACTGCCTACTCTGATATTCCAGGCGGCCTTGCCCCCGTGGGCCAGCAAGGTTCAGAGGGTTTGGTGCGCCAGATTGTACAAGGCTCCTACGTAGCTGTTGGCCCCAATGGAGAAGTCTATGTGGCATGGGTGGACACCACCACGGATGATTCTTTCAGGGGCCTGGCCGAAATCTATGTCCGGCGCTCCGATGACGGCGGCGTGTCGTTCCAGCCCCGCCGCCTCGTGAGCAACTTCCCCGAGCTGAAGTTCCGCTCCCGCACCAGTTTCTTCCGTTCCTGGGCCGCAATGTTCCCCAAGTTGGCCGTCGGCCCAGAAGGTAACGTCTACGTGGCCTGGGTGGCTGTGCCCACCGATGACCCAGAAGACGACGGCGATGTGTACGTCTCCGTCTCCACAAACAAAGGCCAGACCTGGAGCCGCCGGCTGAAGGTCAACGATGACCTGGGGAGCGCCTTCCAGTTCTTCCCTGAACTGGCGGTGGACCCCAAGGGCAACCTCCACTTGATGTGGGGCGACTTCCGGGATGACCCCAGGGGCGTGAGCTATCATATCTACTACTCCACTTCTGAGGACAAAGGGCAGACCTGGGGCCTGAACAGCAGGGTCACCGACTTCCCCACCAACCCCAACCGAGCCTTCCCCGGCGGGCGCTTCGTCGGCGACTACTTCGGCATCAAAGCCACAGAGGATGAAGTGTACATGGTCTGGGCCGATGGCCGCCTTGGCGAGTTCGGCCCCACCAACCAGAAGATTGCCTTCGCTCGCAAGCGGCTCATGCCTTCCCCTGCAGTGTTTATCTCCCCACCATCGGGTCCAGCGGGCAGGGACATAACCGTCCAGGGCTTCAACTTCCAGCCTATGCGGGACATCTTTATAGAGGTGGCGGGCGTCATCGTGTCCACTGCACGCACCCACCAGGACGGGCGTTTCACCACCCAGATATTCGTGCCCATCTCCGGGCGCGGCGCCCATACCGTGCGTATCATTGAGGAGTCAGGTAACGTCGCCAGCACCTCCTACTTCATGGACTTTGGCTTTGACACCATCCAGGACACGGCCATTCAGATTGAGGAGTTGTCCCAACTCTTGGCCCTTTCCTCGGGCAATGACCAGGCCGGAAGCCTGGCGGCCGACATCGCCCAGATCAAGGCAGACGTGGCATCCTTGCAGGGAGGCCGTGCATCTGTGGGCCTCATCATCGGCCTCCTGCTGCTGGCGCTCGTCCCTGCCGCGGCCATGGGTGCTGTCGTGGTCGTGGTACTCCGCAGGCGCATGACAGCTCCTCCAACCTCTGGCGGCTCGTCGCCAACCCCTTAGAGAGGCGTTCCATTCATGAGCAACCGCACAAAGCTCACAGTTCTCTTGCTGGCCATGATGGCGGCCCTGCTGATCGCCCCCATCCTCACCACCTCAGCCCAGGAGTACACCCCACCTCATCAGCAGCCAGGGCCCGCTACCGAAACCCTGCGGTTCCAGGCATTTCACGTGGATATCGCAGGAGAATCCCTGCGAGCCGGGCAGATGGACATGTACTATTTCAGCCTCAAGACCGAGGCAGCCTTGAAGCTGCGGGGCACTGCGGGAGTGACCATGTACCAGGCCCCTGCCACCAGCATCTCCCTCCTCTTGAATCCAGCTCCCGCGCCTGCTGGTGAGCTGAACCCCTTCTCCATCAAAGAAGTCCGTTATGCCCTGCAGTATGCCATCAATAGGCCCTTCATCAGCCAGGAAATCTATAAGGGCTTGGCCCAACCAATGGTCGCCCATGTCGGTCCCTTTGACTACGACTACCTGACGGTGTATGAGCAGCTTGCAGAGTCAGGCATCACCTTTGACCCGGACTTTGCCCGCCAAATGGTCAACGACGCCATGACCAAGGCAGGGGCCACCCTCCAGGAAGGAAGGTGGCACTTCAACGGCGTGCCTATACAGCTTCGCTTCATCATCCGCACCGAGGATGAACGCCGCGATGTGGGTGACCTGATACGTGCCCAGTTGGAGAGCTTCGGCTTCTCTGTAGCCCCAAGCTACCAGAGCTTTGCCCCCGCTGTCCTGACGGTCTACAGCACAGACCCTCAGCTCTTCCAGTGGCACCTCTATACCGAAGGGTGGGGCAGGGGAGCGGCGGAGAGGTACGATTTTGGCACCATCAACGGCATGGCTGCTCCCTGGCTGGGTAACATGCCCGGCTGGCAGGAAACCGGCTTCTGGCAGTATGAACAGGCCCAACTGGATGAGCTTGGCAAGCGCCTCTTTCAAGGCGGCTTCAGCAACCAGGCGGAGCGCGACCAGATTTATCGTGAGATGACGGACCTCGCCCTAGACGAATCGGTCCGTATCTGGCTGGCCACTATCGTCAACAGCCTGCCCGCCTCCAGCCAGGTCCAGGGAATTACTCAGGACATCTCTGTCGGCCCCAAGTCCATATGGACCCTGCGCGACGCCTACATTCCCGGCAAAGATACCCTCACCATTGGCAACCTCTTCGTCTGGACAGAGCGGACCACCTGGAACCCCATCGGCGGCTTCGGCGATGTCTATAGCGTGGACGTCTGGCGCAACCTGAACGACCCGCCCCTGTGGCGCGACCCCTTCACTGGTGTGCCAGTGCCCTTCCGCGCTGCCTACGATGTCACCACCGCCGGCCCCAACGGCAAGCTGGACGTCCCTGCTGACACCCTTCGCTGGGACGCACAGGCAGGTAAGTTTGTCGCCGTCGGCTCCGGCGTGACCGCTACCAGCAAGGTGGTCTACGACTACTCCAAATACTTCTCCTCTAATTGGCACAACGGTCAGCCCATCACCATGGCCGATGTCGTCTACTCCATCTACCAGGGCTTTGACATGGCCTACAACCAGGACAAGTCCCGCATAGAGACGGCCATCGCCGTTACCAGCAGGCCCTTCCTTGAGACCATCCGCGGCTTTCGTATCCTGGACGATACCCGCATAGAAATCTATGTGGACTACTGGCACTTCGTCCATGACTACATCGCTGAGTACGCCAGCCCCGCGGGCCTCAGCATGCCCTGGGAAGTCCTGGCAGCTATGGATAAACTGGTCTTTGAAGACCGGCGCGCCGCCTATAGCGACACCGCAGCACAGCGCTACAGCGTCCCCTGGATTAGCCTGGTCATGTCCAACGACAGCATCCTGGTGCGCCGCGCCCTCACCGATATGCAAGATGCCGGCGCCTTCCCCTCCTCAGTGTTTCAAGTGGGCGACAGGACCCTGGTAGACCTGACTCAGGCCAAGGCCCGCTACGAGGCCACCATCCAGTGGATCCGGCAGCGAGGCATGGCGGTCATCAGCAACGGCCCATACATGCTCACACGCTATGAACCACCCGCACAGTTTGCCGAGCTGAAAGCCTTCCGCGACCCTACCTATCCCTTCAAACCAGGCGACTGGTACAAAGGGAGTTCCGCTTCCATTGCCTTCGTGGATGTCGCCACAGGCCAGGTGCAGCCAGGCTCCCCAGCCTCAGTGAACGTCCGCCTGCAAGGGCCCGGTAGCATCAATCTCCAGTACCTTCTGGTAGACCAGGTCGCCGGCAAGATCGTCGCCTCTGGCGACGCCCGCCTCGTTGCCCAGGGCCAGTACACAGTGGAGCTTTCCGCCCAGGACACCGCCCGCCTGGCAGCCAGCCCCCATCAGCTTTTCCTGGTCGCATCCAGCGATGCCGTCTCTTCCCTTGCCGAGCGGCGCGTAGACCTCCAGCCGGGTGACGGAAGCCAGATAACAGCGACCGTCACGCCCCAGGCCTCACCCACGCCTGTCCGAAGGGGCGGTTTTTCCTGTTCCGGGCCCCCGCTGTAAGGCTACTCACCCAGACTGCCCCAGGAGTACGCAGCTAAGACCAGGACACGAGTGGGCTCTACGTGTTGAGAACTCCTGAGTGTGTAAAGATACCCTCGTAGATCGGAGTACCCTGGCCTTCCCTTGCGCCTGGTGAGCAAAGCCTTAATAATGTGAGTCACTGGCCTCATGCTTCTCATGGAGGTCTCAGAGCCTTTACGTAAGGGGTGGCACCTTGGCTTCACAGCTTATTATGCCCCAGATGGGCTACGATATGGCAGAGGGTACCCTGGTGCGCTGGCTGAAGAAAGAAGGCGACCAGGTGCAGCGCGGCGAGCCTGTAGCCGAAATTGAAACTGATAAAGCAGTGGTGGAGATGGAGTCCACCGCAGCAGGTGTCTTCCGTAAGGCCCTGGTGGAAGAGGGGACGAGCGTACCCGTAGGCCAGGTCATTGCCGTCGTCGCCGGTGCAGCGGAGGACATCAGCGCCTTCCTGCCAGAGGCGTCACCCACCATCTCTGCTGCACGACCAAGCCGGTCTGTGTCTGCCCAGCCAGGTGCTCCCACTGCTCCTGAAGGGGACCAGGAAGCGCCTCCAGCCACGCCGCCTGAGGCAGTTGAGCCGGCGGCGGCCTCTGCAGGCGCTGTACTTGCT
>JACQOP010000087.1 GCA_016202485.1 Chloroflexota bacterium | reverse complement strand
CGCTTGGAGGATGCGTCTGCCTGGTTCCAGTGCCTGGATGGTCCCTTGGATGTAGCCATCCCAGGCAGTAAACCGCCCACCGACCTTCGCCTCTACCGTTGCCGCCCCGCCTGTGAAGGCGGCGTGTTCCCGGCTGTCCAACCACGCCTGGTAAATGCGTTCCGGCGTGGCGGGGATGACAGCAGACAGCTTGATGGACTCGGGCATGGCAGCCTCCTGTGGAGGAGCTTGTAGGCGTATTGGGCTGTATTGTACCAGGCTGGGGATAGGGATACCTCCCATTGGGCTGGTGTCGTACAATCCATGCCATGACCTTCCCTTTGCAACTGGCCGGCTGGCTCCTCTTCCTTGCAGGGTGCGTGCTTTTCACCATATCCAGCCTGCGCAGCGGCGACCTCTGGGGCGCAGCAGGAGGCGTGCTGTTTACCCTGGGCGTCGTCGTCTTCCTGGTTAGCCTGTGGCCTGGAAGGGGAAGGTAATCGGACCAAAGCCGTTCCTCTTTTAATGGCCCAGCCACGTGCCTATAGCGTATGCTGGTCAGTGGGCCTGGTACCTGCTAGGCTACGTTCCCAGCAGCACGTTCGGAGAAGACCAGGCTTTGCACCCCCTTCGCTTGTTCCGCTCGCACCAGACGGTTGTCACCATCATGGTGACCACAGCCATCATCATGATGGGCCAGGGAATCATTTCACCGGTCCTTCCTCTCTTCGCCAGGGACTTCGGTATCAGTGTCACCATGGTTGGCGTCACGGTAGCGGTGTTCAGCCTGGGTCGCATCTTTTTTAATGTGCCTGCGGGTATGGCAGCCGAGCGGTATGGACGGCGAGTGGTGCTGATTGGCGGACTACTTATTGTGACTGCAGCTTCGGTGTACATGGCCCTGTCTCAGAGCTTCCTGGACCTCATCCTGGCCCGGTTCCTGACAGGGGTGGGCTCGGCCATTTACCTGACGGGGTCCCTGATCACCCTTGCAGACGTCTCCAACGACGATAACCGCGCCCGCTACATGAGCTACCAGCAGGGCAGCCTGCTCTTTGGCACCAGCATCGGCCCGGCGGTAGGCGGGTTCGCCGCCGAGCTCTGGGGATACCGCTCCGCCTTCTACATCCTGGCGGGTGTCTCGGCCTTGGGCCTGTTGTGGGCCATGTTCCAGCTCCCAGAAACAGCCAGGCTGGGTGGTACGGCCCTACCGGCCCGGCAGCAAGGAGCGCCCAGGGCCCGAGAGCAAGGGCCTGGTACCTGGAAGGCGCTCCTGGCCTTGGTCGGCCGCCTGGATTTCCTCCTGGTCTCCTTCTATTTCTTCATGGTGGTGTTCACCCGAAATGGCGGCAGAGGAAGCATCCTTCCCCTGGTTGGAGACGCTCAGGCAGGCATCGGCCCTGGAGAAATCGGCATTATCTTCACCGTCATGGCGGTGATCAATTTTCTCATCGTCGTCCCCGCAGGCTGGCTGGCGGACCGGTACGGCCGCAAGGCCCTGATGCTGCCGGGAGCATTGATCACCACGGCTGCCCTGGCGGGATTCATCCTGGCCCACAGCTTCTGGCCCTTCCTGGCCATGGCAATCCTTCTCGGGATTGGCACGGGAGTGGTGGGGCCTGCGCCCGCTGCCTTTGTTACCGACATCGCCCCACAAGGGTCAAGGGGGCCTGCTATCGGCCTCTTTCGCACCTTTGGAGATGTGGGAGGCATGGTCGGCCCTGTTATGCTGGGATGGGTCGCCGATATCGGTACCTTCGGCTGGGCCCTCAACACCAACGCTGCCCTGGTGGCCCTCAGCGGGGTAGGCGTGGCCCTCTTCGCCCGAGAGTCCCGACGAAGCCAGGGGCCGGCCAGAGGCCAGGGCGGGGTGGTATCGGGGTAGGAAGCCCCCCTACGGCTCAGCCCGGTACAGGGCTTCCAGGGCATTCTGGCGCTCCTCTGCCTCTTGGAGGGCAGGCAGCCGTGGTCCTAGTTCCTTGGCCTTGTCAAGCAGCTCCCTGGAGTCCTCCAGTAGCACTACCCGCTGGGGGGCGGCCTCCTGGAGCAGCCTGGCAAAGCTCATGTAAATACGGGCGTTCTGGGGCTCCGCAGCAATAGCTGCTTCTCCCTCCCCCATCACCGAGGCCAGCAGCTCCAGAGTGCCTCCGGCGGCTTGCCAGTTGGCGGCCAGGGTGTCCATGATGAACACCCTGGGGAGCGTAGCCAGAGGAGGGAAGATGGCGACGCTCCTTTTAGCTTCTTCCGTGAAGGCCGCCAGCCCCTGGCCCTCCACGGGGAATTCAGCAGCCAGCCGGTAGCTACGTATGTTGATGAAAAGGATAGAGAAGAGCGCCAGTACGCCGATGGCCACAGACACCCCCGTAGCCATGGCCGGTGTGCTCAGTGTGGCAGAGAGGGAGGCGAGGGCAGCCCTTGGCTGCTCCTGGGCGCGGACCGAAGCCTGCTGCGTCTCCCGGCGAGCGCGGCGCGACGACGCAGCCTGGGGTGCCGGCTGCGGAGCCGGAGTGCTGGTCATGCCTTCAGTGGCCGCCACCCATCCCAGGAGCAGGACGAACTGGAGATAGGTGCCCGGGGTGTCAAACAGGAACAGGTTTTGCACGATGTATCCCACAAAGGCAGCCCCCAGAAACAGGGTCAGCAGCTCCTCCTCAGGGTCGTGTTTCAGCTTGCGATAGATATACCAGATAGCTACGCCTAGAATTGCCAGGTACAAGGCAAAGCCAAATAGACCCTTGTTGGTCAACTCCTCCACGGGCTTGCTGTGGGCCTGGTCGGCAATCTCTGTGACGAAGAACCCTCCGCCATATCTGTCGTATACCACAGAGAAGTTCTCAGGCCCCCAGCCGAAGATTGGGGCATCGGGAAAGGCCCTGAGGCCGGCCTCTACGATGACCCTGCGGGACTCGTAGGCCCGTCCAATGCCCCCGGCAAAGGTCTGGTCTAGACGGCTGATGAGGGGGCTGGCGCTGGCTAACCGTTGAAACACACCACTGTTGTGGACAATGGGAGCGAGGAGCACTCCCCCGAGCATCAGGGCTGCCAGGGCCCCGGCAACGATGCGCAGCCGCCTTTGCACCCCAAGAGCCGAATAGACCACGCCGGCCACAAAGAGGGCGACGACGAGGCCTCCCAGGGCGCCACGGGCGCCACTCAGTGAGAGCACCCAGAGGTTTGTCACCAGGGCGATGGCCCAAAAGGTGCGCAACGGCAGTGTCCAATCGCTGGCTGGCCGGCCAGTGGAAGGACGCCGGGGGCGCCGGCCTGTCTGTGGGGGCTGGACCTGCAGCGGCTTGCGCAGGAACGAGTCCGCCAGGAACGCCAGCGCCACCAGGGTGTTGAGGGCAGTATATGCGCCAACGTAGTCGGCGTTGCCGAAGGTCACGTCCACACGGCCCGTAGCCCGCAGGTACCAGAAGATGCCTTTGAGGACCCCCAGGTTGTAGTACTCTGAGATTGCTAGAATGCCCACCAGCAGGCTGACGCCCAGATTGGTGCTCAGCAGCCAGCGCCACTGGCGGGTGGTGCGCACCATGCTGACCAGGACCACTAGGAAAAGGAACCAGTGGGCCAGGGCAAAGACGCCTCCCATGCGGCGGACGTCGCCCCAGAAGCTGTGCTGGAAGCTGACCCCTACGACCGCTGATATGAGGCTGGCCAGCAGATAGAGGAGGAACAGAGGGATGATAAGGTTCCGCGGTAGCAGGTAGCGGTTGTCTCGCAGCGCCAGGGCCACCCACAGGGCAAAGGCCAGCTCTGTCATGATGCGGATAAAGACCGCTTTCCCTACCACAAAGGGGAAGAGAGTCTTTTCGGTGACAATGAGAGGGGTAAAAAGGATGAGAACGATAAGGCCGCGGATGGCGAGGGCTAGATAGTCGTTAAGGGTCTTGGGCATGATCAGTTGCTTTGGGAAAGGATAGGAGTGCTTGGACACAGCTTACTCATTGAGGCCCCATTGGACAACGCCCTGAAGGCGTATTATCCCTCTATTCTATTCCAGCCGTGCAAGGGGACATAGGCTGCGAGGCTCTGGACGCCCTGGGAGGCCTATGCCATCCTGGAGTTCAACGGTACAATAAGCCCATGGTCCAGGATGAAGGCGAAAGATTCTCGCGGGTACTGGACAGAGGGCTGGTAAGGAGACTGGGCATGAGCGATTTTTACGTTCATGAATCTTCAATCCTGGATCCAGGAGTAAGGGTCGGCAAAGGTACTCGTATCTGGCATTTTTGCCACATTATGAGCGGGGCGGAAATCGGCGAGGACTGCAACCTGGGGCAGAACACCTTTGTGGGCCGCAATGTGAAAATTGGCAATAAGTGCAAGATACAAAACAATGTCTCCGTGTATGAGGGAGTGACCTTAGAGGACGGTGTCTTTTGCGGGCCTTCATGTGTGTTCACCAATGACCTGAACCCCCGTGCCCTGTACCCGAAACAGGGAGACTACGTGCCAACGCTCGTACGCCACGGGGCCTCCATAGGCGCCAACGTCACCATCGTCTGCGGCGTCACCATCGGGCGCTGGGCCTTTATCGGGGCAGGGGCGGTTGTCACCAACGATGTGCCTGACTATGCCCTGGTGTACGGTGTTCCTGCCCAACTACGGGGTTGGGTGTGCGAGTGCGGCGTCAAGCTGGAGTTCAAGGGCAGTGAAGCTGTCTGCACCGCTTGTGAGCGGAGCTATGTGCTGTCCCCCCATGGTACGGTAGAAGAGAAGAGGACCCAGGGTTAATCGCACTCCCTGTAAAAAGGGGTTAGAGCAGTTGAGGAGGCCAGCGGCCTCCTCAACTGCTCTAACCCCTTTGTGATTACCCGTCACCGG
>JACQOP010000086.1 GCA_016202485.1 Chloroflexota bacterium | reverse complement strand
GCTTAGGGGACACCCCTAAGACCCCAGCAAGGAATCCTTCGCTGCGCTCAAGGACAGGCTCAGGTTCCTTGCAGTCTCCTGACTTTTGGAACAAGCCTGCGTTGTATGGACGGAGGTCAGATAGACCTTACGAGCTCTGCAATGACCGGCAGGTCTTCCGGCCGGCGGTAGGCGATCATCAACTCGTCTACACCCAGGCGTTCCAGGCGGTCTACCTGGTTTAGCAGCGTGTAGCGGTCGGTAAACACCAGCTCATCGGCCAGTTCTTCATAGCTGGCCTGGCCCACCTTGCGGCCGCAGAGCTGTTGAAGGTTATAGTTCCTGCCAAAATTGGTCACCCACCACACTCTGACCTCTTCGGGCTCCACATAGCCAAGGGTGGTAATGATGGAGAAGCCGCCCTTGCGCGAGGCGGACGCCCATTGCTTAGTACGGCTGATGAGCGAGGGATTGCTGGTATACGTGTGGATGCCATCGGCGTACTTGGAAGCTACTTCCATCCAGAGGTCGCTGGTGGAGGCTACATAGATGGGCACATCTTTCTGAACAGCGGTGCTGCGCAGGGTCACGTCCTCAAAAGTGAAGGTCTTTCCCTTCATGGTCACCTTTTCCCCTTTCAGCAGGCCCTTTACAATAGCGATGGCCTCCTCCACACCCGCATCGTCGCCGTCGGCCCCGATGCTCTGGAGGAAGCCGCGTCCACCACGGCCGAGGGTGAGGTCAATGCGCCCGCCAGAGAGCTGGTCTAGAGTGGCTGCGGCATGGGCGATGACCGCGGGGCTGCGCTGGTATGGGGAGGAGACACCAATGCCGATGCGGACGCGCTTCGTATGAGTCGCGGCCAGGGTTGCCACCGTCCACATCTCCCAGAGGGAGATATTGCTGTCGGGGACCCAGACACGGTCAAAGCCGTAGGAGTCGTACAGCTTCAGATGCTCTACAAGCTCATTAACAGTGGCCTTGACAGCCAGTTCCACACCGATGCGCATAGAAATCTCCTATTCACGAGGCCCAAAATCTATTGGGAGGAACGGGTCTACTACTATTCCACCAGTTCCTCTGATTCTTACGCAGATTCTACTATAAAGGGGGAGAAACTTAAACGCAAAAATCCCCACAACGGCAGTCCAGCGAGATGCTCTCACTTCCTTGTCCACCTTCAGAACCCGGTCTCCCAGAGACTGTAGCTATGTTGCCTACAATTAGCCAGGAGGAACTTTATCCACTGGGCCTTTTCATGGTATTGTGTTGCAAGTTATAAGTGGCTGGAGAACACGTCTCTAACCTATGTCACCATGAGTACAGGGTTGTCCTAAGGAGGACTTCACTTGCTTACATCCGCACTACGTCACTCCCACTTGAAGTCGCTTTTTATTCTGCTTGGCGTTGCCCTATTGGGTCTTACCCTTGTCGCTTGCCAGGGGCCTGAAGGTCCAGAGGGACCGAAAGGAGACGCCGGGGCGACCCCTACGGAAGAGCAACTCCTTGCTCTTGTCAACCAGCTTGTCAATGAGAGAATGGACGAACTGAAGGGGCCAGCGGGTGAGCAAGGCGCTCCAGGTATCCAGGGAGCGCCGGGGCCCCAAGGGCCCCAAGGAGTCCCCGGCTCTACAGGCCCGCAAGGCTCCCAAGGAGCCACTGGCCCGGCAGGACCTCAGGGCGTGGCAGGCGAGCCCGGCCCGCTGGTTGCTGTGTACTCTAACAGCATGGGTGCGCTTTCCCTTGACACGTCCCTTGCAGCGCAGACTTGGGCCAGCGGGCTGTCCCAGCAGATTACTCTTTCCAAGACGTCCAGAGTGGTTGCCCTTGTGGATGGAGTCATTGAGTTCAAAGGTGGGCAGGCCTTCGTTATCCGCCTGGGTGTTGGGCCTTCTGTGGAGGAACCTGCCGAATGGCGGGAGTACCGTGGCACCTATACGGGGAGTGATGTGTTTGTTCCCTATTCCCTTACAAGGACCTTGACCCTGCCTCCAGGCCAGCACACCCTGTATTTCCTCGTCTATAACGGGGGAGGGACTCCTGTGCTCCGCCAGTCCCATATAACCTTATGGGTAGTTGAGCAATAGTAAGGGGGAATAAGGAAGCTGTGTGTGTTAACCGTACGCCAAAAAGGCCCTGGGTTTTTGCCCAGGCCTTTTTAGCTTTGACTTGACCATGTGAAAGGCGGAAGTGCCGAAGGCCGGATTCGAACCGGCACGGGGCTCTCACCCCAACGGTTTTTGAGACCGCCGCGTCTACCGTTCCGCCACTTCGGCCTGCTCTTATTGTAATAGCATACGGACGGCTGGGAAAGGGCGACTGCCAGAATCTACTCCTGTTGTTCTATCTGTTCTGGCCCTGGAGGGTTTGAGGCCATCTCGGCCCGCGCCCAGCCAGCACTGGCTGTTGGAAGGAGACATGGGACAGTCTAACCCGCCTTGACACTGCCCAACCGCCCCAGTAGTATGAGATACAGGCCGCGGTAGCTCAGTGGTAGAGCACGGCTCTGAAAAAGCCGGTGTCGTCAGTTCGACTCTGACCCGCGGCACCAGGCAACAATCCTCATGCGGAAGTGGCTCAGTGGTAGAGCATCTCCTTGCCAAGGAGAGGGTCGCGGGTTCGAATCCCGTCTTCCGCTCCAGCGCATAATCACCGTCGTCCTACTTGGGTCGGGACGACGGTTTTTACTAAATGGCTTCCCCCAATTCAGCCCTAGGAGCATCATGGGCGTCATCCTCGTTACTTCTCTTGGGCCAGGCGAAGGCAAGACCGCCTTCTGTGCCGGCCTAGCTCTCCTTCTACAACAGCAAGGTCACCACCCCCTGGTCTTCAAGGCCCGGGTATCACCTGATGTCGCCAATGACCCGGACGTCCAGTTCTTCCAGCGCCTTACCGGCAGCGCCACGGTGGCCCTTCCCTTGGCCTCCTCTTCCGGACAGCAGCCTGTGCCTCAGTCCTTTGCCCAGGCCACCGAAATCGTGCACCAGGCCTCAGCAGGAGCCAGGCCTATTATCATTGAAGGGCCGCCGGTTGATGTCCAGGGGACGGTCCAGGCCCTGACAGAAGCTCTGGACGCCCGCGTGGTGCTGGTAACCCAGCCTCCTCTCTCAGGAGGGATGGCGGCGGTAGAGCAAGCTGCTCTCAGTTTTCCCGTGCGGCTGCTGGGCGTCGTCCTTAACGGCATTCGGCGCTACCAGGGGCATACTGTGGAAACGGCGGTTGCAGCGTCTCTTCGGGCCAGGGAAGTGCCTGTCTTGGCTTTGGTACCAGAAGACCGCCGCCTTCTGGCTGTCACCGTCGGCGAAATTGCCCAGAAGCTGAATGGCCGGTTCCTTACCCTAGAGGAGAGGGGGTCAGAACTGGTAGACCACCTTGTTATCGGTGGTAACGTGCTGGACTGGGGAGTCCACTATTTCAGCCAGCTAGACTCCAAAGCGGTCATCGTCCGCAGCGACCGTCCTGATATCCAGATGGCAGCCCTCCACACTCCCACTCGCTGCCTTGTATTAACTGGCGGCCGCGAACCTCTGCAGTACGTCCGGCACGAAGCTATGGAGGAAGAGGTCCCCTTGATCTTAGTGCCATCCAACACCCTTGAGACTGCTAAGGCTGCTGAAGACCTGTTTGCCGCTCCTACCGTCCATCACCTGGAGAAGGCGCAGCGCTATGCCCAGCTTCTTGCAGAGCGGTTGGACATGGCGGCTCTTTCTTCAGTCTTGGCGTAGGTACTGTTCCCCCAGCTCTGGTTGCTGCCGGTCCGCCGGTTTCATCGGGGGCGCCCTATCAGGCTGCGGAAAAAGGGGAGTGCAGAGAGGCACAGCCCTTCTGCCGGGGGAACTGGGGGTGTCCCCCAGATATAAATCTTCTTGTATGGGTGGGGGTGAGAGGAGCAGGGAAGAGTTTTTCAGGAACCTGATGGAGTGAACCCAACTGGAGAGCGGTGCATCCAATCGTAAAGCCTTTCACCCTCTGGTCCAGGAGACAGCCCGTGACGCAGACGCAAACTCCCCTTCCGCCAACCAGGCGAATGCCCGCGACCAACGATTTTCCCACCGGGCCCGCAGTGGACGAACTCCTGCCGGACTTCACCCTCACTGACCAGACGGGGACGCCGGTCAACTTCACCCACGCCCGCCAGGGCAAGCGCGCCATGGTGGTCTTCTCCCGCTCGGTACGGTGGTGACCCTACTGCCGGACGCAGCTCGTTGAGCTGCAACGCTACCTCCCACAGTTTGAGACCGCTGACATCAAATTGTTCGTTATCACCTATGACGCTGTAGAGGCCCTTGCAGCCTTCGCCAACCTCTACGGTATCCAGTACCCCTTGCTTTCGGACAAGGGGTCGGCGGTCATCAAACGCTTCGGCATCCTCAACACCCTTATCAAACCCGAGGAAACAGAACACTATGGCATCCCCTATCCGGGTTCCTACCTGGTAGGGGAGGACGGCCGGATCGTCGCCAAGTATTTCAACCGGGAGTACCAGGTAAGGGAGACGGGGGCAACAGTGCTGCACTCCGGCTTCAAGCTGCCGGTTGACCCTGCCACCTTTGTCCATGGTGAAGCGTCAGAGGGGGGCGTCCATGTGTCTGCCGCCCTCGCCGCCACAGCCCTGCGCTACATGCAGCACGCCGACCTGTACGTCACCTTTGACCTGGACCCAGGGCTGCATATCTACGGCCCTTCAGTGCCGGAGGGATATGTTCCCACCGAGGTCACCGTCACTGGCGCCGAGGGCCTCCGCATAGGCGATGCGGAGTTTCCGCCAACGAAGCCCTTCCGCGTAGAGGGCCTGCCAGACGAGTTCCAGGTATGGGAGGGCAAAGCCGCAATCCGGGTTCCTATCATCAACGGCATCAGGGAGGGAGCCTCGGTGACGCTGAACATCACCCTCCGCTACCAGGCCTGCGACGACCACCAGTGTTACGTTCCCAAGACCAAGGAGTTCATCCTAGAAGTCCCGTTAGGCCCCCAGGCCAGGGCCGTCCAGTAAGGCGCTGCTCATACAAGTTGCAGCGCCTCTGCTCCGGCCCGCATTGCCGCGAAAATAGCCCCTGCCTTGCAGGTGCGCGGCCTTGCCTGACAATTGCCATAAATCTAGGAGGATGCGAGGGGACCGCGTTCCCTGTCAGGGGCTGCCCCGATTTCATCGGGACGCTTCGGGCGGGCTGGTGGGCATGACAGCGCCCATCGTTTAAGATGACCTGAAAGCAGTTCTCATCCTGGAACGTGCCTGTGGCTACAGCCACGAAGGGTTCTGACCGCCAGGGCAACGGACTGCCCACGAGGAGGCCCTGCCATGAAGTGGGTCACCACCGACCACATCCACCTGGACAGAGTGGCCTGTCCCTGGCTTATCCGGCGCTTCATTGATAGCGATGCCGAAATCCTCTTTGTACCCCACGCCACAATAGACAGCCGCCCTGACGACGCCATCCCCTTCGCGATCTCCGGCGTGGAACTCGGCCCCCACGACGACCACGGGACGTGCTTTGAGAAGTTCCTGCGCAAGTACCGCCTGGACGACCCCGCATTGACCAAGATGGCAGCCGTCATCGCCTCAGGTGTCCACCATGCCATCACCCAGGGGCCGGAGCGGGACCGCGTACCCGCCCTGGAGGGCATTGGCCTGGACGCCCTCTCCCAGGGCATGATGCTCCTGGCCTCCGATGACCGGGACAACCTGGACCGCAGCATGGCGCTGTATGACGCCCTGTACGCCTACTGCAAGCAGCTTGCCTTGCTGGAGCAGGACCCCACCCTGGCCAAGCTCGGCTTCTTCCAGCGCGCGGAGACAATGAGGGGCGTGGTCAAAGGGGCCCTGCGGCGGTAGGGCACGGTCTTACTGCTGGGCCAGCGCCGCCAGCGTACCGGCAAGGGCCGCCGTCACCTTCGCCATGAAGCCATAGTCCAAAGTCTCCGGCGTATCCTTCACGGTGTGGCGGTTGGGGTTGCGGTAGTCGCCCGTATCGGTCAGGAGGATGGCGGGCACATCCATCGCCCAGAAGGAGATGTGGTCGCCGCGAAAGAGGTCCGCCAGGGCCGGCCGGTCCTCGGGAAGCTCCAGAGTGACCAGGCCGAGGTCCGGCGTATGTTGCTGCACCCCGCTGGTGAAGGCCTGGACCAGTGGCGCGCTTTGTCTGTTGGAGACAATCGCCAGGTCGTCCCCCCTGTGCCCCTGCTGGGCCATGCGTCCCGCCACATCAGGGAAGAGGCCCTCAATCTCTGAAGGCAGCCTCTGAGTGCCGGGGCCGGAAGTATAGCCCACCATGTCCAGGTTGAAGATGCCCTCATAGCCGGCGACACCGATTATTTCCTGGGTAAAGGCCTGGCTGCCCGTTAGCGCTGCGCCTCCCGCCTCCGGCTCCTCCATGTCCACGGCCAGAAACTCCACGCTGCGCCGCAACGACAGGGGGGCAAGAAGGTGGGCGCACTCCAGCATTACCGCCACGCCGCTGGCGTTATCGTCGGCCCCCACGGTGCCCTCCACCGTATCGTAGTGGGCGCACACCACCAGGGGCGGCAGCCACCAGTCCACCCCCCGCATCCGCCCCGCCAGGTTGTTTCCTACCTGCCCCCGGAAGGAGTACCAGTGGCCGGTCACCACCAGCCCCAGCTCCATGTACACCTGGTCTATCAGGGCAAGGGACTCCGAGCGTCTGTCGCGCCGGTGCCGTTCCTGGGCGGCAATGGCTTCCACCGTCGCACGCAGGCGCTGGGTATTTGGCGTAAAGGGGGGCTGCTGCATAGGAGTGTGCCTCGCTTGGCTGGTGTTGGGGGAAGGCGTGCTTCCCGCCGCCAAGACAGTAGCACAAACCTAAGCGGATGTAATCCCCTGCAAAGGCGGTGCAGATGGTGTGAAGCTTACGCCTCCACCGCCATATACTCTGCCACGGACTGCGAAGCTGGCACGGGTAGGTTGTCTTCTTTGTGCCAGGGGGCATGAGGCGGCGAGAAATCAGCCAAAATTACGCTACCTGTCATGGAGAAACTCTTCAAGTTCTTTTATGAAACCAAAATTGTCTCCAGCCTTCAAGTGCCCTTTGCGGCTTTCCAGTTCATCAGGTGTAGCATTTGTTACGCCCGTTTGATCACGATCTGGATAGAAATACTCCCCTAAAACTCCTCTGACTTTTACGACGTCTGCTGCTTGCGCAATTGCTATCACTAAGCATGGCGGCTTGCCATTCTCCTCAAAAAGAACAGGCTGCAAGTGAATCACAGCATCTTTCCCTGGATAGTCTAGCCATTTGTTGATTACATCTGAGACTGACTTTATCCTATTCTCCAGGTCAGGGACTCCAACAATATCTCTCGTCTTATTAGTGACGCCGATAATAACTGCACCGCCTTCGTTGTTCGCGAAGGCCGCGACCAGCTTGCAGAACTCGACCTGCGCCTTAGTCCGTTGATCCCCAGAGACATGCCACATTTCTAAAGATTCCTTGAAATCCCACAGCACTGCTTCTATTCTGCCAGGTGCTTTTGATTTCATAATGAACTTTCTCCAGAATGATTCGCTCTTGAGTAAGTTCTTCTCAGCGAGATACTTTTCTGTATCTAACACTATGTTTCTCAAAGAATCCCGGAGCTGTTCGAAAAACTCTGTAAATTCGTCCAAGACTTTACGAGCAGTCCTAGAAACAACTCTGCTTTCTGGTATTTCATGCGACTGAAAGTGTTCCGGGTCGCTGTCATAGAGGTCGGCACCGATGTCCCACTCAACTGAACGCAATGTGTAGCGGTCGCAATTGGCTAGCCCACAGGCGATTTCTGTTAGGCCGTGTATGACTTCGTCTGATTCAGTATTTATGTCGGTACTATTCAGTTCCAACCACCTGTCGGAACGCCTCGTTGACCCCCAGACTCTATAACTGAACAATATTGCTGGGGCGAGAGGGTCCTTTCCATGCAGACATGCAACGAAATCATATAGCTTTGCGATTGGCTCTTGGTGCGCGTCCATGAACTTTGAGAGCAGCGCGACCAAGTCTGCATAAGTTTGAATCTCCGAGGGATCCAGCCTATTCGCAGAGTCTTTAAGAAGTTGCAGCGAGCCCAAAGCTTTTGTTGCCTTCGCCTGGAGTTCCTTTGCGTTAGGTTCTTTCTTGTAGACCCACCAATAT
>JACQOP010000085.1 GCA_016202485.1 Chloroflexota bacterium | reverse complement strand
GCGTTGGCGTCGTCCAGTTCTTCGGTGAGGTCGTCGGCGAGCTGAAGAAGGTCACCTGGCCCACTCGCCAGGAGACCATGCGCCTCACCATGATCGTTATTGCCATTTCCGTCGCTATCGGCGCCGTGCTGGGCACCCTGGACATCGTTTTCTCTCAACTTCTCAGTTTCTTTTTCTAGCACCCTCCGGGAAGGATGGGTCGGGCGGCATGAGCACGACGGAAACAGCAGAACGCCGGTGGTACTTCGTTCACACCTACTCTGGCCAGGAGGACCGTGTGAAGAAGAACCTGCAGCTTCGCATTGAGTCCATGGACATGGGCAGCAAGATATTCCAGGTGGAGGTACCTTCGGAAGAGATCATAGAAATTAAAGAGGGGAAGCGAGTCCCGAAACGCGTCCGTCTCTACCCCGGCTACATAATGGTTGAGATGGTCATGGACGACGAAAGCTGGTACGTGGTGCGCAATACGCCAGGGGTCACCGGCTTCGTCTCCGCCGAGGACGAGCGGGACAAGCGCCCCAAACCCGTGCCACTGGAGGCATGGGAGGCAGACAAGATCCTCCAGCAGATGCACTCGGAACGGCCCAAGACCAGGGTGGGCTTTACCAAGGGGGAAAGCGTCCGCATTGTGGATGGCCCCTTTACCGAGTTTATTGGCGTGGTGGACACCATAGACCAGGACCGCAGCAAGGTTATCGTGCTGGTCTCCTTCTTCGGCAGAGAGACCCCGGTGGAACTGGATTTCCTGCAGGTATCCAAACTGTAGAAAACCTGTAGGGGCGCAAGGCTTTGCGCTCTTACGGGGCGAGCAGACCACACCTCACCCGGCCTGTTTGGACATCAGGCAGGCCCAAGGCGAGGGAGTCCCGACTAGGTCGGGACGATAGGAGCAAACATATGGCGAAAAAGGTACGGGCTATCGTCACCCTTCAGTTGCCTGCGGGGCAGGCAACTCCCGCCCCGCCAGTCGGCCCCGCCCTGGGCCAGCATGGCGTGAACATTATGGCCTTCGTCAAGGAATACAACGCCCGCACCGCCAACTCGGCAGGCAGTGTTATCCCGGCGCAGATCACCATCTACGAAGACCGCTCCTTCGTATTTGTCACCCGCACGCCTCCTGCCTCCGACCTGATCCGCAAAGCCGCCGGCGTGGCCAAGGGCAGCGCCCAGAGCGGCAGGCAGAAGTCGGGTACCATCAAGCGCGCTGCTCTCCGGCAGATTGCCGAGACCAAGATGAAAGACCTGAGCGCCGTGGATATTGAAGGCGCTATGCGCATCATTGAAGGCTCTGCCCGGAGCATGGGCATTGAGGTGGTGGAATAGTCATGCCGAAACACAGCAAACGATACAACAGTACCGTAGGCGTCCTAGACTTAGACAAGGCCTACTCCCCTGCTGAGGCGGTGGCGGCCATCAAGAAGTCTGCGACCGCCAAGTTTGACGAGACCGTTGAGGCCCATCTACGCACCAGCGCCGACCCCCGCCATGCGGACCAGCAGCTCCGTACCGTTGCCCTCCTGCCCCACGGCCTGGGCAAAGTGGTGCGCGTCCTGGTCTTTGCCCAGGGCGACACCGCCGCGGCTGCACGGGAGGCCGGAGCCGACTTTGTGGGGGCTGATGACCTGATCCAGCGTATTGAAGGCGGCTGGGTGGACTTTGACACTGCCATTGCCACGCCGGACCTCATGGGCCGCGTGGGACGGCTGGGGCGGGTGCTGGGCCGCCGGGGCCTCATGCCCAATCCACGCACCGGTACGGTCGTGCAGCCCCAGGACATCCGCCGCGTGGTGGAGGAGGCCAAGAAGGGCCGCGTGGAGGTGCGCATGGACCGCACCGCCATCATCCACGCGCCCATCGGCAAGGCCAGCTTTGAAGAAACGGCCCTTGTGGAGAACCTCACCTCTCTGGTGGATATCATCAACCGCAACAGGCCAGCCGCCGTGAAGGGGTCCTTCATCCGCAGCAGCTACCTCACCTCCACCATGGGGCCCAGCGTGAAGCTTGACCTCTCCTCTCTACTTTCGTTGCGAGCGGAGTAGCCCGGCACACCTGTTTACAAGTGAGGAGACTCGCCCTACACTAATCCAGGAACAACTGCATACTTGCCGCAGACAGTGGGCGCCCCAGTGGCCTAACCGTTCCCACCGAGGCACATCCGAGGGCTTATGAAAGGCCTGATGTCCCCTGTCTGCCGCACGGCGCAGGGGACATCTGTTAAAAGGAATATGCCATGCCATCGGCAAGAAATGTAAAACTGCTTGACGACATCGGGGGGAAGCTGGAGCGGTCCAGGGTGGCGATTGCCACGGACTTCGCCGGCATCCCCACGGCCATCATCACGGAGCTGCGCCGCCACCTGCGGGCTAACGGGATGGAGTACAAGGTGGTCAAGAACACCCTGCTCCAGCGCTCCGCCGACGCATTGGGCAAGCCGGAGGTGAAGGAGCTGCTGGTGGGGCCAACGGCCATCGCCTTTGGCTATGAAGACCCCATCCAGGCCGTGAAGGTCATCACGGACTTTGTGCGCACCACCCGCTCGCCCATCACCGTGCGGGGCGCCGCCCTGGAAGGCCGTGTCTACAAGGGCGACCAGCTTGCCCAGCTTGCCCAGCTTCCCCCCAGGGAGGTGCTGATTGGGCAACTCATCGGGCAACTGGCTTCGCCCATCTCCAGGCTGGTCAATACCCTGAACGCCCCGATAGCCGGCCTGGCCATCGTTCTGCAGCAGCGGGCCAAACAACTGGAGGGAGGCCCGGCCTAATTGCTGGGCGTCCGGCGCAATAGCAAGGTACAAGTACACAACAGCGGAGGAGTCCAATGGTAACCAAGGAAGAGATTATTTCGTCCATCAAGACGATGTCCGTCCTGGACCTGGCCGAACTGGTCAAGGCCCTGGAGCAGGAGTTCGGCGTGAGCGCCTCGGCAATGGCCGTGGCGTCGCCTGCGGCTGGAGGGGCCGGCCCCGTCGCCGTGGCAGAGCCTGAGGAGGAGCAGACCGAGTTCAAGGTTGTCCTCACAGACATTGGCGCCAACAAGATCAACGTCATCAAGGTGGTGCGGGAGTTGACCGCCCTGGGGCTGCGTGAGGCCAAGGAGCTGGTGGAGAGTGCGCCCAAGGCCGTCAAAGAGGGCGTCAACAAGGACGAGGCGGCCAGCATGAAGAAGAAGCTGGAAGAGGTGGGCGCCACTGTGGGAGTGGAGTAGCCACCCAGCAGTAGGGGTACGATCTATTGTGCCCCTATACCAGTTTGCCTCCTACGCAAGCTGGTTGCTCGCCAGCAGGAGCATCCCATGAGCCGTCGCAAGGACCGGGAACGCTTTGACGCCATGAAGCGACTCAACCCGGACTACCTGGGGTTCCGTGGCTACGCCACAGACCCCACCAAGCCCGGCAATACCCCCTTGCATGCACTGGTCTGCACCGTCTGCGGCAGGAAGCGGAACGTCCCCCTGGGCATAGCCCTGGAGGAGAAGGACCACTTCGTCTGCCAGCAGTGCAAGGACGAAGGCAGGGGGTAGGGCTTGCGTTGACGCTGGCTCACCCCCCTCTCCAAGAGGATGTACAATGTGGGGGCCTGGTCGCCTAAGTGCGATCAGGCCCCCACATCTGATTTGAGTAAGGGTGGCGTAGGTAAGGTGAGATGTGGGACTCACCCCAACCGGAACGGGAGAGGTAACTGCCTATGGAAAGCCAGCCACCCGTCTACCGCCTGCACCTGCGGGACCTGCCCAGCGGCGAGCGCCCCCGGGAGCGGCTGCGGGAGCGCGGCGCAACCTATCTGAGCAATGCCGAGCTCATCGCCATCCTCCTGCGCACCGGCACTTCCCAGGAGAACGTCCTGGACCTGGCCAACCGCCTGCTGTCCACCTTTGGCGGGCTGGGGGGCCTGGCCAGGGCCAGCTTTGAAGAGCTTGCCGCCATCCACGGCATGGGCGAGGCAAAGACGGCTCAACTGAAGGCGGCACTGGAGCTGGGCCTGCGCCTGCTGGCCACCGGCAGCGAGCCCCGGGTGGCCGTCGGCTCTCCCCGGGACGTGGCCAACCTGGTCATGGGCGAGATGGCCTTCCTGGAGCAGGAGTGCCTGCGGGTGGTGCTCCTGAACAGCAAGAACCAGGTCATGGGCATCCCGGAGGTCTACCGCGCCAACGTCAGCGCCACCACCATACGTGCGGCGGAGGTGTTCCAGGAAGCGGTGCGCTCCAACCACCCCTTCGTCATCCTGGTGCACAACCACCCCTCCGGCGACCCCACACCCAGCCCAGAAGACATCCGCGTGACCGAGCAGCTTGTGCAGGCGGCCAAGCTCCTGGACATAGAGGTGCTGGACCACATTGTCATTGGCCGGAGCAACTACAACGGCTTTGTGAGCATGAAGGAGCGCAAGCTGGTGTTTGGGTGAGGATGGCCCGCTATTTTAGCAGGCGACGTCGCCTAAGCAGCGGATTGGGCCTCCACGACCTACTCACAACCCTCTTAGTATCATCAGTGCGTTTGAGGGGACGGTGCCTCATGTATTCCCAGATAACGTAATCTATGACTCCTAGGCGCTCCTCAGTTCCCCCTCGGATGGCTTCTACAAAGGTAATCACACCATTCTTAGTTGGCGAATGCCCACAATGTCCCGCAGCCCGCTTCATGTGGACATCAGGTTTGGCGCAGTCCAAACCGACGTTCCTTGCTGGAAGGTACTTTGTGGTGTGACCCATGAATGGGAAGGTCTTGGTTCCATCTTGATTCTTCGCCTCTTGCAAGTAATCTACATTGCCTGTCAACATCTGCAACTTCAGCTCATCCCAATGCTTGGTAACGCAGAGCCAATAAGCGACCCGAATGATGCCCTCAATTTTCCTCGGGTGCTTGATGAACCGCAGTGCGTCTGAACGTACTTTGTCCGGAGACTTGCATATAGCCTCAATATCGTAGTCCTTCAACGCCCGCGACAGCCCTTGATGATAAAGGCTCTGGACTATGGAATCCTTGAAATGACTGGTGAGGTTGCCATGGCAGTACCCGCGGAAGAAGAGATCCCTTGTTATCTTGGTGGGGTTTAGGGACTGGAAATACCTGAGCTCCGCATCGAACCCCCGGACGTTGGCACTATTCCATTCCAGACAATAGTGGTAGAACGCAACGGATTCCCTGGGCATGTCCTTCGGCAGCATATGACAAACCTCCACGGCGATATGCCCGCAACATAGCACAGGGTACGCTCTACGCAACTCGTCATGGTACACACAAGCCATCATCGAGCCGCCCCAATCACCTCAAACCCTGTGTAGGGGCGCAGGCACTCCGGGATGACGACGGAGCCATCGGCCTGCTGGTAGGTTTCCAGGATGGCGATCATGATGCGGGGGAGGGCCAGGCCAGAGCCGTTCAGCGTGTGTAGGTACTCCGGGCGACCCCGGGCTTCCCGGCGGAAGCGGATATTAGCGCGGCGGGCCTGGAAGTCGGTGCAGTTGGAGCAGGAGCTGACCTCCAGCCACTCCTGGCAGCCTGGCGACCACACCTCCAGGTCGTAGCTCTTGGCCGACTGGAAGCCCATGTCCCCTGTGCAGAGCTGCAGGACGCGGTAGTGCAGCCCCAGGCGCTGCAAGAGGTCTTCTGCATCGCCCACCAGCTTCTGAAGCTCCTCATCGGAGCGCTCCGGCTCCACGAACTTGTACATCTCCACCTTGTCAAACTGGTGGACACGCTTGATGCCCCGGGTATCCCGGCCTGCCGCCGTTT
>JACQOP010000084.1 GCA_016202485.1 Chloroflexota bacterium | reverse complement strand
GCCCCAGGGCGTCCGGCGGCGCGCCAATACTCACCCCCTCCAAGAACAGGTCTTGCCAGCGCCAGGTATCGTATCCCTGGGGATGGACGCCCAGGGGCATGTCCAAGTAGAGGCCGGTCCCACACCGCTGGCCTGCGTCCGCCACCGCCTCCATCTGCTGCTCCATGGCCCACTGGACATACAGGTGGTAGCGGCGCGCCTCCTCACGGTAGTCCCCTTCCTTGAGGCGCCCGGTCCTGAGATGCACAGGCCAGCTCCGCCAGGGCCTGCCCTGCTGCTCCAGCGCCGCCCGGAAACGAGCATAGGTATCCAGCTCCGCGTGGGCTTTCACGTAGGCCCAGAGGGCCTGCGAGCGGGGCGACTCCTCTGCGAACAGGCTTGCTGCCAGGGCCTGCAGGACCGAGCGTTTCAAGACCATTTGCCTGGGATAGTCCACCAGCGGCTGGCTCCGCAATGCCGCAGTCTCCTCCTGAAAAGCCCCCGACTCCAGCATGGCCCGGGCCTGCGAGCACTGGCCCAATTCTGGCAAGCGCCTCACATCAAGATAGAACTCGTTCCAGAAGAGGCGGCTAGCCGGGGCGTACGGGCTGGGGTCATAGGGAGCATCCAGGAAGGCAGCCAGCAAGGGCAGCACGCCCACCAGGGAGCCCCCCTGGACGCCGGTCCAGCGCACCAGGGCCTCCAGGTCTCCCATGTCTCCCGCTCCCCAGCTTTCCCGGCTATGCAGGGCATATAAGGGCAAAAACACGCCCCAGGCCCGTTCCTGTGGCGGCGCGTAGGCGCGCTCCGGCGCTGCAATGACCAGGCATTCCCCCTGCTGCCCACCCCCCTCCACCTGCAGGCGGTGGTAGCCGAAAGGCAATGGCCCAGGCAGGGATACGCTTCCATCTGTTCCGCCGACGGTCAGGTCCCACCGGCGCTCCTCACCCGATTCCAACAGGAGGGTACAGCGCACCGCGCCACTCAAACCTTGGGGAAGTCGCAGAGGCACGGGCTTTCCCCTGCCCTCCCACCGCACGGCAGTAGGCGGAAGCACCCGCCGCCCTTGTTGAAGAAGGCGCTCCTCGTAGGCGGCAGGGGCGTCTTTCACACCGGCCACCGGCGCGCCCAGGGCCTGAAGCACCGCCAGTAGTGACTCCGACACGGCCGTACGCCGCTGGCGCGCCACGTCCTGGTACGTGACCTGAACGCCATACGAGCGGGCCAGGTCCAGCAGGGCCCGGCGGGGTGAGAGCGCCTTCACCATAGCCTTTCCCTTTTTCTCTTCTCCCGGCCTCAGTCGGCTGGATGCGCCACCCTGGTCAGGGCCGCGACCTGCCGGATATGTTCAGCCACCACGTCCGGCGCTTCCTGGGGAATGAAGTGCGAGTACTCCATGAACTGGTAGTCCTCGGCGTTGGGGAGATGCTTAGCCAGGTCCGGCCACGTGGCCGAAGGGCCAAAGGCCCCCGGCGGGTCCTCAGGCGTGCGGGGCCTGGCCCGAAGGACACGGATGGGAAAGGACAACCTGTCCTGAAACTCCAGGATGTTCAGGTCAATCCCGCTGCCGTAGATGCCAGCCTCTATCTTTGGGGGACAGGCCAGCACGTAGCCTTCACCCGAGGGATCCGGCAGCAAGCCATACCGGCAATAGTCCCACAGGGCTTCACTGAGCCACCGGTTGAAGGGGGACCGGCCTTTGAAGCTGTTGAACATCTCTTCTGGCGAGGCCCACTGGTCCCGGCGGCGCGCCGTGGGATGCTCACCCTGCCTTGGCGTGCAGACGCGGCTGGGGTCGCCCACCGGCGGGTCCACGAGCACCAGGCCGGCGAACCGCTCCGGGCACACCGCCGACGCCTGCAGGATGGTGCGCCCGCCCATGGAGTGGCCCACGCCGATAACCTGCTGCAGGTCCAGGCGCTCTGCAATCACTGCCAGCTCCTGTCCCATCACGCGCCAGGGATAGGGCGGGTCCGGCTTGTCGCTGCGGCCGTGGCCCCGCTGGTCCACGGAATAGGCGCGCACTCCGGGCAGACGGCGTATGACGGTGTCCCAGCACCGGGCATGGTGGCCGGTGGCGTGGGCAAACAGGACGGGCGGGCCTTCCCCAGGCCACTCGTACACGGCCAGGTTTATTCCATTGACATTGATACGCAGCTCTCTGGGCGCTGCCGCCCTCTCGGGATGTGTCGGCTCCATAGCTCCTCTGTTCAGCTACATGGTCATGGGCTGTATTGTAGCTTACCACTCAAGGGAGTTGCACGACACCTTGACTCCTTGACTCCTTGGGAAAGGGCCACCCTCTGGCGCATCCCGCCAACCGTGCTAGAATAGGCAGAGCATAAGGGAATCCCACGCCATGAGCCAGCAACACACCTTCAATCTTTCCAGCCCAGCCCTTGCAGAAGCCACCACGGAGCTCCTGCGGGAGCTGGTGACCCTTTCCGAGGCATCCCAGGAGATCAGCGCAGAGCTCTCCATAGACAAGCTGCTCCAGCGCATTGTAGACCGCGCCCGCAGCCTGGTGGGGTGCCAGTACGCCGCCCTCAGCGTCATCGGCGAGGATCGCCGTATCAGGTCCTTCATCACCTCCGGCATTGACGAGGGGGCACGGGAGCGCCTGGGAGACCCGCCGGTGGGCAAGGGCATTCTTGGCCTGATTCTGGACGCTGACCAGCCCCTGCGGCTGGATGATATATCCCAGCACCCAACCTCGGCGGGTTTCCCTCCCAACCATCCCATCATGAAGACCTTCCTGGGCATCTCCATCCGTTATGCAGGAAAGACCTTTGGCAATCTGTACCTGACGGAGAAGCACGGTGGAGGGCCCTTCACGGAGGTAGACGCCCAACTGGTGCGGATGTTTGCGGCCCAGGCCGGCGTGGCCCTGGAGAACGCCCGCCTTTTCGCCGAGGTCCAGCAGCAGCAGAGGGACGCCATCCAGGAGCGCCTGTCCATGGAGGCGGTCCTCAACAGCACCGCCCAGGGCATCTATACGCTGAACGCCGACTGGCGCATCACCCGGGTCAACTCCCATGCCCTGCGTATGACGGGCAAGACGGCAGACCAGGTCATCGGCCGTCCGTGCTGGGAGGTCTTCCCCTACCAGACGACCAATGGACGCTCCCTCTGCCAGAGCGCCTGCCCAGCGCGGCTCACCATTGCCTCCCATGCTTCCGGCTACATCATGGAGGCGGTCTTACCCCTGAACGAGCGCCCTTTGCCGGTGGCCCTGCTCACCGATGCTATTCACGACCAGGACGGCAAGGTGGTGGGCGTGGTAGAAACGGTGCGGGACATCACCCAGCGCAAGGAAGTAGACGAAATCCGGGATAACATCGTATCCCTGGTGAGCCACGAGCTGCGGACACCCCTTGCCCATATTAAGGGGTTTTCCAGCAGCCTCTTGCAACCCGACGTGGAGTGGGACGAAGAGACGAAAATTGACTTCATCCGCAGCATAGACCATGAGGCCGACCGCCTTAGCCGGCTAGTGAGTGACCTGCTGGACATGTCCCGCCTGGAAAGCGGTCGCACGGTGATGCGCCCGGAACCGGTGGATGCTGTAGGCCTGGTCCATAGCGCCATAGAGCGCACCGGCAATTTCCTGCGGGACCACGTTGTGGAAGTGGATATTCCCAGGGACCTCCCGCGCCTTGCCGTGGACCCCAACCAGTCGGAGCGCGTGCTGGAGAACCTCCTGGAAAACGCTGCCAAGTACTCACCCCCTAACTCGCAGATCACCGTCTCTGCCCGCCGCCTGGGCGCCCACCTCCGTCTCGGCGTCCATGACCAGGGCATCGGCATCCCCAACGCAGACAAGGAACGTATCTTTGAAAAGTTTGTCCGCTTGGAGCAGGACAAGGCCTTTCGCTCGCCAGGGACGGGCCTCGGCCTGAGCATCTGCAAGTCCATTGTGGAAGCCCACGGAGGGCATATCTGGGTGGAGAACAACAAAGGGGGGAAAGGGTCCGCCTTCTATTTCACGCTGCCTCTGGCAATGGGAAGGCAGCGGCCACCAACCTCAATACGAGGAGAGCAATGAATAAAAGCCAGCGCATTCTGGTTGTGGACGACGAGCCGGAGATGGTGAAGTACGTCAGCGCCAATCTGAAGGCCAGGGGATTTGATGTCATCACTGCCAGCGACGGCGTTGAAGCGTTGAAGCAAGCCGAGGAGCAGTTGGCAGACCTGATCCTGCTGGACCTGACCATGCCCGGCCCCGACG
>JACQOP010000079.1 GCA_016202485.1 Chloroflexota bacterium | reverse complement strand
TTCCAGGCTCTCCCCGGCCAACTCCGCCACACGGTTCAAATGGGGCAGGCCTTCCACCTTGCGGGGGTCCAGCTTGTCTGCAAGGAACACCACCAGGGCCACGGGGCCCATGCCGGCGCAGCCCGTGGAGTGCCACCACACCGCGTCCAGCACTTCACTGTCCGTTACGCCGAACTCGCGGCGTAGCCGCTCTGCCGCCAGGGGACCATGGAGCAGCACCGGTACACGCTCCTCCACGGGGTGGACCGCCAGCCCCAGACGCCGGGCCTCGGCCAGCATCTGATCAGGGGGCAGGGCGCGGTAGAGGTCATGGGCAAGGGCAGCCAGCTCCGTTTTGGCGGCGTCCACAGCGAAGCGGCCTGCCAGCTCCAGGGCCACGTCGCGCACCCGCAAGAGGTGCTGCTGGAGGCCGCTGGGGAGGGTCTGGATGACGGCGCGGACGCGGGCCAGGCTTTCTGGGGTAACGCGGGTAGTCATGGGGCTACCCTAGCTGGTCCAGCAGGCGTCTGCCGCCCAGGACGTGGACATGCAGGTGGGTGACGGCCCGGCCGGAGTCCGGCCCCTGGTTGACCACCAGGCGGTAGCCGCTGTCGGCAATGCCCTCCCGCCAGGCGGACTGGGCAGCTACGGCGAACAGGTGTCCCAGCAGAGGCTCGCTGACCCAGGCCGCCCTGGCCAGGTCGGCGATATGCAGGTAGGGGATGACCAGCAGGTGGGATGGGGCCACGGGATTGATGTCCCGTATGACGAAGCATTTGTCGTCCTGGTACAGGCGGGGGCTGGGGATTTCATCACGGGCTATCTTGCAAAAGATGCAGTCTTCCACGGCAGTGCTCTCCTGGGATTGCTCTTCCACAGCATAGTAGCACGGGCTGCCTTTTCCCGCCTATCTGGTAGGTAGCCTATCATTAGGTGGGCTTCATTCCGGCGGGCACTACCGTCCCACCCACGCAACCGCGGTCTACGAGGGCGTGTGTCGTTCAGATGCAAGGGGCGCGGTCAAAAGGGAAAGATGCACAGACCATAGAGCCTATTACTCTAACCGGATGAGACCTTTCCGCAGGGCGTACTTGAGGAGTTCGGTCCGGCTGTGGAGGTCCAGCTTCTCCATGATGCGCTGGCAGTAGGTCTGGACGGTATATGGGCTGATATGGAGTCGCTGCGCTATCTCCTGGTTTGCAAGGCCTTCGGCGAGCAGAGGGAGCACCTCACGTTCCCTAGCGCTCAATTTGGCGGACTCGTCCTGCGCATCACCACTCTGCAACCGGTTCAGGTAGTCTCGCACCAGCTTGGCCGTCATACTGGGATGGATGAACACTTCCCCTGCGTAGACTGTTCGGATGGCCCTCAGCACTTCATCCACCGTGGCACCCTTGAGCACATAACCCGAAGCCCCAGCCTGAAGGGCGCGAAACAGGATGTCCTCCTGGTCGTAGACTGTTAGCATCAAGACCCGCGAATCAGGGACGGCCTCATGTATCTGCCTAGCAGCATCAATGCCGGAGACGGTCGGCATTCCGATATCCATGAGGACCACGTCAGGGCGCAGCCGCAGCACAGCTTGCACGGCCTCGCCGCCGTCCCCTGCTTCTCCCACTACTTCCATATCGTCTTCCCCCTGCACGATGCGTGCGATGCCCCGACGTACCACTACGTGGTCGTCCACCAGAAATACGCGAATGCCTTTTGCACGCTCTTCAGCCATTGGCGGGTATGGGTACCTCCACCTGTACCAGAGTACCCTTGCCAGGAGCAGAGTCAATGGTCAGCCGTCCTCCCACAAGACCCGCTCGCTCACGCATACCCGCCAGGCCCAGCCCTGTTGCCTGACCACCCGGCTCGGCAGCCTTTTGGGGAGAAAAGCCGACGCCATCGTCCCGCACCTTCAGCCGCACGAAAGTGCTGTCATATACCAGGGCTATCCATACATTTGTGGCCTTGGCATGTCTGGCCACATTATTGAGCGCCTCCTGCCCTATGCGATAGAGGGTCAACTCCACCTCGTCTGCCATCCTGGCCTCGGTCCCTTCCACGGTTGCATGAGCGGTTACTCTCAATCGCCCCAAATAGTCCTCAGCGTATGACCCCAGTGCAGCAGCCAATCGCATCTCCTGCAGCGCCACCGGACGAAGGGCGCGTATGAGTCTTCTGAGGCCCTCCATCATATCCCCAGCGATTTGTCGGGCTTCCTGTAACACGATGGTGTCTTCTCCAAGTGTGTTCTTTGCACGCAGGAGGGAGTCCAAGGTGACTGAGAGGGCTGTCAGTGCCTGGGCTGTTTCGTCATGCAGTTCCAGGGCAACACGGCGACGCTCCTCCTCCTGAGCGGTAAGGACACGTCGCACCAGGTCTCGGAGTTGGCTCGTGCGTTCCTGCACTCGCGTTTCAAGCTCTTGCTTAGCTAACTCTACCATTTCAAGAGCGTCTTGTAGCTGCTGGCGCATGCTTTCCAGATTCTCAGCCAGCACCCCAATTTCGTCCTGCGCCTGGACTCGTATTGGACTGGACAGTTCCCCTCTCGCCATTCGCACGGCTGCGGCTGTCAGCAGCTCTGTTGGTTTCACCACATGGCGAGTCGTCACCCATGCCACGGTCAGGGCAGATAGGAGGCCCAGGACGCTGAAGACCAGGAGGTTGCGGCGCAACTGGGCAGGTACTGCCAACGCCACATCCTGGCCCTGCTCCAACACCACGTAGAGGTCCGAAAGGGGGACTGGCGCGGCCGCCATGACATGCTTGGTCGCCCTGTCAGCTACTTCATGGAGCATCGCCCGGCTCCCCCGCGACTCCAACATCGCCTCTAGCAGTGGGACGTGAGGGCTTAGCTGTCCAATCTCTTCATCCGGTCCCACGCCTATGACCACGATACCGGGCGGGGCCAGCACCTCCAGGTGATACTCGGCCTTGGCAGAAGCGTGCGGTGCCAAAGTTTGCTGTTCGTTGGGACGCAGGCCATTGAGCCCGAAGGGCACGAAAGGCTGGGTGCTGTTGAACCCCACGGTATTGACCAGGGCCCAGGCCCAGATGTTGCCAGTGTCGTCTCGGAGAGGAACGCTAATGGTCACAAAGGACCCCCGCTGCCCGGCCTGTGACCACAGGACATGAGGGCTGTCGCCTGCTATGGCGCCGTTTGCCAGAAGGTCTAGCAGCAGCTCCTCGCTGGCCTGGAGCGACGCCTGCGGGGCGACGGCCAAAATACGCCCATCGGGGTGCAGAAGCATGAACCCCGACACCTTGAAAAAACCGAAAACGTCCACCTCTGCCAGGTACAGGTAGACATGTTGCGCTATCGCCTCCGGACCGGCCGCGCCGCTGTCCGAGGCGGCTCTAGCTGTATGCGCCGGCACGTCTCGTATGACGTGGGCAAGGTCCGAGGCCAGGGCGCCTGCCACACCTTCGGCGGTGACGAGGCGCTCTTCAAACACCAGCGCGGTGCTTCGTTGCGCAGCTTGCACGCCCAGGTAGAAAAAGGCCCCAAACATGATGACCAGACCCAGGGTTACATAGAGCATGATCCGTTTCTGTAGCCCCAGTCGCCAGACCATGCTCATTCCTCCCGTCCTTTTGTATCGGTACCCATTGTACTCCTGTGAGGGGTTCTAGAAGGCAATCCCCCGTGCTGGTACCCAGCACCACGAAGCATGAAAAACCCTTTGACCTGTTGGTGCACAGCAGACGCTCTGGTTACCGCCCGTTGCTCTTGTGCCTTTGCTTTTGTTTCCAGTGGCGAAACATCGCGATAACCACAGCGAGCATCACGAGGGCTGCGGCGGCTATCAGGGCTCCCCACGTGACCAGTTCGGGCATCGCGTCCGAGAATGCAGAAATAGCAGCGACCGCGTAGGCTACAATGGCTGTGATCAGCAATAGCAGGACGGGCCTGTCCGGCTCACGAGAGGCAGGGACATCCCCTTGCTTGGGAGGACCCTTTGGGGGTTGGCTCGTCATCTGGCGCCTCCTTGTTTCCCATGAACAGAGTCCAGTTGGACAAAACCGCCATCATGGAATTGCGCAAGACACGCATCAAGGCGCGTATCACTCAGAGGCTACGAAGCAATGCACTGTGACGATACAGCCAGCGACGGGCCGTTGCCTCGGCCCTGCCAGCGGCAAGGGCCGGAGGGATTCTTCGCGAAGCAATCGCCTTGGAGAGCAATGGCAGTTTGACCACTTCGCTCTAGAATGACAACTTGGCTGGCGCGAGCCATTCTTTCATAGGCTCTCAGGAAGAAGCGGTGGCTAGGTTGTTGGCGCGTAGTGACCGAGGAAACAGACTCTTTCGTCCTGGGATCCACAACTGGAGCTTTGAGACTGGCCTAGCCAATGGACAACGCCTTGACGGCCCAGTGCACCAACAAGGTCCACTTGGCCGTCAAACTCTTCACGGCGTCTGGATGCAGACAGAGCCAATCAGGCCGAGGCTTATTGGATAATCAGCCTGGCATGCATCCCCTGGTCGTAGTGCCCTTTCTCGTTCGGCTCTTGCACAAAGCACCCGATCTCCCACTCGCCCTTCATCTCCTCAGGGAAGACGGCCCGGATCCAGACCTCGGCGCCGGGGTCCAGCTCTATCTCTTCAAATTGGGCTTCCTCAATCTCCACCATGGCCATCTCCCCGGACACCGGGTAGTAGACGAACAGGGTGATAGGAACGCCCTCTAAGAGGGGGGTCATGTACCCGTGTGCGCTGCCATCTTCGGTCATGAGTTGCCGCCCGATCATGAACTCGTGCAGTTTCTCGCCCTTGTTCACGAAGTGGATTCCCACCGTTTTGCCGGCCGGGAGTGTAAAAGGCCCCCCCTTCGCGCCTTCTGGGGTCGCAAAGAACATCCCGTCCGATGCTTCACCCATGTCAATGGTTATCTTTGCTTCCAGCCTCTTTGGCTCCCGTGGCTCCGCCGGCTGGAGCTGCTGCTGGAGGCTGACTATCTGCTGTTTTGCTGCTGCGGCCTCCTGTTCCCTGGTTGCAAGCTGCTCCTGGGCCGCATCATAGTCCGCCTGGGACACCCCGCCGCCACAGGCGCTGATCAGGGCAAAGACGACCCCCAGCAGCGCCACCCCCACCGTTACCTTGATTCCTTTTCT
>JACQOP010000078.1 GCA_016202485.1 Chloroflexota bacterium | reverse complement strand
GCCCTCGTTGCCTGTTCGCCACAGAATTCGGCTCTATTATGGGCTGTCCAAATTCAACAACTTCGATGGGTGGGGCCTCTCAACCTTCGGAGAAGCTGAACAGCATTTCAGAGAGCAGCTTGGGGAAGAGCGAGTTTTGGTAAGAAATGCATCGACAAAGGAATGGGAACCCACTGACTTTGAGGGGGCAATCAAAAGAGGATTTCCAGAACAAGTCTTCGACTTGATCGAATCGTTCTTAGCGGTACTAGGTACTGGGCCACGCGTAGGGTGTCAGGAGGCCCTCAATACGATCCTGCGAGAGGATAGGCAACCTTGGGCGATAGTAAATGGATTCTTTGTAAAGCTTGATTCAGAATGGCTGACCGAGGTGGTCATTGGTCAAGCGCTTACACTCCTGGCCACAAGCGGTTTCCAGGGTCCTCTAGACGAATTTGAAGAGGCCCTGAAAGCACACTCTGCAGGAGAGGAGCGGAACGCTGTGACATACGCCAGCAGTGCCCTAGAAAGCACGATGAAAGCAGTGCTCAACGTGAAGAGCGCCCGCCCAGGTAAGTTAGTCAGGGACTTGATTGATAGTGGGTTTGTCCCTGCGTACCATCAGGGATTCCTGGACAGCTTCAAGGAGATACTCGAAGCCCCATCCATTGAGCGAAACCAACCCGCTAGAGCGCATGGACAGGGAGCCGACGTCATTGAGGTGGAGGCATCATTCGCAGAGTTGTGCCTCCATCTTGCCGGGAGCCTGATCGTGTTCCTGATAAGGCGACATATGGAGAAGACACAGCTAGACACAACCCTAGCCGCAGAGGATCTTCCCTTCTAGCCTGGGCACATCTCTTACCCCGCAACCTATCCCCTACACGTCGCCTCGTTCCGCCGCGAACCTTCAGGCCCACCACCAGTGCGCGATCGTCGTGGATGTCGTAGACAACCCTGTAGGGACCAACCCTGATGCGCCAGGCGCGCTCCTCTCCCCGCAGCTTGCGTACTTCCACAGGCTGGGAATTCGCTGCTATCGCAAGCACCACCCCCTTGTCCTATCTGCTACACTAATTCCGAAGCCCTTCTGGAGGAACCCCATGCCCTTCATCGCCGACAAAGACAAGTCAACCCTCCGTGACCGCCTCAAGCACAACCTTAAGCAGGACGTGAAGCTGCGCCTCTTCACCCAACGCACCTTTGGCCTCACCATCCCAGGCCGCGAGTGCCCTACGTGCGAGGACGCCTACAAGCTCATGCAAGAGCTTGCCGAGCTTTCCCCCAAGCTGAAGCTGGAGGTGGTGAACTTCTATTCCAACAGGCAGGCCACGCAGGACGCCGGCGTGGAGCGCATCCCCGCCCTTGTCCTCTCCTCCGGGCCCGCCTCAAACGTCAAGTTCTACGGCATCCCCCTGGGCTTTGAGTTCGCCTCCCTGCTGGAAACCATCGTCACCCTCTCCAGGGGCGTCAGCCCCCTGGCCCTGGACACTCGCAAGAAGCTCAAGCAGGTCAAAGACCCCGTCCACATCCAGGTCTTCGTCACTCCCACCTGACCCCACTGCCCCCAGTTGGCCCGTGTGGCCCACGCCCTGGCAATGGACAACCCCAACGTCCGGACCGACGTGGTGGAGGTCCAGGAGTTCCCCTTCCTGGCCCGCCAGTACATGGTTTCCGGCGTCCCCAAGACCGTCATCAACAACAAGGTGCAGTTCGTCGGCGCCGTGCCGGAGTCCATGCTTATTGACTACGTGCTGAAAGCAGTGGGCGTGGAGGCCAAAGACCAGCCCTCGGAAGTGGAAATCGCTCCTGAGGTTGGCCCCACGACGAGAGCAAACACCCCACGCTAGCCAGTCGGCGGAATCCTCAGGCGCCGTCTCTGCATTTATCGCAGTTATTGCGTCTGCGCCCACTTTGGAGTAACATAGGGCAACTCGGCAAGTATGCAGGAAGGAGGTGACCCATGGACCTGGTAGAGCAGCAGCTCACGGAAAGCAAGGTCATAGCCGTCGTGGGCCTCTCGCCCAACCCGGAGCGGGACAGCCACCGTGTAGCCAAGTACCTTCAGACCGTGGGGTACAAGATTATCCCGGTCAATCCCCTCATAGATGAGGTGCTGGGAGAGAAGAGCTACCCCGACCTGAAGTCTATACCCATGCCCGTGGACATGGTGGACATCTTCCGTAGGTCGGAGCTCGTCGCCCCCGTGGTAGACGAGGCCATTGAGATAAAGGCAAAGTTCGTCTGGATGCAGGACGGTGTCATCCACCAGGAGTCGGCGGATAAAGCCACTGCCGCTGGCATCCCGGTGATTATGGATAACTGAACGCTTCGCGAGCATCGCCGCCGGTTCGGCGGCTCCCGCCAGGCTCAGGAACAACCTTCTGCATCGTAACCAGTCCCAGCCAGCAACAGAAAGAAAGGGCGCTCATCTGAGCGCCCTTTCTTGTGCTCTTCTCCTCCTTACACCAGGCCCACTACCTCCATCAACCCACTAACCTTCACGCAGTCATTGGCCTCAGTCATCACGCCCTCCCTATCCACAAGCACCGCGGCAATACCCATGTTCCGCGCCCCCTGCACGTCCGACAAGTACGAGTCCCCCACATGCATCGCCTCCGACGCCTCCACCCCGGCCCGCTCCAGCGCCGCCAGGAACATGGGCGGGTGCGGCTTGGTGCTGCCAATCTCCTCCGAGGTCACCGCAAAGTCCAGATATGGCGTTAGCCCGTGGGCGTCGGTGAGCTGCCGGGGATTGCGCCCGATGTTGCTGAGGATGCCCAGGATAAGGCCGCGCCCCTTGAGCGCCGCCAGCACCGGCAGGGCGTCGTCGTACAGTGCCAGCCCGTAGGGGATCTGCTGCACCCGCTCCCAGATGCGCCGCGCCGTCGCCACATCCACCTCTACCCCAGCACCGCGCAGGATACGCTGCTCGTACTCGGCAAAGAATTGCACTCGCGCCTCTCCCTGCCGCTGGGACATGGGCCGCTCCCCTGCGTTTACCTGAGCCATGAAGTCGTCCGCCAGCGCGTACCCCCTTACCAGGCCTTCGCGGGTCACTGCATAGCCAAAGTTGCCGATGGCCTGAGCCTGCACCTCCTCCCTCGGCGGATAGAACCGGGCCAGGGTCCCATAGAAATCAAAGAAGACCGCTTTGATCAAGGTACGCCTCGTGTCTACTGCTAGCATAGTCTACACCCATGAGCAGAAGCAGCAATCTATGTGACCTGACAATGGACAAGGGCCCTCGTTTTGATACATGGGATAGAAGGTAGCCTCTCATCTCCCCTGCCCTTTTGTCCTATTTCCCTCACTAGGGATTTGTATTACAGTAGTATCTGTCCAACATATTGCACAGGGATTCCCTGGACCCATGTGGGGGCTTGGCAAGTGCTTCCCCGTTGACACATGCAATGGCTTAAACGTTCAGGTCCTGCGACAGAGTCTCTGGCTCCTTCCACAAGGGCAAAAATTGCTCTATCATCGTAGCGAAGATTCTACGGGCAAGTCGTCATGAACGTCCAGATTGCCATCACCCACGCCGCTTCCCGCATCACCGGCGCCGCCGTTGATCTCATCTTCCCCAAGCAGTGCTACGTCTGCCGCAAGCATGGTTACTTTGTGTGTTCTACCTGTGAGCCGGACCTTCCTCCCTTATTGTACCCTTACTGCTCCATCTGCGCCCAGCCAGAGTCCCGTATGACCCGTTACTGCCGCCGCTGCCAGGAACACCCCCTGGACATTGACGGCATCCGATCACCGTATGTGTTAGATGGACCGGTACGGACAATGGTTCATGCCTTCAAGTACCAGGGCATCCGCGCCTTGGCCCAGCCTCTGGGCGAGCTCATGGCCCGCTACTACCAGCAAGAGGAAGAGGAGCTTGCCGCCGATATGCTTGTGCCCGTCCCCTTGCACCCCAGAAAAGAACGGGAGCGGGGCTACAACCAGTCCGCCCTCCTTGCCCGGGCTATGGGTGCCATCCTGGGCCTCCTTTGGGAGCCCAGGGCCCTGAGGCGTGTGCGCAGCACTCCCTCCCAGGCCCGCAGCGTCAGCAGCGAGGAGCGCCGTATCAACGTCCACAGGGCCTTCGCCGCAGACCGCCCCCTCGTAGAAGGTAAGGCCGTCCTCCTTATAGATGACGTCTGCACCACCGGCGCAACCCTTGAAGCCTGTGCTATCGCCCTGAAAGACGCCGGCGCCCTCTCCGTCTGGGGCCTCACCCTGGCCAGAGAAGCGTAAATCACCCCGTTCGTTTTTCTCCCTTTTTTCAGTAGCCTCACTTTTCTGCACAAAAACCATAGAGAAAGGGACGCTCCTATCGGAGCGTCCCTTTCTCTTCTGACCTTGTGCACTGGGCTATGGGGTGCCAGGAATAAAGACAACGAACCGCAGAGTAGAATCGTCGGCTGTTGCGTCAATCTCCCAGCACCCTGCAGCAGGGAATAAGAGGCCGGCAGCCTCAAAATCCCCAGGGTAACCTTCAATAAAACTTCTGACCATCAGGGTCGCCTCGCCGTCCAGCCGCCTGCCAGTTATTGTAAGACGAGACCCAACCGGCTTAAGCCAGTGAGACTTCACCCAAACTCCTGCCTTCCAGTAGCCCTCGCCCATCTCCTGAGCCCACAGCGGGTTGCCTTCGTTCCTGTACCAGCCGCTGCCCGCTCCAAAGCCGTCCCGCCAGTTTGTAGCAGGCATAGCCTCAGACAGCTGGTAGACTGGCGTAGCGGGACATGCTTCAAGAGAAACTGGCATCCCCAAACGAGATGGTATCCAGTGCAGAGAGACAATGCCTGCATTTGGCCGGCTTATCCCGCTCGCCACAACAGCTATGATGCACAACAGTGCAATAATTGCTATTCTGGGCACAGCTATACAGCATCTCCTTTACATTACCTACCATAGTACCCGATATTCTCACACCTTTTTGTCAACAAGTCGCGCTAAAGACATCAGACATGACCATTTGTATCAGCCATAATAATCAGATTCCGTCACTTCTTATTCCTTATATCCCTTTCCCTCCCGCACTCCCTACGCTATCATAGCTCCATAGGCCTATGCACGCCCTCACCTGCGCGCGGAGGGGTGGCAGAGCGGTCTATTGCGCCTGTCTTGAAAACAGGTAACACCTCAGACGTGTTCATGGGTTCGAATCCCATCCCCTCCGCCACAACCCAACATCGCGTGTGTGACTGGCTCCCCACCAGGGGACTCTATATAGCCCTTATCCTGCGACCGCGCTTTGCCCCCTCGCCGCGACGAAGAGGGGGCCACAGGGGAGAGGTCATGAAACTCCACGAATACCAGTCCAAAGCCCTCCTCGCCATGTACGGTTTGCTCGTCCCCCACGGCGGCCTGGCCGGGACCCCCGCCGAGGCCCGCCACGTGGCAGAGCGCCTGGCCGGCCCCTGTGTCGTCAAGGCCCAGGTCTACGCCGGCGGACGCGGCAAAGGCGGCGGCATCCGTGTCGTGCATACGCCCCATGAAGCCGAAACTGCAGCAGCTGCCATGCTCGGTACACGCCTGGTCACTCCCCAGACTGGTCCCCAGGGCCTGCCCGTCCACCACGTCCTCGTGGAAGAGGCCCTGGACATAGACCGAGAGCTCTACCTGGGCATCACCATTGATAGTGGGACCGAGTCCGTGGTTGTCGTCGCCAGCCGCGCCGGCGGTACAGATATTGAGACTGTAGCCCATGACCACCCGGAGCTCATCCTGCGCCAGGTGGTGGACCCGGTCGTCGGCTTCCAGGCATTCCAGGGCCGGCGCCTCGCCATAGACATGGGCCTGCCCGCCTCCATGGCCCGCTCCCTGGCCGGCCAGATGCTCGCCCTGTACAACCTCTTCATGGCCAAGGACTGCTCCCTGGCTGAGATCAACCCCCTGGTCGTCACCACCGACGACCGCGTCGTAGCCCTGGACGCCAAGCTCACTATTGACGACGACGCCCTCTTCCGCCACGAGGACCTGGCCGCCCTGCGGGACTGGGACCAGTTTGACCCCCTGGAGGCACGGGCCGCCAAAGCTGGCATCGCCTACGTGAAGCTGGACGGCGATGTGGGCTGCCTGGTCAACGGCGCCGGACTGGCAATGGCCACCATGGACACCATCAAGGCCGCAGGCTTCTCCCCCGCCAACTTCCTGGACGTGGGCGGCGGCGCAGACCCCCAGCGCGTCGCCATGGCCACCGATATCATCCTCCAAGACCCCTCCGTCAAGCGCATCCTGGTCAACGTCTTCGGCGGCATCGCCCGCTGCGACGACATCGCTCGCGGTATCGTCCAGGCCATCCCACAGGAGCGCAGGGCCCTACCGATGGTGGTGCGCCTCCTGGGTACCAACCTGGAGGAAGGCAAGGCCATCTTCCGCGCCTCCGGCCTCAACGTCCGCTTCGTGAACAGCCTTTTGGAGGCCATTGAAGCCCTGCAGGCTCTCACCGTACCATGAGCATCCTGGTCAACAAAGACACCCGCCTCCTGGTTCAGGGCATCACCGGCGCCCAGGGCCAGTTCCACACCGCCCAGATGCTCGCTTATGGCTCCAATATCGTCGCAGGGGCCACCCCGGGCCGCGGCGGTCGCACCCTCTTTGACCGCGTCCCGGTCTTTGACGAGGTGGAGGAGGCCGTCGCAAGGACCGGGGCTAACGCCTCCATCCTCTTTGTCCCTGCCCCCAGCGCCGCCGATGCCATCCTGGAGACTGCCGACGCCGGCCTGAAGCTCATCATCTGCATCACCGAGGGCGTCCCGGCCCTGGATATGGTCAAGGTGCTCCACGTGCTTCGGGAAAAGGACGTGACCCTCATCGGCCCCAACTGCCCCGGCGTCATCTCCCCAGGCGAATGGTGCCGCGCCGGCATTATGCCCTTGGATATCCACCTCCCGGGGCGCATCGGCGTCGCCTCCCGCAGCGGCACACTCACCTACGAGGCCGTCCACCAGCTCACCCAGGCAGGCATCGGCCAGTCCACCTGCATCGGCATCGGCGGCGACCAGCTCGTGGGCACCGGCTTCGTGGACGCCCTGGCCCTCTTCCAGGAAGACCCCGAGACCGACGCCGTGGTCCTCATCGGCGAGATAGGCGGCGTGAAGGAGCAGCACGCGGCGGAGTTCGTGAAGGCCCGTGGCTTTACCAAGCCCCTCTTTGTCGTGGTGGCCGGCCAGACCGCACCGCCGGGCAAGCGCATGGGCCATGCAGGAGCCATCATAACTGGCAAGGCCGCCCTCGCCTCAAGCAAAATCGCCGCCCTGCAAGAGGCCGGCGCAACCATCATCCCTGGCCCCGCCTACATCGGCGAGACGGTGAAGCAGGGGTTGAGATAAGAAGTAGCTCCCTCTCCCTTGAGAGGTGAAGACTGAGGAGACTAGGTCGGGATGAGGGTGCGCGCTTTCCTCAAATGCACCCCGCAACAACCAGCGCTGTCTAGCAGCGGTCCAGAAGATGGGAGTGCATTCATGGAGGTCAAAACACGCACCACCACCCGAGAGCTGGCCCTCATGGGCCTGATGGCGGGAGCCACCCTGCTGCTCTCCCTCTACAACGGCAGAATCCTTTTAGACGCTTCCCGGGAACTGCGCGTAGGCAGCCCGGCAGGCTGGGGATTGCTGGTTGCTTTATCGGCCTTCACCACCTTGCTCCTCAGCATCGCGGCCGCCCTGCTCATTGACCGGCGCGGCTACACCTGGCTTATCCCTGTGGGCTGCCTCCTGTTGGCCATGGGGGCAGGCGTCACCCTCCTGACCTCCAACCGGGCAGTGCTCGTCGCAGCAGCCCTCGTCTCGGGGGCTGGCGGTGCAGCTACTACCCGCGCCATCCTCCTCGCCATCGTCGCCAAATGGTGCTACCGCTGGCGGGGCGCAGCAATCGGTCTGGTCATTGGTCCCGCCTTTTTGGCGGGCACTCTCATAAGCCCAACAGGACCCCTTGCGGGCAACTCTTGGAGCTGGCAGGCCATGTCCCAGCTAGCAATCGCCGGCGCTCTCATAGCTGCCGTGGCCCTCTACCTGTTTCTCCCCAGAGGCTTCCCCCTCCTCCTGCACACACCCGAAATTCCCCTGAGACGCCAGCCCAGGGAGGAGTACAATACAACATTCAAAGCGCTACAGGCTTTGCCCGGGTTCTGGAAAGTGGCCATCTGGACGGGGGCAGTCTTTGCACTTGGCAACGCCATCGTCTTCCAGGCCAGGATTGCTCAAACCCTCCTGTTCATGGACAGTCGTAGCGCTGTCCTTCCCTGGGGCATTGCCCTGGCCCTCGGCGCCCTTTCCTGGGGAGCTCTGGCAGACCGCTGGCCTCTCTCAAAGGTCATCCTGCCCCCTGCCCTTCTGATCCTGTCCGGCATAGCCCTGGCCGTCCTTATCCCCTCATCTGCCCTGCTGGCTTCCGTCGCCATAGGCCTTGGCGTCGGAGCGGCCTCCTCCCTGCCCTGGATACTTTTGGCTGACCATCTCAGTGTCCGTTACTTCGCTATCCTTGGCGTCCTGCTTTCCGCTGTCGGAGGGTTTTTGAGTGGCCTCGTGCCTTTTCTCATGCTCACTCTAGACGCCTCCTGGAACATAAGCAGCTCTTTTCAGGAAATTCTTCCTCTCGCCTTGCTCGTCATCGCCTTTGCCGCCCTCGTTGTCACAGCCCCAACGCTGGCCTTAGAAAGAAAAGGGGAGTGAGGTCATACTCACTCCCCGGAACAAAACAGCAGAGGGCAATGGTCTCCTCTAAAGTGATGCTAACCCTTCTCTTCAAACAGTTCTCTAGAAAGCTGCGACTGGCGAATAATGGACAGCAATGTCCCATCAGCTAACTCTCTATGATTGGGGACAGGCACTGTTACAGACGACTCCCCTGACTGCCGTTGCATAATGATATGGCTGCCCTTTTGACGGACCTGTGTGAATTCAATGCTGGGCAGGGATTCTGCATACTTCCTGCCCCACAGCACTCTAAGCCGACCCAACAGCAACCCCCAAGTGAGTTACATAGACCTCAGTATGCAACCGTTCCCTTATCTCTGCCGGAATTGCCTCTTCAAAAAACAGCTCCAGAGCTTCCTGAAGGTTCCCTCGGGCTTCCTCCACACTCACGCCCTGGCTGGCAATGTCTAGCTCTGGACACAAAGCCACATACCAGTCGCCCTCTTTTTCAATGACCGCTGTAAAGGTCTGCACCCTTTGCATCTGACTCTCCTGTTGCTCTCTAATTTTCTACCAGCCCCGCCGCGTAGCGCAGACGCCGCAGCACCCGCTCCTTGCCCAGCACGGCCATCGTCTCAAACAGCGGCGGTGACACTTCCGTCCCCGTCACGGCAACTCGTATGAGCATAAAGGCCTCCCGCGTCCGCAGGCCCAGGCGTTCCACCAGGGGGCGCAGCACCCCTTCCAGAGCCGCATGGCTGAAGTCCTCCAGCCCCTCCAGCACGGCAATGGCCTCCTCCAACGCCCTGGCCTTCTCTTCCCCCGGCAGTTTCACGTTCTTGAAGGGAGGATCCCCATACTCCGGCAGGCCCACAAGGAACAGCCCGCACAGGTCCCACACCCCGGGCGTCTTGGGGTTCTGGCTCTCCGCCGCCAGAAGGTGCACCCGCTCCTGCACCAGTGGCACAATAAGCAGCAACGCTTCTGCAGTGGGCAGCGGCTCCACTGCAATCCCCTTCTTCGCCACATGCTCCTCCAGCACCTCCGCTAACCTGGCCGCCAGCTCCTCCCCAGGCATCTGCCGGATGTACACGCCGTTCATCCACGTCAGCTTCTCCATGTTGAAGATGGCCGGCGACTTGCTCACCCGTTCAAGGGAGAAGTGCCGCACCAGCTCCTCCCGGGAGATGATGTCCGTCTTGTCATCCAGCGACCAGCCCAGCAGGGCCAGGAAGTTCACCATCGCCTCAGGCAAAAACCCAAGGTCGCGGTAGTCCAGCGTCGCCGTGGCCCCGTGGCGCTTGGACAGCTTGGAGCGGTCCGGCCCCAGGATCATCGGCAGGTGGGCGAACTTGGGCGGCTCATACCCCAGGGCATGGTACAGCAGCAGGTGCCGCGGCGTGCTGGGCAGCCACTCCTCCGCCCGCATCACGTGGCTGATGCCCATGAAGTGGTCGTCCACCACATTGGCCAGGTGATAGGTGGGAAAGCCGTCGGACTTTAGCAGCACAAAGTCATCCAGCGTCGCAGGGTCAAAGGACACATCCTCCCGCACCAGGTCATGCACCACGATAGGCTCACCCTCCAGGGGCGTCTTGAAGCGCACCACTCCTGTCCGTCCCTCTTTCGCCAGCCGCTCCCGGTACTGCGGGTCACGGCAGCGGCGGTCGTAGCGCGGTGGCTCCCGGCGTTGCTGCTGGGCCTTACGCATCGCCTCCAGCTCCTCTGGCGTGCAGTAGCAGGTGTAGGCATTGCCTACGTCAATCAGGTGCTGCGCCGCCTCCTGATACAGGGGCAGCCGCTGGGACTGGATATACGGCCCGTAGGGGCCTCCCACCTCCGGCCCCTCATCCCACTGTAGGCCCAGCCACCGCAGCGACTCTATAATCGCCTCCGTGGCCCCGGCGGCCTCCCGCATCTGGTCTGTATCCTCAATACGCAGGATGAACTTCCCACCGGCGTGACGGGCAAAAAGCCAGTTGAACAGCGCCGTGCGGATGTTGCCCACGTGGGGTTCTCCTGTGGGGCTGGGTGCATAGCGTACGCGTATCTCTTGCTCTTGTGTCATGCTGCAATACTCCTCTCCCTTGATAGAGAGGCTCAACTCTCTCCCTTTAAGAGTCCCCTGTTCCCCTCTCCCGACCTTACCCAACAATTGCCTTAAATCTAGGGGGGTGCCAGGGAGCCCCGTTTCCTGCCGGGGGCTCCTGGGGGTGTCCCTCAGCCCTTCTGGGCGGGTGGGTGGAAAAACCAAACCCGACGAGGAAAGGGTCGGGGCCAGATGCTAAAGGGCAAACTCCAGAATTGCTAGGCAAAGCCCCCTCTTCCTAGAGAGATGCCTTTCTCTCCCTCTCCCTTAAGGGAGAGG
>JACQOP010000076.1 GCA_016202485.1 Chloroflexota bacterium | reverse complement strand
GGCCTGGGGAATATGCCTCCACTCCCTCAGGGACATCCAGAGCCAGTGGAGCCGCCAAAAGTCCTTCCGGTTCAACGTTAGAAGGACCCACCCTCTTGGCGCACATTCTCTGATTAATCCCTGGTCAGAGAGACTAGTGCCCAACGCCTCTGGGTAGTGCACAGCAAACCCAATTCCGCTAAGTTGCCGTCCCAGAACAGGAGGAACGTTGGCATCAAGAAAGAACTGGGGTGCTGTGCTCGTCATTTATTATGGGAATCCAACAGGTCGGGCGTGGGGGCCAGCTTATTTTCAACCGTGTCCGGAAATGCCTCGGCGTAGGAAAAGGCGGCTTTCACTACTGCAAGAGTCAACCACCCTTCCCAGAGCATGCAAATCTGTCCAGGTGTCATGCCATGCTTTTGAGAGTAGGCCACCAGCACCCAGACAGGCACCCCCTTGCCCTTTACCACCGGCTCTCCGCGGCTGTCAATTTCCCCGGGAATCTCTATGAGGCTGGCTAGTGGCTGTTCGTCCTGCATCTCTCACCTCAAGGCCAATCATAGCATAGACTCAGGACTTTGAGGGAGACAGCCAGCTTAGCGCCAGGGGCGGTGCTCCTCTTTTCTTCCCTCTTCTCCAGGCGACGATATGGGCCTATCCCTGTACAATAATGGGGCGTATCCCATTACAACGCCAGCGAAGGAAAGAAACCGTGCCTGTCACCAAAGAAGCCCTGGATGCTGTAGCCCTGACGCCACGGGAGTACGAGGCCATTGTGGAGCGCTTGGGCCGGGAGCCCAACGATGTGGAGTTGGGCATGTTCGGCTCCCTGTGGAGCGAGCACTGCGGCTACAAGCACTCCAAGCCTCTCTTGCGCCTGTTCCCCTCGGAAGGCCCCCGCCTGCTGGTTCGGCCCGGCGTAGAGAACGCAGGGGCCGTGGACATTGGCGGCGGGCTGGCGGCGGTGTTCAAGATGGAGTCCCACAACCACCCATCGGCGGTGGAGCCCTACCAGGGCGCTGCTACAGGCGTCGGCGGCATCGTGCGGGACATCCTGGCCATGGGGGCGCGGCCCATCGCCCTGCTGAACTCCCTGCGCTTCGGCCCCCTGAAGGACCCTCGCAACCGCTACCTGTTCCAGGGCGTCGTGGGCGGCATCTCCGGCTATGGCAACTGCATTGGCGTGCCGGACGTAGGCGGTGAAGTCCACTTTGCGCCGTCGTACTCCGGCAACCCTCTGGTGAACGCCCTGTGCCTGGGCATCGTGCGGGCCGACCGGCTGCTGCGGGCCGCGGCCACCCGGCCCGACGATCTGCTGGTGCTGGTTGGATCGGAGACGGGGCGCGACGGCATCCACGGCGCATCGGGACTGGCCTCCCGTACCTTTGAGGAGGAGCGGGAGCAGCGACCTGCGGTGCAGGTGGGCAACCCCTTCCTGGAGAAGGTGCTGATAGAGGCGTGCCTGGAGGCGGCGGAGGCCGGCCTCTTGGAGGGCCTGCAGGACCTGGGGGCCGCCGGCCTGACCAGCTCCACGGTGGAGTGCGCCGAAAAGGGGGGCACGGGGATTGAGCTGGACGTGGCCCTGGTACCTCGGCGGGAGACGGGCATGACGCCCTACGAGGTCATGCTGTCGGAATCCCAGGAGCGGATGCTGCTTATCGTGAGGCCGGAGAATCTCGGCAAAGTCAAGGCAGTCTTTGACAAGTGGGACACCCCTTGCACGGTCATCGGGAAGGTAACGGATACGGGGATGGCACGCATCCTGGAGGATGGGTGGGAGGTGGCCCTGCTGCCGGTGTCCACAGTGACCCACCCGCCGCTGTACGAGTTAGACGCGCCGAAGCCCCCTACCCTATCCAGGCTCCAGGCCTATGACCTGGCCGCCCTGCCCTTGCCTGCCGTGACGCCTGGCGAGCTGCTGCTGAGGCTACTGGCCTCGCCCAACATCGCCAGCAAGGAGAGCGTGTACCGCCAGTATGATCACCAGGTGCAGACCAACACCGTGCTGGGGCCGGCGCAGGCCGACGCTGCCGTCCTGCGCATCAAGGGGACGGAGCGAGGGCTGGCCCTGACCACCGACGGCAACGGGCGCCTGTGCTCCCTGGACCCCTACACCGGCGGGGCCATCGCCATCGCCGAGGCGTGCCGCAACCTGGCCTGCGCCGGCGCGACGCCCGTGGCCATCACCGACTGCCTGAACTTTGGCGACCCGGAGCGGCCCCTGGTGGCCTACCAGCTCCGCCAAGCGGTGCTGGGCATGGCGAAGGCCTGCGAGGCCCTGGGGGTCCCGGTGGTCAGCGGCAACGTGAGCCTGTACAACGAGACCAGGGGCGAGCCGGTGTACCCGACGCCCGCCATCGGGGCATTGGGTATCCTGGAAGATGTGGCAAAGCATTGCCCGTCTGCCTTCCAGCAGGAAGGCGACGTGGTGGTCTTGCTCGGGGCGTCCCAGGTGACAGGCGATGCCGCGACTCTGGCGGGCAGCGAGTGCCTGGAGGTCGTCCACGACCTGGTGGCGGGCCAGCCGGCCATTGACCTGGAGCTGGAGGCACGGGTGCAGCGGGCCTGCCTGCGGGCCATCAGCGAGGGGCTGCTGCACTCGGCCCACGACTGCTCCGAGGGCGGGCTGGCGGTGGCCCTGGCGGAGTGCGCCATCCAGGCCAGCCTGGGGTTTGCCGGAGAGTTCAGTGTGCAGGGACGATGGGACGCTGCCTTGTTCGGAGAGGCGCAGTCGCGCATCGTGGTATCCCTTCCCCAGGAGGTCTTGCCCCGGCTGGAGGCGCTGTGTACCCAGGAGAGCGTGCCTTACCTGGGGCTGGGCACCGTAGGCGGTGGGCAGTTTAGCGTGCCGGGGCTGCTGGACGCGCCTCTGGAAGCGCTGGCGGATGCGTGGCGCAACGGGCTGGAGCGTGCGGCGGGAGATAAGGTTGCCCCCGCATTCCGGCCTGTTTTATAATTGAGCCATCTCCTCGAGAAGTCCTAGAGACTCAATGGCTGAGAGTATAATGCCACGTGGGAGACTCTTTAGAGGATGGGCTATGCTAGGGCGGCCCTGGTTGGGTGGGCCCGTGAGCGCCCTTGCCTTTGCTATGCTCCTTGCGGGTTGCTCTATTTTCCCCGCAACCACAGTTAAGCCTACTGAGACCGGGATATCCTCTTCTTCGCTCTTCTCACTACAGGACTGCCCCACCACCCCTATATATGTTGATCCCAACAACGGTGCGAGGTTTCACAGGAGTGATGATGGCAGGATATGGGTGCCAGCCAGGGCCTGGACAGCGGGATGGATCAAAGATAAGTACTTTGTGGGGAAACCTCGGGGTAGCAGCCTGGAAATCTTGGGGCGGCGGATGGATGGCGAGGGTGTGTTGCATGCTTATTCACCGCGGGACCCGAACAAATTTGCGTTCGCATGGTTGCCCTTTACCTCTGAGGGATGCTGGGAAGTTGAGGCGAGGACAGATGGCTCCTCTCTGCGGTTCGTAACGTTGGTGGCTGAATCGCCCTTGCCAACCCCCACACTTAGCGGAGAGCAGCAGCGATTAGCCACGGCAATTCTTTTACGCGACCAAAGGTTTCTAGGGAGCATTAGAGGGGCTGAGTACTACATAACCAACATAGCGCCCCTTCACGAGACGTGCACAGGAGTGGAAGGGGCCTCGCATGCATGTGTATTGGTTCCCGATGGTGAAGCCAGAATCAATGGAGCACTGGTCCGAATTGACCTGCCTGATGCCCTTCTCAGACCCTTCTATTTGTCGTACGGCTTAGATTCATCGGGTGTTAGGCAGTGGGATGTTAATCCACCAGAATCCCTCTTTTACTACGAGTTCACCGGCGTCACCCGGCTCTATGCGTTCATCGACCTTGAGGCAGGCGAAGTAAGCTATCTAGAGCCAGCTGACGGGGAGTATGCTCTTCTTGCCAGCGAGTCCTGGGAAGGATACCGAGTTGTTCCTTCAGAATGTGCTACATATCTGACTTGCCCGTGGCTATCCCCTCTCGCATACTAATCCCCCGCCAGCTCTGCCACCAGCGACTCCAGAGCTAACTGGTCGCTCAGGGCGCCAGTTTTGATAGAGACATCGGTCTGGAGGAGCAGGCGGTACATGCGCTCCAACTGGGCCGGGGGGTGGCGGCGGGCCTGGTCCCGGAGGGCAGCCATGGCAAAGGGCTGTACGCCCACTCGCTGGCCCAGGCCCTCTCCCCGGACGCCCAGGGCCAGCAACTCCTGGGCCACCAGGACGAAGCGGAGCTGCCGTGCAATCATGGTCAAGATGTAGCTCACCTCTGCGCCGCTATCTCGCAGGGAGAGCAGCATCTGCATGGCCTGGGCAGCCTGGCCAGCCAGCAGGGCGTCCACCGCGCGGAAGATGCTGGCCTCCCGCCGGTTCGCCGTTAGCTCCTCAACATCCTTCCGCTCAATGGGCCGTCCGTTGGCGTGGAGCACCAGCTTCTCTACCTCGCCGCTTAGCGCCCACAGGTCGCCGCCGACGGTCTCCGCCAAGAGGCTGGCGGCCGCAGGCTGGATGCTCCCGCCCGCTCTGGCGACGCGCTCGTGTATCCAGGCGTGCAGGGCATCTTTCTCGGGGGGCGCAAAGCGGCGCACCAGTGCATGGGAGGACAGCTCCTTCAGGAGCAGCGGGGGCCTGCGGAAGTCGCCGTCCAGGAACACCAGGAGGGTCGTTGGCGGCAGCTCCTGGAGGAGCTGGGGCAAGGCCTCCCACTGGTCCTGGCCGCTTCGCTGGGCGCGGGGACCACGGCCCCGGGCCGGCCGCTGGCCCTCCGGCTCTTCCAGGAGCTTCAGCAGGCCTTCCACAATGATCAGGCGGCGGTCCGCCAGGAAGGGTATGGCCCCACAGGCGTCCCGTAGCAGGGGCAAGGTCAGACCCTGGGCCTTCAGAGTCGTGGTATTAGCGTCCAGCACGTCCGACATACCCACGGTGGCCTTGAGGTGGTCCAGGGCCTCTTTTTTGGAGAAATCGTCCGGGCCGTAGTAGACATAGGCCTGGGGAGCAGTTTTGTCCATCCTGTTTCCTTATGGCATTGTGGCCGTATATAATACTAGGTATTGGCTGGAACAATACTCTGGACCATATCCTATAGATAAACAACTAGAGGAGCCAGGCCTGTTCTCCAGGTAACCCAATTATCCTCTGCAACCAAGAGGCGGGTTGCCGTTATGCCGTTTTCGCAAAAGGACACACTATGACCGTAACTGAAAAAGCCCCGGAGATGCTGTTTGACAAATATGAAGTCCTGGAACGGCTGGGCACGACAGGCCTGGCGACGGTCTACAAGGTAAAGGATCTCCAAGGCAAGATAGTAGCACTGAAAGTCCCCTTGGGCTACTTTGGACGGGACCCCCAGCTCACCCAGCGGTACACCGCGGCCGTAACCAGGGCCCAGAACCTCCACCATCCCAACATCGTCTCCGTGTATGGGGTAGAGCAACAGGAGACGGCTACGGTCACGGTGATGGAGTATGTTTTTTGGCCCTCACTCAAGTCCCGCAAGTCCCCCATACTCCCGCTGGGGGAGATAGTGTCCATTATCCACCAGGTGGCTGCCGCCCTGGACTACGCCCACGGGCAGGGAACGGTCCACCGTGATATCCGCCCCAGCAATGTCTTCTATGATGCGGCATCCGGGCAAGTGAAGGTGTCAGACTTTGGGACAGTTGCCCTGGTAGAGGGTGGCCATGCCCTGGTACGTTCCACCGTCAACACGCCCCATCCCAGCTATGCTTCGCCGGAAGCAACCCAGGGGCAAGCTCCGGACCCCAGGGACGACGTCTATTCCCTGGGAGCGCTGGCCTATGAACTGATGACAGGGGAGATCCCTTTTGACGCCCTGAACCCCCATACGGTACTGACGAGGCAGTTGACCACAAACCCAATACCTCCATCGGAGTTTGAGCCGTGGCTGCCGCCGGCGGTTGACACTGTCGTACTGAAGGCCCTGAGCCGCCGCATGGACCTGCGCTATGCCACCTGCGGGGAGCTGGCCCAGGCCCTGGAAGCGGCGGTTGGGCAGGCCGTGGCCGCCCCTGCCAGAGGCCAGGCGATGGGGGGTGTGGCCACACCAGCGATACCGGCGCCTGCGGAGCAGGTGGCCCCAGAGGGGGCCCGGGTCATGTGCCCCTTCTGCGGCAGCGGCAACCCTGCCTCGGCCCAGCGGTGCACCAACTGCTGGATGATCCTGCGGGACAGGACCACCGTCACGGTTGAGGAAGAGGAGCAGTGGACGAAGCGCTACCTGGACAAGCTTCGCAAGCAGAGCCTGCGGGTGAAACTTACCATGGCCAGTGCAGTGGTTGTGCTGCTTGCCCTGTGGGTCTACAACTACTTTGACATCCGCTTCCCGACCCCAAGGCCTGCCAGCGCCTTTGCCTCCACCTCTGCGGAAGGCCAGTGGACCATGATAGGCAGGGACATCTTTCACACCAGTGCAGTCGCGGGGCCGGCCTTTGTCCCAGAGGAAGGGGCCCGCTGGACCTTTGCCTCCAACGGGCCGATGCACGCCTCGCCAGCTGTGGATGCCCAGCATGTGTACGCTGCTACCAATGATGGACGGGTGGTGGCCCTGGACCGCGACTCTGGGGCCGAAGTCTGGACATACCTCGTGGGAGCGCCTATCAATGCTTCCCTGGCAAAGGCCGGCAATCTGGTGTACGTGGGCCTGAGAGATGGGAACATCCTTGCCTTAAACGAGGCTACCGGCAAGGAGGAGTGGAAATTTGCCACCCAGGGCGCTGTATATTCCTCCTTTGCCATAGCCGACGGAGTGCTGTACGCCGCATCCACCGATGGCCACTTCTACTCCCTTGACGCCCAGAAGGGCGCCCTGCGGTGGAAGCGTGGTTTGGACGAATGGGTCCTTGGCACCCCCTCCGTAGTGAACGGAGTTGTGGTGTTTGGCACCCTCAACGGTGAACTGTACATGCTGGAAGCCTCCACAGGCAGGCTGCGGAACCAGGTTGGCTTCAGGTTTGCCATTGACAACTCCCCCATGATTATTGGGAACACCGCATACGTAGTGACCCGGGCAGGGCGGGTCGTGGCGTACCACTACGAACAAAAGGCGCGGCCCTTCCAGAAGGCAACATGGGCCGTGTGGCTGAACTTCTACTTTTGGAACATGGCCCCATTTCCTGCGCCATTCCCCGGCACGGTCTGGGACGTCAGGCTAAAGAATGAGCTTATCTATGCCGATATGGCCACCGACGGCAAGCACATTTTTGTCGCCACCTATGACGGCAACCTGTATGCTCTTGACGCCAAAAGCGGCAAACAGGCCTGGAAGGTGAAGGGTGTGGGGAGGCTTCAAGCATCGCCCATCGTTTCTGGCGATACGGTTATCCTGCCAGCCAGCCCGGGCCAGCTCGTAGGCTTTGACGTCGCCACTGGGGAGGAGCGCTGGCGCCATGAGGTTGAGGGCAATTTCACCGCCTCGGCTGTCCTGGCCGGCGGTACGTTGTACCTGCCGACGGAAGAGGGCTACCTGTACGCTATCAGGTAGCTCCAGCGTCTGCACCGCCAAGAACAGTTGAAAGCAGTCCAGGCCAACTCTGATAACGGCGGGTTGGCCTGGACTGCTTTCTGGTACACTGAGGTACCGCCTTCTCTCAAAGACAGTCACTCAGGAGCAGCAGGAAGGCCCATGCAGATTGGCATCATCGGCATCACCAAAAGCGGCAAGACCACCGTCTTCAACGCTCTCATACGCTCCTCCATCGGCCAGGCCACCGGCCAAATGAACATCGGGGTGGCCAAGGTCGTAGACCCTCGCCTGGACAGGCTTACCGTCATGTTCAAACCCAAGCGGGAGGTGTACGCCGAGGTGCGCTACGTGGACATCCCGGGCGCGCCGGAGGGCCTGGGCAAGAGCCAGGGCATCGGCGGCGAGTACCTGAACGCCCTCCAGCGGGCCGACGCCCTCCTCCATGTGGTACGCGCCTTTGATGACCCCTCCGTCTCTCACATCAACGGCTCAGTGGACCCCTACCGGGACACCGCCGCTATGGACATGGAGCTGGCCTTCTCCGACCTGGCCATCATTGAGCGGCGGTTCAAACGCCTGGAGGAGGAGATGAAGCGGGCCAAGCCCCAGGAGCGGGAGCGGGCCAGGCAGGAGACGGCTCTGCTGGAACGGCTGCGGGATGGCCTGGCCAGCGACGTGCCCATCCGCCAGCAGGAGGTGTCCTCCGAGGAGCAGAAGGCCATCAGCAACTACCAGTTCCTCACGGCTAAACCCCTGTTCATCATCTTCAACATTGGGGAAGAACAGCTTTCCCAGGTTGACAAGATTGAAGAGGAGATGGGGGCACGTCTGGGCAGGCCAAGGGTGCAGGCGGCGGCCATGTGCGGCAAGCTGGAAGCAGAGCTGGGCCAGATGACAACCGAAGAGGAGCAGGAGTTCCGCACCTCCCTGGGGGCGGGCGAGCCGGCAGCGGCACGGGTCATCCGCCTCTCCTACGAGCTGGTAGGCCTCTGCTCCTTCTTCACCGTGGGCGAGGATGAGTGCCGGGCCTGGACCATCCCTCTGAACACGCCAGCCCTGAAGGCGGCGGGGCAAATCCACTCGGACATTGAGCGGGGCTTCATCCGCGCCGAGGTGGTGGCCTACGAGGACCTGGTCCAATGCGGCACCTTGCCCGAGGCCCGCCGCCGGGGCCTTCTGCGATTAGAGGGAAAGACCTATCCAGTGAAAGACGGGGACATTATCAACTTCCTGTTCAACGTATGAGCCAGCCCATCGCCCTGTACCTCCATATCCCCTTCTGCGAGACCAAGTGCCCCTACTGCGACTTCAACACCTACGCAGGCATTGAGCACCTGGTCCCCCAGTATGTGGACGCCCTGGCCCGGGAGCTGCGCCTGTGGGGTCAGGCGCTGGCGAGCGAACACCCGGCATGGTCAGGCGGACCACTGCTTTCTGCAAACGCTTCACTCTCACCCTTTATCCCTCTCCCATCAAGGGAGGAGGGCAGTATAGGGC
>JACQOP010000081.1 GCA_016202485.1 Chloroflexota bacterium | reverse complement strand
GTACCGCGGGGGACACCCCCGCAGCCCCCGCACAAGGGAACAAACCCCTTGTGAATCCCTCAGAGTTATTCAACGAATTTCTAAGACAGGACACTATGGGGTCTGTTCGTTTTCAGAGGCTCTGGGGTGGGCGGCCAGGTAGACCTTGCGGGCCTGGGCTGAGCTGACGTGGGTATAGATCTGAGTGGTGCTGGGGCTAGAGTGGCCCAGCAGCTCCTGGACGATGCGCAGGTCGGCGCCGCCATCCAGCAGGTGGGTGGCAAAAGAGTGGCGCAGAGTGTGGGTATGCACGTCGTCGGGGAGGTTGCCTCGCAGAGCGTACCGCTTGACAATTGCTTCCACGCTGCGGCGGGAGAGGCGACCGCCATACCGGTTGAGAAAGAGGGCCTGGCCGGATTTCTGGCCTTGCAGCATGGGACGGCCTACCTCCAGATACCGGGTCAGGGCTTCAACGCAGGGGCGTCCCATGGGCACGGAGCGCTCCTTGTTCCCTTTGCCGGTAACCCGCACCGTGCGGGAGACCATATCCATATTTGTCAGGTCCAGGCTGGCTACCTCAGCCAGGCGCAGGCCGGAGCCGTAGAGCAGTTCCAGCAGAGCAGAGTCGCGGAGGAGCAGGGATGGGTTGCGTTTCTTCTGGGCCGAAGATTTCTGGGGCTGTTCTACCAAGTCCTGGGCTTCCTGTTTGTACAGGACAGGGGGCAGACGCTTGGCTTGCTTGGGTACGAGGGAGCGCATGGCGGTGGACCCCCGGTTCCATAGGGGCGAGGGTGGCGCAAGCTGCCGGACGATGAGGTACCGAAAGAAAGAACGGAGGCTGGCAAGGTTGCGGGCGATGCTTCCCCGCGCGTGGCCTCGCTTTTCGCCAGCGGTACCCGGGTTTGTCGTTCGGCTGGTCATGAGCCAGGCAACGTAGCTAAGGAGCAGCCTCCGGTACTCGGCTGTGACCGTCAGGGGGCCGTTGCGGGTGAGGAAGGCGTTCAAGCCTGCGATAGGGTCGTCGTCTCCCAGTCCTTCCTGGCGCAGGAACTGGTAAAAAGGAACCAGGTCGGCCAGATAGTTGCGCACTGTGGCGGGAGACAGGTTGCGCTGTCCCAATAGGTAGGTGCGGTAGTGGTCTAGGGGGGTGTCCATACTATGCTGTGTGCGGCGACGATTGATTACCCTGAGTCACGCTTGTTGTAACAGGTTGTCTCTGACGCTCCCTTGCAGTTCCTCCCTGTGGAGCTTTGCAAATTCTCTCCGCGTATCCTTGGAAATGAGCACCATGCCTTGAGGAGACTGGCGGAGCGTCAACTGTTTCTCCACCGTCTGACGGTACCTGAGCCTGCCTGGAGGGCCATAGAGCAACTCGTACGTCAAGTGCCCTTCACAAGGTAGTTGAAGGGGTGGCGCAGCACCACGGCATAGCAGTACGTCGTATCGTTTACTGGGTACAATGTTCCCATCTGTGTCAAAGGCCATGTGGTTAGGCGTATTGCCGGCAACTTCCAAGTGAAAGTTACTGGTATTCAGCTTGTATTCTATTGGCGCTTCCAGAGAGTTGGTCAGTTTCATACTAAGCTGGAGGTTGTCGTTCGTGGGAGTAAGGATAAGCTCCTCCAACCAGAGTCCATACTGGTAAGACTCCTCAAAGGCTTGAATACGCCGCCGTAACTGGACAATAAGTAAGGCAGCGGAGAGCCCCATGAAAGCGGCCCCCAGGGACAATATACTGAGTCCAAAGGGCCCCTCAAAGACTGGGGTCGCGTTGACGGCATCATAGTAAACACCTACCGCGACCATCCCCAGGCTTGCCGCACCAAGGGTAGTCTGTCCCAAGCGGAGCGCCTTCTTTACAATCATTTGCATCCTGCCGGCTAGTCGCCAGTGGGCCGGTTGATAACGGAATAGGTGACGAGTCCTCGGCCTGGACGGACGCCACTGTCGCTATGGCAGGTTGGAGAAGGGCGCCTTAGATGTTGGCGGCTGCGCGCTCTTCAGGCTCCTCCTCTGTCTGCTCGGCTAAGGGTTGGCGGATACCACACGAAGTACAGCGGGCGCTGTTCCTTCCGCTGGCCACCATCAGATTGCCGCACTCGGGGCAGGGGTCAGGGAGGGGGCGCTGGTTGAGGGCAAAGGTGCAGTTGGGGTAGCGGGAGCAGCCGTAGAAAGTGCGGCCGCGGCCTTTCCGCTCCACCAGCACGCCCTCCTTGCACTGGGGACAGGTGATCCCGGTCTTCCTCTGCAGAGACTTTTTGCCCCGGCATTCGGGGAAGCCTGAGCAAGCCAGGAACCGCCCGAACCGGCTGGTCTTTACCAGCATGGGCTTCCCGCAGAGGTCGCATACCTCGTCCGTAGGCTCCTCCACCTTTACCCGGGGCATCGCCTCATTGGCTTCGGCCAGGGCAGTCTGGAAGGGGCCGTAAAACTCCTTCAGTACAGGCACCCACTCCTTGTCTCCTTGGGCAATTTCATCCAGCTCTTCCTCCATGGCGGCAGTAAAGCCAACGTCAATAACGGTAGGGAAGTAGCTGATGAGCTGGCGGGCGACGACCTTCCCCAGTTCTGTAGGTTTGAAGCGCCCCTGCTCCTTGGTGACATACTGGCGGTCCTGGATGATGGAGAGAATGGGGGCGTAGGTGCTTGGCCTCCCGATGCCCTGTTCTTCCAGGGCGCGCACCAGGGTGGCGTCGTTATAGCGCGGCGGCGGCTGGGTGAAGTGCTGCTCCGGTGTCAGGCCCAGGCAGTCCTGGCCGTCCTCCTTCTCCAGGGTAGGCAGCGCCTTCTGCTGGTCATCATCCTCGGAAGTATCGTCCCGGTCTTCCAGGTACAGGGTGCGGAAGCCGGGAAACTTCAGCACCGATCCCGAGGCGCGGAAGAGGTAGGCATTGCCTCTGGAGTTTGGCCCCTGGGCATGTATCTCCACTCGTGTGGAGTCGGATACAGCGTCAGTCATCTGGCTGGCGACCATGCGCTTCCAGATCAGGTCATACAGGCGGAACTGGTCCCCGTTGAGGTGGCGTCGGATGGTTTCCGGCTCCCGGGCAACAGAGGTGGGGCGGACGGCTTCATGGGCTTCCTGGGCGTTCTTGGCCTTGCGAGTATAGATGCGGGGAGATCGGGGAGCATAAGCCGCGCCATACTTGCGCCGTATGAAGGCCAGGGTCTCTTGCAGAGCGACAGGGGATACGGTGGTGGAGTCGGTGCGCATGTAGGTGATGAGGCCGACAGATTCATCGGGACCCAGGGGTAGCCCCTCGTAAAGCTGCTGGGCAATCTGCATGGTCTTCCGTGCGGGGAAACGCAGCTTGCGCCAGGCCTCCTGCTGGAGGGTACTGGTGGTGAAAGGGGCCGCCGGATGGCCGCGCACTTCCCGTTTCTCCACGCTGGCCACAACGTACACGGCGTCCTTAAGGGCGGCCAGGGCCTGCTCGGACGACTGCTGGTCGGGCAGTTCCAGGCCACTCTTATCGCCAACGATGCCCGCCAGTTTGGCGGTGTATGGTGCGGGTTTGCCCGGGTCACGGGGTTGCTGGGGCTGCAGGAGGGCTTCAATAGTCCAGTATTCCTGGGACTTGAAAGCATCAATCTCTTCCTCACGCTCCACAACCAGGCGCAGGGCTACAGATTGGACGCGTCCGGCGGAGAGGCCCATCTTGCGGCCGCCGCTGACCTTCTTCCAAAGCAGGGGGCTAAGCTGGTAGCCCACCAGGCGGTCCAGGATACGGCGGGCCTGCTGAGCGTTGACCAGCTTCATATCAATGTCCCGCGGGTGGTCAAAAGCCTCCTTCACAGCGCCCTGGGTAATCTCGTGGAAGACCACTCGTTTGGGGGCGCGGCGCTTCCAGCCGGCGGCTTCCACCAGATGCCAGGAGATGGCCTCCCCCTCGCGGTCGGGGTCGGTGGCCAGATAGATGACCTCTGCATCCTTGGAGGCGGACCGGAGCTCCTGGACCACCTTCTTCTTGTTGTCCAGGATGCTGTAGGAGGGGGTGAAACTGTCGTCCACCTCCACTCCCAGCTCGCCCCCTGGTAAGTCGCGTACGTGGCCCATGGAGGCCACCACCTGATAGTTTTGGCCAAGGAAGCGCCCCACGGTCCTTGCCTTGGCGGGGGACTCTACAACAACGAGGTTCTTTGCCATGATCTAAGGGGTTCCTCCGTAAGGGGCTACGGTCTCGCGCAGGCGGACATAGCGCATATTCCCCACCTGGCGTACCAGGCCCTTTAGCTCTAATAACGCTAGGGTACCGCTTACTGCGGGCATAGGCAACCCCGATATACGTGACACGTCGTCTATGTGAGTGGGTTCATAGGCCAGGTGGGCCAGGATGGCAGCCTCGGCGTCGTCAGCAGGCTCAACCAGGGCAGCTATGGGAAGGGAGAGTTGCTTCTCGGCCACATCGGCCAGGTTCAGCTCCTCCAGGACGTCTTTGTAGGACATGACCAGCTTTGCGCCCTGCTGGATGAGGAGGTTGGTGGCGAGACTGGCAGGGGAGAAGATACTGCCGGGTACGCAGAAGACCTCCCGGTCCTGCTCCAAGGCATGGCGGACGGTCCAGATAGCGCCGCTGCCTTCTGGGGCCTCAATGACCAAGGTACCCAGGGACATGCCGCTCATGATACGGTTACGCCGGGGGAAGTTCTGGGCATCGGGCCGGACGCCCAGAGGGTACTCGCTTACCAGTGCCCCTTGGCGGGCAATGTGTTCGGCCAGGGCCTTATGCTCAGGTGGGTAGAGGTGGTCCAGGCCGTGGCCCAGGACGGCAATGGTTCGCCCACCTGCTTCCAGGGCTGTGCGGTGGGCGATGGCGTCCACGCCCCGGGCTAGGCCGCTGATAATAGTGACGCCCCGCTGGGCCAGGTCCCTGGTGAGGTAGGCGGCGGCTTCACGTCCGTAAGCCGTGACCCTGCGGGTACCGACGACGGCAATGGAGCGCTCGTCCTCGGGCAGCAGTTGGCCTTTGATGAAGAGCAGGGGCGGCAGGTCATAGATTTGCTTGAGGAGGACAGGGTAGTCCGGGTCTTCCCAAGTCAGTGTGCGGATACCCAGGTGTTCCAAGCGGGCGATCTCTTGGTCCGGGTCCACCTTTGCCTTGAGGGCTGTTATGGCCCCAACAGCGCGAGCGTCCAGTCCTGCAGCGCGCAGCGCGCCGGGTGAGGCGTGCCAGGCGCGTTCCATGCTGCTGAAAGCCTTGAGCAGCACTTCAAAACGGGCGCGGCCTATGGTAGGGGCCATGCGAAAGGCTACCCAGTATTTCAGTTCAGCGGGGTTCAAAGGCCAGTGTACCTCAAGTGACGGCTGCAGTAAGACTAGGGGAAAGGGGTGGTCGGATGCAAGGGGAAGGCGCAGGGTCTTGTATGTCAGAACGAGGGCCCACCACTAGGAAACAAGGATGGCGGAGAGAGTGGGATTCGAACCCACGGTGCCCTTGTGGAGCACACACGCTCTCCAGGCGTGCCTATTAGACCGCTCTAGCATCTCTCCGCGTGGGGGTCTTGAAGATATTTTCGCACAAAATGACGGTATGTCAAAGCTGTGTCGCCTCGTCACACCTGCCGGCGACGGGCTACAAAAAGGAAGACGAGCCGCCAGCCGAGGACCATTGCTCCCTGGAACGTGAGAGCGATGGCTGCGAAGGAGAAAATAAAGGGACGGTCGTACCACCATATGCGCAGGAGAAGAGCCAGCATACCGCTGACAAGCCAGACAGGGAGCATACGGAGCCAGGTCTGACGTAGAGAAGTGAAGGTGGAGCGGCGGTATATCCCCAGCCAGGGCGCAACTGCGAACCAGGCAAGGACAAAGGGGGCGACGCCTTGCAGCGTCGTCTGCGGGCTGATGGGGATAGCATGGTCGGTGCGACCCAGGATGTTGAACAGCACAAATACCAAGAAGTCGCCCAGGGCCAGGATGGCCCAGGCCTTCCAGGGGAGACGTGTGCCTTGATGGGGAATGGAAGCTGTGGGTGGGGTAGTGGAGGTCAAGGGTCTTCCGCAGATATGAATGATGATGAAATGGCGGAGAGAGTGGGATTCGAACCCACGGTACCCTCGCGAGCACACCGCTTTTCGAGAGCGGCGCCTTAAACCACTCGGCCATCTCTCCGATTGGCATATTGGTACTGATGTTATACTATACCACAGAGGGTGGACGCCAAGTCGCTCGGAGGGGAAAGCCTATGTCCCAGTGGGCAGCGGTGGTCCTGGCGGCAGGCCAGGGCAAACGGATGCACTCTTTCATTCCCAAAGTGCTGCACCCGGTGTGCGGCAAGGAGATGGTGCGTCATGTAACCGACGCCGTACGCCAGGCCCTGAGTGGGCCCGTAGTGCTGGTGACTGCCCCTGGAGCCGAGGCGGTGCGCCAGTGCCTGGGCGAAGGCTTTCAGTATGCAGTGCAGGAGCAGCCTCTGGGCACAGGTCACGCCCTGATGCAGGCGGACCAGGCCCTCAAAGGCCGTGCGAGTAATATCCTGGTGCTGTATGGCGATACTCCCCTTATCCAGGGGGAGACTCTCGGGCGGCTTATGGCCCAGCACGAGGACTCGGGTGCGGCGGTAACGCTTCTCACCTCCAGCCTGGTACCGCCTGAGGGTCTGGGTCGCATACAACGGGATGTCTTGGGCCAAGTAGCGCAGGTCGTGGAGGAGGTGGAGGCCGATGAGGCGCAGCGCGCCCTTCGCGAGGTCAACGGAGGCATGTACGCCTTCCGTGCCGACTGGACATGGAACGCCCTGGGGAGATTAACTCCTTCGCATTCGGGGGAATACTATCTGACAAACCTGGCGGCGATGGCAGTTCGGGAAGGGCTGCCGGTTAGCAGCGTGACCTCAATGGAGGAGATGGAAATCTTTGGGGTGAATACCCGTGTTCAGCTTGCCCAGGCAGAGCGGGCCATGCGGGAGCGCATCCTGAACCGCTGGATGCTGGAGGGCGTGACCATTATAGACCCTGCCTCCACCTATGTGGGCGCCGAGGTGGTCATTGGGCAGGATACCACCATCCATCCCAATACCACACTGCGGGGCCGCACGGCCATTGGCCAGCGGTGCGAGGTAGGCCCCAACTCTCTGGTGTATGATTCAACTATAGGAGATGACTGCAAGGTGGTGGCGTCCATGCTGGAGGAGGCGGTGCTGGAGGACCACGTGGACATTGGCCCCTTCAGCCACCTCCGCCCCGGAGCGGTGGTTGAACGTGAGGTGCACATCGGGAACTTTGCCGAGGTGAAGAACAGCCGCCTGGGCGCCGGGACCAAGGTGGGCCATTTTAGCTACATTGGGGACGCCCAGGTAGGAAAGAATGTCAACTATGCCGCAGGGGCAATCACCTGCAACTTTGATGGCGTAAACAAAAACGTGACTGAGATTGGCGACGACGCCTTCATTGGGTGCGATACCATGCTGGTGGCCCCGGTGAAGGTAGGCGAACGCTCCGTGACAGGGGCGGGCGCTGTTGTGACGAAAGACATACCGTCGGACAGCCTGGCTGTGGGCATGCCTGCGCGTACACGCAAGCGCAATAAGCAGAGGGCTGCTGAGAACTCTTTGTCCTGAAGGGTGGTGACCTGGGTTTGGACAGTGACAGTCCATTACCGCTTTTCTTTTTTTTGGGTTCCCTGCCTCTCTTCTTTGGCATAAGCGCTCTGGGGTCCGCCCTGGGCCTGTGGGAAAAGTATGCTGGGCCTCCCTGGCCTGTGGCAGACGCGCCGACGCCAACGTTGCGCCGTCTCATCCTCCGTTATGAGCGTACTGGGTTGCTTATAGCGACTGTTCGCTTTGCTCTTCTTCTTGCCCTCTCCGTCTCCTTGACCTCCTGGGTAGTTTCCCAAACGTGGGCTCGCTGGTATTACCTGGTGCTACTTGCCCTGCTGGTGCTGTTCATTGTTGCTGCGCTGCATGTTGCCGCCCACGCCCTGGGGCGCAGCCATGCCAGGGCCATGCTCCAGGCCGGCGCGCCTCTCCTGAATGTCCTGGGCTGGGTATTTATCCCCATCCTGTGGCTTTCAGAGCGCCTTGGGCTCTATGCCGTAGCCTGGCGTTCTGACGGGGAGCCGGAAAAGAAAAGCAGCGCGGGCAATGGCGCTGAAGAGGACGAAGAAGAGGACATTCCTATGGAGGAGGAGGTGCGTGGCGCCGACCCAGAAGAGCGGCGCATGATAGAAGCGATCTTGGAGCTGGAAGACATCCCTGCCCGCCAGGTGATGGTACCGAGGGTGGATATCGTGGCGGTGGGGGCCGACACATCCCTGGCAGAGGTAGCTGCAATTATGGCTGACGAAGGCCACAGCCGCCTCCCTGTCTATGGAGAGAGCATTGATGCTATCCTGGGCATCGTCTATGCCCGGGACGTGCTCCACAGCATTGTTGAAGAGGGCAGCAACGCTGCAATCCGGGACATCATCCGTCCTGCACTGTTCATCCCGGAGGGCAAACCTTTGGATGAGCTTCTCAAGGAGATGCAGGCGCAGCGTGTCAGTATCGCTATAGTCGTAGACGAGTACGGTGGCACGGAAGGCCTGCTGACCATTGAGGACCTTCTGGAAGAGATTGTCGGGGACATTGACGATGAGTTTCAGAAGGGGGAGCCTGTAGTGGTCCATATCCAGGACGGTGAGGCAGTAGTGGACGGGCGTATCCAGTTGGAGGACCTGAATGACGCCCTGGACGTGGACTTGGAAGGCGATGAAGGTTTTGACACCCTGGGGGGCCTTATCTCTCACCGCTTGGGGCGGATCCCTGCCTCGGGGGACGCTGTAACGGACAAAAGCCTAACCTTGCATGTACTGTCCACGATAGGCCGGCGAGTTGGGAAGGTCCGGGTGACAAAGACGCCGCCAGGTCCGGTACCCCCGGTGCAATAGCTTTGCTGTAGGGGCACTGTCCCTGGTAGAAAGGGGAGTGGGCAGATGATGTCCATTGCTCTCGTGGAAATGGCTTTCTGGGGACCGGTCAAGGCATAAAAAGCAGCCCGTGGGAAGCACGGGCTGCTTTTTTGTAGTACTGACGTTGCCCTTACTTTGTGGCAAGGAGTACGGGGGCGGTTGCGGCGACGCCGGACTGGCTGGTGACCGTCAGCGTGTAGAGGCCTGGGTCAAGAGTGACGGCAAAGGCAGTCCGTACCTGGGTCCTGAAGGCGCCGTTGGGGCCGGAGCGCGACGGCTGAGCGGACGGGAAGAACGCCATGGCGATGATAATGCCGTTATCCCCCACCACTTCTACGATGAGCTGCTCATCAGGTGGGAAGCCGGAGCCAAAGATGGTGACCAGAGGTTCGCGTGCGGCGGGAGCTCGGAGGGCAGGCTGCACGCTGGTATTAACGCCGGCCGCAGTGGGAATGACGATGATACTGGCGGCGCTGGCGGGGCCAGGGTCACCCTTCGCACCTGCTGCGCCTGCAGGGCCCTCAGGCCCTTCAGAGCCAGTAGGGCCAGTAGGGCCGGTGGGCCCTGCAGCGCCGGTGGAGCCGGCGGAACCCGTGGCGCCCCTCTCACCCTGGGGACCCGCGCAGGCGGTCAGGACAAAGAGGGCTACGATTGAGAGGATAAGGACTGTCCACAAGGGCCGCTTGCTGAGACTGCTCATAAAAACTGCCTCCGAAGTATTAGGACTGTACGCTAGTGTGTTGTTTGCTTTCAGGACTGGCCCACCCTGTTCCAGGCGAGGTGGGCGTGACATGCTAGCTGATGACAATGGGGACGGTAGCGCCAACGCCGGACATGGTCGTGACCTGCAAGGAGTAAAGCCCTGGGTCAAGCGTGACGTTGAAGGCTGTCCGTACGCTGGTCTTGAAGGCGCCATTGGGGCCGGTGCGGGATGGCTGTCCAGACGGGAAGAAAGCCATGGCAATGATGACCTCATTGGGCCCCACCACCTCAATGATAAGCTGCTCATCCGGCGGGAAGCCTGTGCCATAGATGGTGACCAGGGGCTGGCGGGCTCCGGCGGTTACACGAGCCGGCTGCTCGGCAGCCACAATCCCTGCCGATGTAGGAATCACGACCAACT
>JACQOP010000012.1 GCA_016202485.1 Chloroflexota bacterium | reverse complement strand
GGCGGGAATGCAAGCGTTTGCTAAGTGGAATTCTGCTAAGGACCTCTGAGACAGGACTCTGGGTTGGTGGCTGCATTCTAGTAGAACCGGGCCAGAATGTCTCTAGCCACTGTGGGAGGCGAAAATGTCCCTTTCCAACTGCTCTCCCGGCCGTACAGGAGGATACAAGCGGGTGAGAGCGGTGCGCCTGAAGACCAGGCGCTGCACCCATAGGGGCGACCATTCCAGCAGCTTCAGCGGCAATGGGGCGCCAGCTATTTCCTCGGCGTAGCACCGGGCGGCGGTCCGCCGGCAGCGGACGTATCCCCTGGTGTCCACCAGGGCTGTCTTTTCGGGCGCTGTCTTAACGGCGGCGGCCAGGTCTATGTGGCCGTGGGGGCCGAGGCCATGTACGGGAAGGCGAAGGGCCATGAGGCGGAGGTTCAAGCGCACCAGGGGCAGGGGCAAGGCCAGGCAGTAGAGCCGCGCACCCGCCTTTTTGTGTTTCTGAAAGGCTTCTACGGTGGCCCAGTGGACGACGATGTGGTCCGGGTGCCCATAGGCCCCGTAGGGAGAATCGGTGATGACAGCGTCCGGCTGCAGGTCGTCCATCACCCTGCCGATGGCCCCTGCCACCTGCGAGAGGGGCGCTGCGGCTACCATGCGCTGGCCGGCATTTGGGATGGGACCCATGGGAGCGCCGTCGTAGCCCAGGAAGTGGACGCCCTGGAGGCCAAGGGCCTCGGCGGCGCAGAAGAGGGCCTGCCGGTGGCGGTAGTCCCAGTCGGACCGGTCGCTGAGGGCCGGCTCCAGGGGCGTGGCGCAGGCTACCTCCACTCGTATGCCCTGGCCGGCGTACCGCGCCAGCAGGGGGCCGGCCAGGAAGGTCTCATCATCCGGGTGGGCAAAGACGGCCAGGAGGGTAGGGGTCATAGTGGTCATGAATGGGCAACCCGCCGTTCCGTTTCGGCCTTCAGGTCCCGGAGCCATGCCTCGGTCATGTTTCGGATGAGCCAGCGGGGATAGAAGATGCCGATGGGGAGGAGCGTGCTGGAGAAGGCCTTACCGTCGGTGACCAGTGTCTCGCCGTCCTCCTCCTCAAAGGTGAAGGTCCGGACGGCGGTGATGGTGAATTTGGTGGAGGCCCATGCCACCCTGTGCGGCGGGTCGGAGACCGTGACCTGGACGGAAAAGGGGACGCGGGCCATACCCATGCGGAGGCGGAAGGAGAGGCGTGAGCCGTCAGCCCACAGGTCGGGGGAGAGGCCCCACACCTGGGTACAGACGCGGCTCCAGCCAGGCCATGAGGCCGCATCCCTGAAGACGCCCCACACTTGCTGCGGCGTGGCCTGTACCAAGGCGGTGGAGGCCATCTGGAAGCGGAAGAGCATGGCCTGTTGCTTTGGAGAAGGAGGCGTGGCCATCAGTCCCCTTGCTGATTGATTGGCGCTGTCAGCGTCTAACTGCGCGCCAGCAGATTATCCCACAACCTGAGGCATTGGCGCACCCAGCATAAAACTCGCTACAGCCGCAAAAGGCTAGACCAAGAACAGCAGTTGTTCTCCTGTCAGGACGTTAGAGTGCGTTTGTTAATTGGGTGAGAACCGGAGGTCAACTCTTGGTAAAGAAAGAGAGGGGGCTGCGGGCTTGCCGCAGCCCCCTCTCTTGACTGATGCTCAGCGTCCTACTTGAGGGCAACGGTGGGCATGATCCCTGCCACGTCCTTGACCTTCTTGAGGTCGCGGAAGGCTTCCAGGGCCTGCTTTGCCTGGGTGGAGGGCAGGATATGGGAGGCGTTGGCCTCAAACTTGATGTCCACCTGGTGGCCGCGCAGGGTGTTGGTGGCATGTTCAATCTCGTTTTCCAACTGCCTGCCGTCCTTGAGGGTGACAACGACCTTCTGGTCCTGGTGAGCGCCGGCGATGCGGGCGGGCATCCGGGCCACCTTGGGATCCTGGCTCAGGTGCACGCGGGCCATCATGTCGCGGATGGGCGCGGAGTTGATCTTCTCGTCGCTGAAGGCCTCGTAGGTGACCGTGCCGTCCACCAAGGCGCAGGCGATGTTGAACTGGAGGCTGAACTTACCGCCGAAGTAGGTATCGGCATCGGGGCGGTTCAGATAGCCATAGGCCATGTTGCTGATGAAGTCCACCCGCTCCACCTGCTGAGGGCGGATTTCATACCGGTGCACCAGGTCTATGAGCATGGGGATGACGCCGTGGTGTCCGTAGCAGCAGGGCCATTCCTTGATGCGTATGGCGCTAAGGACATGCAGCGGGGCCTCTCCCAGGTGAGTGGTCATGCCATTGATGTTGGCCTGCTGGTCGCCGAAGACGGCCACGTACCCCAGGGGCGCTTCAATGACATCCTGGTTGGCGGTATAGCCCATCTGGGCCAGGGTGGCGGCCACGACGCCGTTGCGGGCGCCGTTGCCGGGGTGCAGGGGTTTGGTCATGGTGCCGAAGTTGGCCTGCACGCCGCTGGCCAGGGAGGCTGCAATGCCCAGGGCGGTGCGGGTGTGGTCGGCGTCCAGCCCCAAGAGGCGGGAGGCCGCCGCAGCCGAGGCCATGGCGCCGATAGTAGAGGTGCTATGCCAGCCGCGGCCATAGTGGTCTGCACCGATGCCGCCGCCGATGCGCGTTCCTACCTCAAAGCCCAGGGCGTAGGCCTCAAGGACCTCGCGGCCGGACTTGTGGAACTGCTCGCCCAGAGCGAGGACTGTGGGCATGAGGATGACGGAGGGATGGCCGAAGCCGCCCACATCATCATAGTCATCGGAGTGGCCCAGGGTACCGTTGGCCAGGGCCGCATTGGGCGCTGAGGTCTTGATGCGTGTGCCGATGACGGTGGCCGTTGGGGAGCCGCCCATCTGGTCGGTATAGCTGGTAATAATCTTGCCGATGTCGTGGATATTTGCCACCAGTGCGGTGCCTACGGCATCCAGGAGGCCGACATTTGCGGCATCCAGTGCGTCATCAGGGACCTTTGACGAAGGGGTCTTGGAGACGAACTCAGCGAACCTCGCAGTAACTCCCATATGTTCCTCCTTGCAGGTGCTTCATGGGCCTGGAGAGTGACGGGCTTCACACTGGACTATACCCCGGTCAGCCCAAGTCTACGGGATGCAGTATAGGTTGGAGGGTGGGTGAAGTCAAGACGACGCGCTGGAAGAACTTGGCTACGATGGACGTAATATCAATGTTTGATGTTGGTGTATTTCAATCAATATAAGTGCGAAATCATTCAATCCAGACAGTTGCTGCCGCTTACGAGGTGAGGCGTTGGTGTATTTCCAGGAACTCCTGGTAGCTGGAGACACTTTGCACTGTATGAATAAACGCAGCAAGGGAAGGGGAGGCGTAGCGCACCTCCAGAAGCTGCTGGTAGATGGGGCTGACGGAAGCAGGGCTGTCGGCGTAGGTGCCGTAGAAGGCGAAGTAGGCCTGGTTGATGCGCCGCAGGTAGTAACCGTTGCCCAGGAATACCTGCCGGCGTTCCTCCATATAGGCTTCTGCCTCTTCAATGTTCCCTTCCGCCAGCAGTTCGTCGGTGCGGAGACGCGTCTCACGCATCTCCCGTCCGAAGCAGAACTGGTCCTCAGGACAGGGAGCAGTGGACGCCGACGGTTCCGGCAGGGGCGGTTCCGGCTTGCCAGTGAGGCGGCTGTAGATGCGGTTGCCCAGCTCATCGCCAAACACGTTGGCGGCGGTCTCGTTCAGGGAGAATACGTCGCTATCCTTGAACATAGTGCGGCCCAGGGGATAGAAGAAAAGGTAGTTGTGCAGCCACTCATGGCTGGCAATGATGAGGGCGAACCGCAGGTCGTTGGAATGGATGATGGCCGGATAGGTGGAGATCCCACCGATGTTTTCCACGATGGCGGAGAGGTCCACCTGCTGGAGGATGAGGTTTTCCAGTTCTGCACGCACTGATGGGGGCATATCTGGCGTCAAGAGATAGGAGAACTCGCGCTGTATGCGCTCCCTGGGTGAGGTGATGAGGTACGTCGGCAGGTCCACCATGGCGATGTCAACGGGTGGGAAGATGGCCTTGCCTAGTTGGGGGGGAATGCCCTCTTCCCGCAGGGCATCGCTGATGAGGGACTCCAACGCTTCCTCTGCGTAGGGCCTGAGCTTCTGGAGACGCCGTTGCAGCTCCCGCTGCCGTCCCTCCAGGTCAGCCTGCGTCTCCGCGGCCAGTGCCGCCGCCTGGGTCAGATCCCTCTGAACGCCTGCCAGTTCCCCTTTCAGGCGGAAGTATTCTTCCATCTGCGCCAGGCTCGTCTCCCGCGTCTGTCGGTAAGGAGCCACGTAGGTGAAAAGGAGGTGCAGCCACTTGGAGGGCAGGTTGCGGGCTTCCCAGGTGACGTAATTGAAGTGGTAGGGCGCCGCCAGGAGCTGAACGCTCGTCAGCGCCAGGGTATCCCGGGCCATAGCAAGGGCTAGGCACAGGGCCAAGAAGGAGCTAAGGACGAGGCGTTGCATGAAGATATAGTTGACCTGAATACGGGCACGAAATCAATCCAGGATGCGCAGGTCACGAGGATTGCCCTTGCTGTCTGCGCCAGTTCTGCCAGGCTGCAGGGTGTTTTGGAGGTGTCCTCCTGTCCGTACCCGTGGCTTTGCACGCCCCCTATGATTGCACGGGGAGTAGCCTTTGGCTACAATGGGGCCAACGCGCGGTACACCAGAAGGGAGATGTTTATGCCTGCTTATGCAACGAAGCAACTACGCAACGTGGCTTTGCTGTCCCATTCAGGTACCGGCAAAACGACGATGGGAGAGGCCATGCTCTTTGCCTGCGGGGCCACCAGCCGCATGGGCAGGGTTGAGGATGGCAATACCGTCTCTGACTACGAGCCGGAAGAGGCGAAACGCCGTTCCAGCATCCAGCTCTCTGTCTTGCCCTGCAAGTGGCGTGACCACAAGCTGAACATCATAGACACGCCGGGGTACTGGGACTTTGTGGGGGAGGTGGTGTCAACCCTGCGCGCCGTGGATGCCGCGGTGCTGGTGGTGGCTGCGCAGGCTGGTGTGGAGGTGGGGACCGAAGATATCTGGCAGCGGTGTGAAGAGCGGGGCCTGCCCCGCATGGTCTTTGTGAACAAGATGGACAGGGAAAACGCCGACTTCAGGCGCTCCCTGGAAAGTATTCAGAACGCCTTTGGGAAGCAGTGCGTTGCCATCCATGTCCCCATTGGTTCTCAGCAGAGCTTCCAGGGCGTCGTCTCCCTGCTCAACCCGGGAGAGAATATCCCCGCGGCTGTGGCGGGAGAGGTGGAGCAACTGCGGGAGCGGCTGATTGAGGCGGTGGCGGAATCGGACGACGAGCTGGCCACCAAGTACCTGGAGGGCCAGGAGATCACCCAGGAAGAACTGGTTGCGGGTCTGAAGAAGGGTGTCCTTGCCGGACAGATTGTCCCGGTCCTGGCCGGGGCGGCCTCGGTCTCCCTGGGCATAAAGGAGCTGCTGGACGCCATCATAGACCTGCTGCCTTCCCCGGCGGATGTGCCGCCGGTGGAGGCGGAACGCCCCGGCGGTGGCGACAAGGTCAAGCTGGACTGCAACCCCAGCGGCGCTCTTGCGGCCCAGGTATTCAAGACCACGGCGGACCCATTTGTCGGCAAGCTCTCCTACTTCCGTGTCTACAGAGGCGCCTTTAAGGCCGACGCCCAGGTGTGGAACGCTACCAAGGCCCAGTCGGAGCGTGTCGCTCAGGTCTTTGTCCCTATGGGCAAGACCCAGGAAGGGGTGACCGACCTGGCTCCCGGCGACCTTGGCGCTGTGGCCAAACTCACTGCTACAACCACGGGCGATACCCTCTGCCTGCGGGAGGAGCCTCTCCTCTTGCCTGCCATCAGCTTCCCTGAACCGGTGTTTACCACTGCTGTGACCCCAAAAGGCAAAGCCGACGTGGACAAGATGGCCACGTCTCTTGCGCGCCTCACGGAGGAAGACCCCACCCTGCACCTGACCCGCGAGATACTGACAAGCGAGACGCTGCTGTCCGGGCAGGGGGAGACCCATACTGAGGTGGCAGTGGAGCGGGCAAGGCGTAAGTTTGGGGTGGAGTTGCTCACCAGCCTGCCCAGGATTCCCTACCAGGAGACTATCTCGTCGCCGGCAAAGGTGGAATACAAACACAAGAAGCAATCCGGCGGCCATGGGCAGTACGGCCACGTGTTCATAGAGCTGGAGCCCTTGCCCAGAGGCGGTGGCTTTGAGTTTGGAGAGAAGGTCGTTGGCGGTAACGTGCCCAAGGAGTACATTCCGGCTGTTCAGAAAGGTGTAGAGAAGACCTTGCCTGAAGGGGCGGTTGCCGGGTACCCCCTGGTGGACCTGAAAGTAATCCTCTACGATGGCAGTTCCCACCCCGTAGACTCCTCAGGCATGAGCTTTGAAATTGCCGGGGCCTTTGCGCTGAAGAAGGGGGTCATGGAGGCGCGGCCGGTCCTGCTGGAGCCGGTGGTGCGTATTGAGGTCACCGTTCCCGATGCGTACGCCGGTCAGGTGGCGGGGGACCTTAATACAAAGCGCGCCCGTATTCTGGGCATGACGCCCCAGTCCGGTGGCATGACGGTGGTAGAAGCGGAGGCGCCCCAGGCGGAGGTCCGGCGGTACGCCACAGAGCTGCGCTCCATCACCGGCGGCCGTGGCAAATTCAGAATGGAGTTTGCCCACTACGCTGAAGTGCCAACCCATATCACCCAGCGCATTATTGATGAATCCAAACGAGAACGAGTAGGGGCGTAGCGCCCAGGGAGGCTTTTATGGTTGGAAGACTGGTCAACCTGCTGAAGAAGTCCGATGCCGCGGAGGACCCTGTTTGCCACATGCAGGTGGACATGAAGAACCCCCGGGGCGGCACCCATGAGCACGAGGGCAAGACCTATTACTTCTGCGGCCCAGGCTGCCGGGTTGCTTTTTCCAAGGACCCGAAGAGCTACCTTTCCGGGGAAAAGCGTGTGGATATGTAAGCCTTCCCCGTTCTTAGCTATCCAGTAGAGCCAAGGGGGCCTCATGACACATGGCCCCCCTGCTTTTTGTGTCGGTCAGATCGCCCAAAGAGGGCATTGCATCTCAGCCAATGGTGTTTTGTGGTACAACATCCGCCCTGAATTATACATCCAAGCCCTTGCCTGGGGCCGTATATATATACCAAAACCTATACAGTAGATACCAAACGGTGACTTACGTAAGACCACCTGTGTTTTTATCCTAAGTACAGGCAAGGTGGTGAACATAAGGCGTCTCCCTGCCGGCACGGCGAGGAGGAGGATGCAATGATCTGGATAAAGGGTTGCCCAAAGTG
>JACQOP010000074.1 GCA_016202485.1 Chloroflexota bacterium | reverse complement strand
GTCTTGACACGTGATCAAGTGCGTGTAAGGCGGGTTGACGGCTCTTGGAGCGGCTCACCAGAAAAGGCAATGGTCATTCTAGAGCGAAGTGGTCAAACTGCCTTTGCGATTCCATGCGCTCCGCCCCGATGCATCGGGGAATCCCTCACCCCCTCCGCGTGCCCGCACAGGGCCGGGGCATCGGCCCGGCTCTCGCTACAGCCGCAAAAGGCTAGACCAAGAACATCAGTTGTTCTCCTGTCAGGGCACCAGGAAAAGATGCGTTATCTGGACATGGGGGGAAGTCGCCCTGTAATTGGCTCCTATCCCTGCCCGTCTTTGTGCAAAAAGTCCAGCACGTTCCGGGGCTGGTAGTTCAAAGCCGGGCTGTCCAGCCGCTCCATCACGCTGGGGTGCAGGGCCTCTTGGTGATCGGCGCGGCCTATGGGACGCACATAGGTCCCCAGCAAGCGGTAGAAGGAGGGGACCTCGGTATGCATGGGGCCCAGGGCATTGGGCCTGGTGATCTGGGAAAGGTACTCCTGGTCTAGGCCCAGACCGCATTCGGCGGCTTTCGCCAGCATCCACTGCAGCGATAGGTCGGAAAGGCTGGTGTCGGCGTTACCACCTCCAACGTTGCTGTGCCCGCCGGCAAACCAGACTTGTTCCACAACCTGCCCCTCCTTGGGCATATCCGCCCACAAGGTTGGCGTGAAGGGTTTACGCCTCTCATCAATCGCCAGGGCATGGTACCCGTGCCGGACATACCGGCTCAGCTCCACATCGTGGAACTCATATTTCTTCTTGTTAAGGGTGCGGAAGACCCCTACCGGGACGCCCAATGCTCCCACGGTGTCCCATACTCCTAGACACCAGATTTCAACCACTCGTGAATAGGCCTCTCGGAACCGTTGGGCCTCCTCAGCATTGGGGTGCACGTCGCTCCGCCGGTACAGGGCTAAGGCTTCCGGGTACTTCTCGGAATGGACCTTTTGTAGGATACCGCACTTCCGGATAAGGCCCGAAAGGCTTCGGGCAGTATATGCGCCCCGGCTGTAGCCGAAGATGAAAATGGCGTCGCCCTCAGCATAGTTGTGCATGAGGAAATGGTAGCCATCGCCGATGTTTTGCTCCAGGCCTCCACCAAAGGCCCCTCCCGTCAGGCGGTCCAACAGGTTCCCCGTACCAACTCCATTATCGTAGTACACAACCTGGCTGACCCCATCGGGGGCAACAGGCACCACGGAACGGGCCAGTTTTACCACGTTGGTGGGCCACTTCTGGTCGTGGCTGTTCCAAGTACCGTCCAAGCAAACAATAATCCGCTTACTCATAGCTGCCTCGTATGGGTGCTCTGTAAGCTACGTAACCCTTATGAGCAGATGGGTGCGGTCAGGAGGCTTGAACTCCCAGCTTGGACAGTTCATGCTCCACAAAGGCCTGCCGCAACTCGGCAGTCTGAAAGAGATGGGCCATTTCGTCAATCGTCTGCCTGGCCTCAGCCCGTTTAGCATCTGCCTGGTCACGGCGTCCCGCAATGGCCAGCCTATTCGCTAGGGCCGCACGAGCCTCCAGCACCATGGGGCGTAATTGCAAGGCAAGGGCCTCCGCCTCAGCTTGGGCAAGGCAGTCCAAAGCTCTACCAGCGTCACCCCTGGCGTCTGCCACCGTGGCCTGCATCAACCCGGTAAGCGGGAAGAAGTGCCTCATCCCTCGTTCCCTGGCAAAGGTGCGCCCCTCCTCCTCCAGCCGTGCAGCCTCCGCCAGGTCCCCACGGGCAAGGGACACCTTGGCCAGCCCAACCAGGCCTGCGGGACGAAGGAGGTACCGCATGGTGGTGCGTTCTGCTAACGCCTTCTGGAAAAGCTTATCAGCTTCATCCAACTTCCCCTGGATGAGAAGGCAAAACCCCATGTCGGTCCAGCTCTGGGCCGCCATCACACGGCCAAAGGGGTGCTCCATAAGGTCAGCGCCTTGGGCAAGGTGCTCCTGTGCCTGCTCCAGGTATTTCTGGCTGATCTGGGCATACACAGAGCCCAGGGCGCAAATGGCTCCTGCCTCTGCAAAGAGGTAGCCGGCTCCCCGGGCAGCCTCCAGCGCCCGCCGGAACAGCGTCATCGCCTCTTCGTAGCGTCCCTGGTATCGCAAGAGCAACCCCCAGGTGTAGGCCCCCAAGGCTTCGTTGTCTATGGCCCCTATGTGGGTCGCCAGTTCCGTACCCCGCTGCGCGGCCTCTTCCGCCCCCTTAATGTCCCCCATGGTGAAAAGACAGTAGGGGATTGCAAAGATGAGGGGCTCAGTCACAAAACGGCTGTTCCCGGCCTTTTCTGCCTCTGCAAGGGCATGTCTGGCTTGGGGGAGGGCCTCGTCAAAGCGCGTCAGGTAGGTGAGGCTGTTGGCGCAATGGCTTGCCCCAAAGAGCCGTAAATCCTCAATGTTGGACTTGTTCCCAATCTCAATGGCCCGCCGCTGGTGGTCCAGGGCGTCGTCAATCTCACCGGAGATGGTGCGCACGGCGCAGTAGCTCATGTGCAGCTCGGTAAGGCCTGGGAGGTCCTCGCTTATGATAGCCAGGCGCTCAGCCTCCATCAGGTGCTTTTCAGCCTCAGGAAACTGGCCCTGCATGAGGGCCGTGATGCGTCCCAGCTTGTTGAAGGCCGACACCTTCATGGGCAGGTTGCCATAGGCATCCGCCTCGTGGATCATCTTGTGGAACGTCTCTGCCGCCCCATCCACGTCCAGGGAGAGGGCCTGCGCGCCTCCCAGCCCGTCGTACGCCCGGCGCGCCAGACTCGCGTCCTTCTGCGTTTCCAGGATTTCTACTGCCTTACGAAAGTAGAAGATGGCTTCGGTGTTGGAGGAGGCCTGAGCCGCCCGTTCGCCCTCTTCCACCAGGTAGGGCAGGGCCTTGACAAACTCCCGCGCCTCCAGGTAATGGCGCCCAATGTCCCCGGCCCGTCTGGGGTCCAAACGCTGGATGCTCTCCGCCACCAGGCGGTGCAGCTCCCTCCGCCTGCTCAGCAGCAAAGACCCATAGGCTGTTTCCTGGATAAGCGAATGCTTGAACGAATAGACCCGCTGGGGGATCCGGCTCTTCTCCCGCAGCAGGCCCCGCCGCAGCAAGTCTGCCATGGCCAGCTCCAGGTTGTCCTGAGGCTGGTTGTGGGTGTCCCTCAAAATGTCATACTGGAACTCCCGGCCAATGACGGCGGCGGTCTGGATGACCCGGCGCTCCTCCTCCTCCAGACGGTCCAGGCGGGTCGTCAGCACACCCGCGATGGTATCCGGCACAGCGATGCTTTCTATTTCCCGGGTCGCGCGCCAGTGGGCGCCATCCCGCACCACAGCGCCGGCGTCCAGAAGGGAGCGGATGACCTCTTCCACGAAGAAGGGGTTGCCTTCGGCCTTCTGCAGGATAAGGGCGCGTAAACGCTCCGGAAGCCCCTCAATGTACAGGAGGTTCGCCACAAGGGCCCGCGCATCCTCCTCCCCCAGGGGCTCCAACTGGATGGCCGTGTACCGGTGGAAATAGTCCCTGGAAGCCCCTTCGTGAATCCGCCAGGAGGGCTCCTGTCGCTGCGGACGGAAGACAGGCAGGAGCATGAGGGGCACCTGGTCCGTCAGCGGCAGCAACTGTTCCAGCAGGTCCAGGGAGGTGGCGTCTGCCCAGTGCAGGTCTTCAAAGACCAGGGTCAGGGGCCGGAAGGTGGCCAGGCCCTTGACCAGGTCATTGAAAGCATTGAACACTTTCTCCCGCAGCCGCGGCGGTTCCAGGTACCGCACCCGTTCCAGTGCCTCACCCGACAGCTTCACGCCAAGGAGGGTCGCCAGGTAGGGAGCGCTGTTGTGCTCTCCCCCGGGATTCACCACAGAAAGGGTGTGGAGGATACGCTGGTATTTCTCCTCGTCCGAGGCCTCCTCTGGCAGCGCGAAGGTCTGGTTCAGAATGTCCAGGAAAGGCGCATAGGGGCTTGCCGTCTCATAGGAAAGGGAGCGGCCCTCCAGCCAGTTTATGGTGGGTAGCCCAGCCGCTGCCGGGACATCCGGCGAAGCAATAACGCCTTCATCCGAGAGCCAGCGGCGCAGTTCCGCCACCAGCCGTGACTTCCCCAGCCCGGCTTCACCCATAACGGCAACTATCTGGCCGCTGCCACGGCGCAGCTCCTCTACACGCTCCTTCAGCGTTGCCAGGTCCCTGTCGCGGCCCACCAGCACCGATTGCAGCCCCTGTATGCCCCGGAGCTGGCCCGGCATGGCCTTCGCTCCCAGGATACGGTAGGCCCTCACCGGTTCGGTCTTCCCTTTGACCTCAATGCCTCCCAGGTCCTCGGCGTCAAAGAGAGGGGCAATGAAGCGGTGGGTATTGTCCGAGACCTGAAGGGTGCCCGGCTGGGCGGTTTGCTCCATGCGAGAGGCCAGGTTGATGGCATCGCCCATGGCCGTGTACTCCAGGCGCAGGTCAGAGCCAACCTCGCCAACCACCACCAGCCCGGTGTTGATGCCGATGCGCACGTCAAAGTCAAGGCCCCACTGCTGCTTTACCCGTTCCTTGAAAGGCCGGATCCCTTCTAAAATCTCTAGGCCTGCCAGCACTGCCCGCTGGGGGTCATCTTCATGGGCGATGGGCGCGCCGAAAAAGGCAAGAATGGCGTCACCCATGAGGCGGGCCAGTGTCCCCTCGTAGCGGTACACAGGAGCAATGAGATACTCAAAAGCCCCCTTCATGATTTCCGCCCATTCCTCAGGGTCTAGCGTTGAGGCTGCGGCGGTGGAGCCTCGCACGTCGCTGAATAGCATCGTCACGATGCGCCGCTCGCCCAGCATCCCGCCGTGGGTGCGCGCATACTCCAGCTTGTCCAGCAGCTCCGGCGGGATGTACTGGTGCAGGCCCGGGGATGGCGCTGGGGCCTTGGGTGGAGCGATGGCCACTGGCGGTTGAGGGGATGCAGCAACAGCCCCCTGGAGCTGGTGGCCGCAGTTGGGGCAGAACCGCGCCTGGGGTGGCGCTTCGGCGCTGCAAGAAGGACACGTCCGGGCTAGGGGCGCACCACAGTTCATGCAGAACCGCGCGCCCACGGGGTTGGTTGCCTGGCACTGGGTGCAGTTCATAGACTCCTTTGCCCCACATTACACCACGGTCATGTCTTGGTGTGCTGGCACCAAGTTTACCCCCAGTCGCCGTCCTTCACAAGCCAACTCTTTTGCAACTTCCCCCCAGTGGTGCACGTCCAGGTGCACCGGAATAATGCGGGGCAGCCGCAGCCCCATCTCCAGGGCCTTGCCTAGCTGGCTCCCTAAACGGGCCGGCGTCAGATGCCCCGAAGCCGCTGCCCTCGGCTCCATATGATTGGGGAACGTCACGTCTACAAATAGCGCCTGTAGCGGAGTGCTCCTCTGTAGGAAAGGCAGTAGGTCGCCCATGGTATCGCCTGTGCAACCGATGGCCGTGCCGTCTTCTGACTGGACAATGTAGCCTGCCGCTGGCACTGGATGCGTGGCCGGCGCCGCCTCAACCTTATAGCCCATCACCTCAAAAGGCTGCCCAAGCTGCACAGCATGGAACAGGAAACGAGGCGGGTCACTGTTGAGCCCCTTGGTCATGTCCGGGTAGATAGAGCCGTCCATAAGGTGGGCTTGGATGCTTTCCAGTGTCTGGGCCAGGGCATAGATGTGAATTGTATGGGGCGCCCCCAGAGTGGAGAGCCCCAGGGTAGGTATATCCCTGCAGTGGTCCAGGTGGGCGTGCGTAACCAGCACCGCAGCCACTTGCCGGTGCTCTTGGGGCGTCAAGGCGCCAACAAGGCTGCCGGCGTCTATGGCCAGGACGCCGTCTATGAGAAAACAGGTGTGCCGTGTCTGGTTTGACTCTATATTGTGGGCCCCAACAACTCTGGTCAGCATGTACTCCTCCGGCCCTCCGCCGGTCCCCCAACCTCCAGATAGGATTGCAAAAGTATAGCACAGCCAGCCCATTTTGCTTCTGTTGTATGTTCCCCTTCCTTTCCAACTGCGCCTGTAGGATACTTCTCACCAGCACCCAGACAAGTACAGGTGTGACGGAGGAACTTCCTGGCAGCCCCTCTTAAGCTCCAGGCCCGTTACGCCACCCGTGGCTCCCTCCAGGTCTCGGAGAATTGGTATGACAAGCGTATTGGAAGGGGTGACCATCCTGGATATGTCCGGTGACATCGCCGGGCCCTATGCCTGCATGCTCATGGCCACCATGGGGGCCCGGGTCATCAAAATAGAGCCGCCTGGAGGATCGCTGGAGCGCACCGACCCTCGCTTTCCCCTGTGGGAACGTGGTAAGGAATCCGTGGCCCTGGACCTGGCCCAGGCCGGCGGTAGGGAGACCGCGCGGAGGCTGGTAGCCCGCGCCGACCTCTTGGTGCAGAGCTGGCTGCCCGCCGAAGCCAAAGCCCTGGGCCTGGACTATGAGTCCCTGCGCCTCCTGAACCCGCGCCTCATCTACTGCGCCGTCCCGCCCTATCCCAGCGCCACCTCTGATGCCGATACCCCAGGCGACCACTACACCATCGCCGCCTCCTCCGGCATGATGGCCAACCAGGGCGCTCCGGGCAACCCTGACTTTGTGTATGCCCCTCTGGCCGCCTATGGCGCCGCCTTCACCCTTTGCCTGGCCGCAACCTCCGCCCTGTACATGCGAGAGATAGGTGGCACAGGCCAAAAAGTGGAGGTCTCCCTCTTCCACGGGGCCATGGCCATGCAGTCCGCTCAGTTCGTGTCCGGTTCCTGGGCCCCTGCCGCCGGAGGCAGCACACGCCAGGGCATCCGCGCCGGCATCCCCGTCTACCGCCTCTTCAAGGCGCAAGACGGCTGGTTCTTCCTGGCCTGCGGCAACAATACCTTCTTCAACAAGCTGTGCATTCTTCTGGACCATCCGGAGCTTGCGGAGGACGAGCGTTACCGCGACGCCCCTTGGGGCATACCCCGCATACACCATGATGCCCTAGCCGATATCCTGGAGCCGGTCTTTGCCGCTAACACCGTCGCCCATTGGGTAAAGCTCATGGTGGATAACGACATCCCCTGCGCCCCGGTCCAGAGCAGGGAGCAGTACCTCCAGCACCCCCAGCTTGCAGTAAACCAGACCATTGTCCCCATAGAAGACCCCGTCCTGGGGCCGGTGCTCCAGATGGGCGTCCCTCTGTGGATGCATGGCGCTCCAGGTGACGTGCCGCCGCCAGCCCCCAGGCCGGGAGAACATACGGAGCACATCTTGCAGGAGCCGGGACTGAGGTAGACTATGCCCACTCACCCCCTGCAAGACATACGCATCATAGACCTGGCGGGATACATCGCCGGAGCCTACACCTCCAGCCTCCTGGCAGACCTTGGCGCCCAAGTGGACAAGGTGGAGTCCTTTGAGGGCGACGCTTTCCGCGCTATGATCGCCGGCTTCCAGTCCTGGAACCGGGGCAAGCGCGGCGTCATACTGAACCTCAGGACCCAGGAAGGCCGGGAAGCGCTGTACCGCATGGTGCAGCGGGCCGATGTGGTGGTGGAGAACTACCGCCACGGCGTGGCCCAGCGCCTGGGGGTGGACTACGAGACCCTGCGCCAGGTCAACCCCCGCATCATCTACTGCACCAACACTGCTTACGGCTCTCGCGGCCCCTATGGGGAGACCCCGGGCTTTGACCCTCTCTTCCAGGCCATGAGCGGAGCCATGGCCTACCAGGGCGGCCCTGATGCGCCCCCCGTCTTCCTCCGTGTCGCCGTTTCCGACTACGCCGCCGCCCTCCTCTCGGCCTGGGGCATCCTCATGGCCCTGTACCACCGCCGGCGTACCGGCCAGGGCCAGCGGGTGGAGACCTGCCTCATGAATACCGTCGTCGCCGTCCAGGCAGGAGAGTTCCTCTTTACCCAGGGGACGCCCTGGACTTCCTCCCGTGTAGATGACCCTGGCCAGACCCCCCCGCAAGCCCTGGGCACAGACGCCGCCCACCGCCTGTATCAGGCCAGCGACGCCTGGCTGTACCTTGCCTGCGATACTCCTGCCCAGTGGCGGCAGCTCTGTAAAGCCATCGGCAGGCCGGACTTGGCCTCCCTCTGGACGGAGGAAGGCGAACGCCAGGAGCAGGCGATGGCCCAGGCCCTCACGGACACCATCGCAGCCCAGACGGCAGACTACTGGCTGGCGCAACTCCGGCAAGCTAATCTCAAGGCGGCGCCAACCCCTACCGCCCAGGCCCTTTCCAGGAGCGACCAGATGCTGGACCAGGGCCTGACCCTGGAGATAGAGTCGCCGGAGTATGGCCTCCTCCGCCAGGGCGCGCCCCCCTTTGCCTTCTCCGCCGCGTCTGTCTCCGTGCGCCGTCCGGCGCCCATGTTGGGCCAGCATACCCACGAGGTCCTCGCCGAGCTGGGCTATACTCCAGCAGAGATAAAAACGCTGCAGGACAAGCGTGTGATACCATAAGGGCCTTGGCAAACCATAACGGCGCTCTGCCGGCTGAAAATTATTATGGTTACTGGAGCAGACCGGAGCTATGCCGACTTTTTGACCGCAGGACAAGCGGCTCTGTCTCGTTACGCCTGGAAAGAGGCCCGCGAGCTGTTTGAGCGGGCCCTGGCCCTGGACGCCACCCCCCAGGCCCTTGAAGGGTTGGCCCAAGCATCAGTCTGGCTTTATGACGGGGCAGAGGCTTTTTTAAGTCCTACGAGCGCGCCTACCGACTTTACCGCGAGCAAGAAGCCCCGACCTCAGCGGCCAGGATGGCCATCTGGCTCGCCAACGTCTCCCTTTCCTTCCGTGGCGAGGTCGCCGTGGCCAACGGATGGATCCAGCGGGCTAGACGGCTGTTGGCGAATTGCCCTCCCGAGCCTGAGCATGCCCTCCTTGCTTGTATGGAAGCTCATATCATCCTCATGACCAGGAATGACCCCGGCGCAACACTCCAGCGCATAGATGAGGTCCTCCTGCTGGCGAAGCAGTTCCGCCTCACGGACGTGGAAATGCTGGCCTACGCCATTCAGGGTCTGGCCCTGGTCACCCAGGGCCAGGTCACCGAAGGCATGAACTGCTTGGATGAGGCCGCCGCCGCAGTCCTTGCAGGTGAGGTACAGGACTTTGATGCAAAGGGGACGACCCTCTGCTATATGGTGGAAGCGTGCACCCGCATTCGTGACTACGGCCGGGCAAAGCAATGGTGCGCCAGGGTGGAAGAGGAGTTCGCACGAATGGGGGTGGAACCCCTCTTCGCCTTCTGCAGGCCAAACCGCGCGGTGTTGCTCATGTGGCTGGGCCTGTGGCAGGAGGCGGAGCGGGAGCTGCTGCAGGCAAAGGGGGATATGGAGGCCACCCTGCCTCCACAGGTAGGCGAGTCTATTGCCCGCCTGGCGGAGCTCCGATGGCGGCAGGGCCGCTGGGAGGAGGCAGAGCAGCTCTTCAAGCAAGTGGAGCGTGAGGGCATAGCCCAAGCTATTAGAGCCGAACTTGCTCTGAGCCTTGGCCAGCCCGGCCTTGCCGTCAACATCCTGGAACGGCACCTGAGGAAGCTGCCCCTTACCGACCGCCTGGAGCGCGTGACCGCCCTGGACGTGCTGGTCCGCACCCGCCTTGCCCGCGGAGAAACAGCCCAGGCCCAAGAGGCCCAGGCAGAGCTTGACTACATTGCCCAGCTCATGGGCACGGACCCCTTCAAGGCAGCAGCCAGTGCTGCCCTGGGTAGGGTGCTGGCTGCCCAGGGCCACTTGACCCAGGCCCGTCAGCACCTGGAGGATGCCGTTGACCTCTTCCAGGGCTCTGGCGGCGTCTTTGAAGGGGCGAGGGTCCAGTTGGCCCTCGCAGAGGTGCTCATGCTCCAGGGCAGTCATGAGGAAGCTGCTTATGAGGCAATGGCTGCCTTGAACGCCTTCAAAGGCTTGGGCGCGGTCCATGAGGCGGGGCGCGCCGAAGCCGTCCTTGGCCTGGTGCGCCGCTCCGCCACGGAAAACTCCAAAGCGGCTGCTTCCCCGTCGCCTTCCTTTGACACCGGCCTCACCAGGCGAGAGATAGAGGTTCTGCAGCTCCTGGCCGCCGGAAAGAGCAACCAGGAGATCGCTGCCCATCTGGTCCTCAGCGTCCGTACCGTGGAGCGCCACATCTCCACCATCTACGAAAAGCTCGGCGCAACGGGCAAAGCCGCTCGTGCCTCCGCCACTGCCTACGCCATAAAGCAGCATCTGCTCTAACGGCCGCCTTGCCCGAAGGCCGGAGGGGGCAGCATGCTGCCCCCTCCTCTTGCGCCCGCCCTCTGGGTGTATACCGACATCTGCACCCACCGTAAAAGTTGGGTGTCTGCACCCATGTCAATTCCCACTCCCACTGCTACTCTTTCCCCTGTCCGGTGGTTCGCCGGACGCAAACGTGCAGCCGGAGCACCCGGCGGGCCACTGGCTATCTCACAGCAGCAGAAGGAGGATTCACCCATGACCACCCAGACAGAACAGCCCCAGCTTGATATGCAGAAGGTGGAAGCCTTCGGAGGCCGTGCCCTTGGCCTACTGAATGACGCTGCCCTGGTTGCCATGCTCAGCATTGGCCACAAGACCCGGCTGCTGGACACCCTGGCAACCCTGCCGCCCTCCACAAGCCAGCAGATTGCAGACGCCGCTAACCTCAACGAGCGCTATGTCCGGGAATGGCTTGGTGCAGTCGTGACGGCGCGCATCGTGGAGTACAACCCTGTAGACAAGACCTACTGGTTCCCCCGAGAGCATGCGGCGATGCTCACTCGGGAGGCCGGCCCCAATAACATGGCTAACTGGGCGCAGGCCATCGTGGAGCTCACCAAGGCAACCGAAGCCTCGGTTACGGAATGTTTCCGCACCGGCGGCGGTGTGCCTTACTCCGCCTTCCCAGGCTTCCAGAAGCTCATGGCGGATCTCAGCGGCATGGTGTTTGACGGTGTGCTCGTCAGCAATGTCCTGCCCCATGTGCCAGGTGTGGTCCAGCAACTGGAGCAGGGCATTGAAGTAGCCGATGTTGGCTGCGGCTCAGGCCACGCCATCAACCTTATGGCCAAAGCCTTCCCCAACAGCAGATTCGCCGGCTACGACTTCTCCCCGGACGGCATCGCAGCCGCCCGCAGCGAGGCCGCGGCCTGGGGGCTGCGCAACGCAGCCTTTCAGGTGCAGGACGCCGCCGCTCTTAACGTGCGGGACCGCTTTGATTTCATCACTACCTTTGACTCCATCCATGACCAGGCCTATCCGGGCAAAGTGTTGAAAAACATCGCAAACGCCTTGAAGCCCGGCGGCACCTATCTGATGGTGGACGAAGGGACATCCAGCTACCTGGAAGAAAACATTGACCACCCAATGGGGACCCTGCTGTATAGCGTCTCTGTCCTCCACTGCATGACCGTCTCCCTGGCCCAGGGCGGTGAAGGCCTTGGCACTATGTGGGGTGAGCAACTGGCCCGGAAGATGCTTGCCGATGCCGGGTTCACTGTGCAGGAGGTCAAGCGGGTGGAAGGGGATATTGAGAACGCCTACTACATCACCACCAAAGCAAGGTAGGGGACCGTATCATCACCTCTTCCCTTTGACATAGTCGCGGGCCGCCAGCTCACATACACTAATTGGCGGCCCGCGGCCTGCTTCCCTGCCCCAGCGCCGCAAGCAATGCCACGCTATTGCAAGGCTGGTATACTGCACACACCCGGTATGTGAGCCCTCGGCGGCCCCTGCGCCGCCGAATAACATTGTGGCGTGAGGTGAGCTATGCCCTTTGCCAGTAACTCAGGGACACGTATCCATTACGTTCTTGAGGGGCAAGGTCCTTCCCTGGTCCTCCTGCACGGCTTCCGGGACAGCGGCGAGGGCTGGAGAGAATGGGGCTATGTGCAGGCCCTCCAGGACAGCTACAGGCTGGTCCTGGTAGACGCCCGGGGCCACGGCAAAAGCGATAAGCCCCATGACGCCGATGCCTACACCATTGATAAGACGGCTGGCGACATCGTTGCCGTCCTTGACGACTTGGGCCTGCCCAAGGCCCACTTCTGGGGCTACTCCATGGGCGGCCGCATCGGGTTCTGCCTCGCCAGGCACTACCCTCACCGGCTTAACTCCCTTATCATCGGCGGCATGAACCCCAACGAGCGCACGGGCCAGGGCCAGGGGAGAAACCGCATGTTGGAAATCCTCATGCAGGGCATGGACGCCGTCCTGGCCTGGAGGGAGTCCAGCGGGCGGCCCCTGACTCCCTCGGAAAGGGCCGTCCTCATGGCCAACGACCACCTCGCCCTGGCCGCCTGTTTTCAGTCCACTTTGCAGGGGCCTGGATTCTCTGACATCCTCGCCGGCATCCAGGTGCCCTGCTTCTTCTATGGCGGTACCGAGGACGCCATGTTCCACGGCAGCTTCCAGGAATGGGCGTCCAAGGTTCACGGTGCCAGGACCCACAGCCTGGAGGGCCAGGACCACGGCGGCGCCTTTGACCGCAGTGACCTTATCGTCCCCCACGTCAAGGCCTTCCTCAGCGCCATCCCCGCCAGCTAACAACGGGCCTGGTAGGCCCCGCATCAATGCGTGAGGGTGGAAGAAACGGGTGGTCCCTGCTGGGGTTGCGGGGGTGGTAACCCCCAGCGTTACGGGCGGGTGGGAGGGAATGCGGGCCTTTGCTTGAAACAGAAATGAGGGGCTTGCCGCCCTGGACACTAGGAAAATGGAGGCCACCCATGGCATTCAACCTCGGCATCCACACCGGTCAGCAAGACTGCACCTATGAAGATCTCCGCCGGGTCTGGAGGCTTGCCGACGCCTCGGGCTTTTACTGGGTCTCCACCTGGGACCACTTCTATGAGAACCCTACGGTAGACGGGAAAGGCCCCTGCTTTGAGGGCGTCTCCATCATGACGGCTCTGGCCGCGGAAACTCACCGCGTGCGCATAGGCTCTCTGGTCTTCTGTATGGCCTACCGCCACCCTGCGGTCCTGGCCAAGGCTGCCGTCACCATAGACCACGTCAGCAACGGACGGCTGGAGTTGGGCATGGGCGCCGGCTGGTACGCTTTGGAGCACCAGGCCTTTGGCATCCCCTTCCCACCGGTGAAGGAGCGCATGGACCGCCTGGAGGAGGGTGTCCAGGTGGTCAAGTCCATGCTGACCCAGGAGACCACCACCTTCCGGGGCCGCTACTATCAGGTGGAGGATGCCAACTGCTTTCCACGGCCCGTGCAGACGCCGCCCCGGGTCTGGGTGGGCGGCGGCGGCGAGCAACGGACCCTGCGCATCGCCGCCCGCTACGCCAACGGCTGGAACGTCCCTTACATCTCACCCGAGGCCTACCGCCACAAAATCCAGGTCCTGGACCAGTGGTGCGAGAAGGAGGGCCGCGACCCCAGGGAAGTCACACGCACCGTCAACGTTGGCTTCTGGATGGGCGCCACTCAGGCCGAGGCCCAGGCCGAGCGGGATCGTTACGCTGCCCAGTACGGCCCCCAGGCCGGAAGCCGCGCCGGCGGTATGCTCTTTGGCACGCCTAAAGAGGTGGTGGAACGCATCGCCGAATACCAGGACGCCGGCGCCCAGGGGCTGAATATCGCCCTGCGCGCCCCCTTCAACATTGACGCCCTCCAGGCCTTTGCAGAAGTGGTCATACCCGCCTTCCAGTAGGGCGGCAGCAGTCCTCACGAAATCAACAAGAAGGCCCTGCCTCTAAGAGGCAGGGCCTTCTTTCATTGCTCTGGGCGAAAGTGTCGTGCCTCCGCCTTAGCTTACCTTCACGCCTGCTATCTCTCGCAGGTCGCGGATCATCTCCCCCCGGCTCCGGCCGGCCGGCTGCCGCTGGCGGCGCCCAATGGGCTCGTTCTCAATCTCTGGGACAATCTTCATAGAGACGAACACCGGCCCCGCCTTCTTCATGATGTCGCCCACATTGGAAGCAAAGTCCTCAAGGTTGTCAAAGTGGTAGGTCGCTGCGTACCCTGCGGACTTAGCCATACCGGCCCAGTCTAGGTTCTGGGCATTAGCAACGGGCTGGCCGCCTGTGGTGGCATAGCACTCGTTGTCCATCAGGAAATGGTAGAAGTTTTTGGGTTGCTTCCCAGACACCGTGGGAAGGATGCCCAAGTTCATGAGGAGAGAACCCTCTGAATCAAACAGGCACACCTTTTCATTGGGCAGTCCCAGGGCCAGACCCAGGCACGCAGCCGTGGTCTGCCCCATAGAGCCCCCCAGGGCTACATCGCGCTTCATATCGGTGCTGGCTTCCCTCCAGTGACGCCCGGAGGTGCCTGTGGCAATGACAATCGCCTTGTCACGGTGCTTCCCAAAGGCTTTGAACATGTCCGCCGCATTGAACATCTTTTGACTCCTTTAGCTTGGACTCGTTAGTATGGGACTTTGCCGGTTCGGGCTATGTTGCGTCTTTCTTAGCGGTTGAAGCCGTGGTACTCATCCCCTATCAACACCACCACCGGCTTGTTGGTTGCCTTGGCCTCCTGGAACGCTAGGGAAATCCGGTCCCCATCAGCATCATGCTCAACCAGGTAATAGTGGATGCCAAAGGCGTTCAGGAACGGCTCCGTATACACAGCGGCGCTGTCGGGCGTGATGCCGTGACGTGTCCACCCCCGGTAGCCGACAACCATCACCAGCGGAAGCCCGGAGCCCAGGGCCATGCCCCGGATGGAATCCCCTGACTCCATCATGCCTGTGTTCTGGATAAGGCACACCGGCGTCTTGCCAGCAATGGAAAGCCCCATAGCGATGGCCATCGTTTCGCCTTCGCGGCAGCTAGAAATGACGTCCAGCCACGGCTGTTCCTTCATGAGCTCATACAGGTAGTTTGTCTCGCTGTCCGGTATGGTGATGACGTGGGTGACGCCATTCTTCTGGAACTCAGAGACTATCCGCTCTGGACTGAGGAGCGCTGCTTGTTGGACCATGAATTACCCCCTCACTTGTGTTGCTCTTGGCCTTATGTTGGCTGACGTTACCGATACGAGCACGTCAACGTGACCTTGCAAGGGCACGCCCGCATTATATGCAAGGGCCTACCCGCCGTCAATTTTTCCTGGGCTGGCTACCCTGCCAAAGTCAGCAGCCCATACTCCCTGCAGGCGCTCTAGCACCTGGCCCGGCAGCGGCCCTGCCGCTGCCGCTGCCGCCGCCTCTTCCAACTGGCCCATGCTGGAATAGCCCACCAGCACCGTAGAAACCCCAGGGTGCATCAGGGCAAACCGGACCGCCGCCTGCGGCAAAGAGGGAGCACTCCCCTCGGCAATGATGAACCCCAGCGCCCCCGCCCGCTCCTCATCCGCCCCATATTCACCCCCAGGTACCATGGCTCCGCCTATGGTAGGCGCGGCATAGCCGTTCCGCGCCTCTGCTCCTCCCAGAGCGCCCCCTGCCAGCACCCGGATGACCACTACCCCCATGTTTGCCCCCTGGGCGCGGTCAATGAGGCGTTGGAAGTCATGGGCTGGAAACCCTTGGGGTACTTGTACGCCCGCACTGGGGTTCAGCAGGTTGTAGTACATCTGGAAGAGGTCAAAACGACCGCTGTCCACCAACCGGTGCAACGCCTGGGTCTCGCCGTTGGCAGTAAAACCTAGGAAGCGTACCAGACCCCTGGAGCGCAGGTCCTCAAAAACATCGGCCACACCGCCGGCCCCCAGCACATCACTCAGAGAGAGAGTATCCCTGCCATCCCACCCTCGCTCTATGCCAATGCCCGTGTGCAGGTACAGGATGTCAACTGACGTTCTCCCCAGCCGCTCCAGGCTCGCCGCCAGCGACCGTTCCACGGTGCCCTTCAGGTCGCCCATGTCACCGGGGCGTATGCCCACCTTGGTCCCAATCGTTGCCTGGGGCTGCACTGCTGCCAGCGCCTTGCCCAGGTTAGTCTCGGACTGGCCGTTGCCGTAGCTGGGCGCAGTGTCAAAATAGTTGATGCCCAGCTCCAGGGCGCGGCGCATGGCCTGCACCTGCTCCTGGTGGGCGCCCCGCACCATCAGGCCGCCCACGTTGCCGCAGCCGAATCCCACCTCGGAGATGCGGATCCCGGTCCTGCCCAAGGTCCTGTATTTCACTGGCCTTTCCCTCCCTAAAGCCCTGCTGCTGGCCTCACAGCGCCTCCCCCTTGTCATGCTAGAGCGAGGTGGTCAACCGGCCTTGGCCTTTCGGAGCGTGTGCCTCGCGAAGCATCGCTCACCACTACTGCCTGCCGCAGGGACGCGGCAGCGTCCCTGCCTCTGCCTATTTTCATCCTTCGGGATGTCCACCACCGGCATAAACGCTCCCCTTAAAGTCCTATCGTCGGCCCCACAACTGCTTCGTCGCCATCTCCGCTCCCTCGGCCATCGCTTGAAACTTTGCCCAGCAGATAGAGGGGTGCGCCACCCGCGTGCCAATGCCACAGTCGGTCCCTGCGATGATGTTTTCCCGGCCCATCAGGTTGGCATACCGCACCAGGCGCTCCGCCACCAGCTCCGGGTTCTCAATCATGTTGGTGATATGCCCAATAACCCCAGGCATGAAAGACTTCCCCTCCGGCAGCTTCACGGTCTCCCACACCCGCCAGTCATTGTCGTGGCGCGGGTTTGACGCCTCCAGAGAGATGCACTCAGCGTTCACCTTCAGGATAATGTCCACAATGTCCCGCAAAGGAATGTCGTTCTTGTGCGGGCCGTGGCCGCTGCCCCAGCACGTGTGCAGCCGCACCCGGTCCATGGGAAGGCCCCTCAGCGCATGGTTGATGGCGTCCACCCGGACTTCCGCATACCGCCGGTACTCCGGCGCCGTCATCTGTGGGTGGATCTGCCAGGCGTCCGGCAGGTCCGGGTCGTCTATCTGAAGGATGAACCCTGCATCCACAATGGCCTTGTATTCCTCATGCATGGCCTCGGCAATGGCGTAAAGAAATGCCTCATCGCTGGGGTAGTAGCGGTTCCATAGCCAGTGCTCAATGGTGCCGGGAGCAATTGCCGGCACAAACGCCTCCGTGACCTGCACCCCCTGTAGCGCCGCCTTGAAGTTTGCTATGTCCCGCTGCACCTCTTCCTGCCCAATGTACTTCACAGGCCCCGTGCACAGCACCGGGCGGTTCTGGCCGCCGGCAGGGGCGGGCGGTTGGCCGACCCTTGGCGGGCCAACCCCCCCGGCCCCCAGGGCGAAGAACTCTGGAAACTCCGCCTGGTCCCGCCCGGTAATGTTCCGCGCCGCCGGTAGGTCCTGGGGGTTGCCCTGCTCCAACCCGCTCAGGCGTACCCGCGCGTAGTTGGAGAAGCCGCCCTTCCCAAACTCGCCGTCATTCACAATGTCAATGCCGCTCTTGATCTGCTGCCGCACCACCTCCGCAACTGACTCCCGCAATCTAACCTCTAGTGCGCGCCCATCGTAGGGCTGGCCGTTTTCCTTGGCCAGGATCATCGTCCGCAGGTCCTCCGGCCTCGCCAGGCTGCCGGCATGGGAAACCAGAATACGGTCGGTGCTTCGCTTCATCGCTGCTCCTTATCCTGCAAGTCTTGGCGGTCGGATTATACCATCTGGCATGGCCTATGCCATCCTTGCCTATCCCTGGAACAGAAGCCTCCCTTCTGCTTCGCACATCCGTTGCTCAGCCTCGGTCAGGCGCTGGTAGTCGCTCGCAAGTGCTGCATTTTCCCGCACCCGTGAGGGATACCGCATCCCGGGGATGGCCACCGAAATATCCGGATTGGACAGTACATACCGCAGCAACATAGTCACAGGCAGGGTGCTTTCGTGGCCCGACGCAAGGCGTGTCCTGATGGCGCTGGTCCTCCCTGACCCTCCCAGAGGCCGCATGGCGATAACTCCCACACCCTTCTCTTTCGCCAGCCGGGCCAGGCGCGCCGTCTCTGGGAAGAAGGCCGAGTACTCCAGCATGACCGTATCAAACTCGCCGCACGTGATGGCCTTCTCCAGGACATCCAGGCTGTGTGATGATATGCCGATGTAGTCCACCAGCCCGCGTATCCTGGCTATCTGCAGCCCTTCCAGTGCGCCCCCCTCCTGCATGACCTGCTCCCACGTTTTATCGGACGAAACATCGTGCAGTTGATACAGGTCTATCTTCTCTACCCCCAGCACCTTCAGGCTCCTGTCCACGTCATACTGGCTCCCGTCCCTCGTCCTGCTGAAGGTCTTGGTCGCTACATAGAAGTCCTTGCTCCCCCGCCCCCCTATCACTTCCCCCAGCAAATACTCGCTTCCCTGGTATTCCCGGGCGGTGTCTATGAAGTTAATGCCCGATTCCAGGGCCAAGCGCAGTGTCTCTCCCCCTTCTGGGACCTGCGGCGTGTCCATGGCGCCCATGCCCAGCTCTGTGACCATGAGCCCCGTTCTTCCTAACTGCCGCTTCTTCAACGTCATTCTCCTTGACTCCTCCCAAAGTCAGGGGGTACCGCAAAGGCCATCTGACCACTCCCTTGTTACTGGCATGGCGCCCTCATCACGCCTCCGCAAGCCTCACATCCACCGGCGCACCCGCCGGCAATATGCCCGGTACTCCTCGCCAAACCGTTGCCCCAGGTCCTCCTCTTCCTGCCCCACAATCAGCTTCTGTAGGGCCAGCAATATCCCAGGAGTCAGGATGAAGAACCACGCCCCATTGACCACAGCGGCAAATCCCAGATAGAGCAGGAGGAAAGATAGGTAGATTGGGTTGCGGGAAATCCGGAACGGGCCGGACGTGACAAGGGCCCTGGATGGCTGGTAGGGATTCGGTGAGCCCCCCTGCCGCGCCATCGTCACCACCGCCCATGCCAGCAGCAGGCTTCCCGCGGCCCCTAAGGCCATGCCCAGCGCCAGCGCCCCAGGAGGCGGCAAGAGGCCCAGAGGCCAGACCCGTTGCAAGGTGGTCCCTGCAACCAGCGCCCCGCCCCAGATAAGCACCCGGTACAGGAGTATTGAGGCAGCGTTCATTTGAGGGCATTATGCCATAAGTTGCCAGGCGGACTGTATACGCCCCCAGGGTTCTGCTGCCAGCCCCTTCTGCCTCTGGGAACACGAAAGCTGCCTGGTATAGAGAGGCCCTGCCTCTTGTGAAAGCAGGGCCCCGTGATCTTCCTATCGGCTGTAACGGCTGCCGCCTCTGCCGCTACACTCCTCCCCCTTATGCCCCTGCCGGTCCTTTCTCCTTCAGCGCCGCTAACACCTTGGCCGGCGACATGGGCAGTTCCATCAAGCGCACCCCCACGGCGTCATAGATAGCGTTGGCCACGGCAGCAAGGGGCGGCACGATGGGCACTTCCCCAACGCCCCGGACCCCAAAGGGATGGCCGGGGTTAGGTACCTCCACCAGCACCGTATCAATCATCGGCAGGTCCAGCGCCGTGGGCATCCGGTAGTCCAGGAACGTGGCGTTGGCCATGGCCCCTTCTTTGTTATAGACGTACTCCTCGTTCAGCGCCCAACCAATCCCTTGCACGGCACCCCCCTGGATCTGGCCCTCCACATACGTGGGATGAATCGCCCGTCCCACATCCTGCACCGCTGTATAACGGAGTATCTCCACCTTGCCCGTCTCGGTGTCTACCTCAACGTCAACGATGTGGTGGGCAAAGGCATTACCCACGCCGCTGGGATTCACCGCCGCCCGCCCTACAATAGGCCCGCCCGTGCCGTTCAACCGCGGCGCCAGGCTCTTCAGCGTCATGGACAGGGCAGGGTCATGCTTGCTCTTCAGGACCCCACGGCTGTACTCCACGTCCTGGGATGGCACGTTCCATATCTTCCCCGCCCGCTCCACAAGCTGCCGCACCACGTCCTGCGCCGCCTGGTAGCAGGCTGTCCCCATCTTGAAGGTTACGCCGCTGCCTCCTGCACCGGAGCTATACCCAATGGAGTCGGTGTCCACGATTGCAGGGCGGACCTCTTCCGCAGGAATGCCCAGCACCTCTGCTACCTGCATGGCCATGACTGCCCGGCTTCCCCCAATGTCCGGAGAGCCTTCAATCAATGTGATGGTCCCGTCCGGGTTCACGCTGGCCACCGCGCTGGCCGGCCCGCTGCCATTCATCCAGCACCCGCTGGCAAACCCCCGGCCACGGTACTTGCCCGTCAAGGGCGTTGTATAGTGCGGGTGGTTCCGCGCAGCTTCCAGCACCTCCACATTGCCGACGACACCAAAGACCGGCCCGGTCACCTGCCTCGTCCCCTGTTTGGAGGCGTTCAGCAAGCGGAACTCAATGGGGTCCATCTTCAGCTTCTCACACAGCTCATCTACCACCGACTCCACGGCAAACGCCGCCGCCGGCGACCCAGGCGCACGGTAGGAGTTCTGCTTCGGCATATTGACTACCACGTCGTACGCCTCAATCCGTCCATTGGGAATCGCGTAGGGGGCAAAGCTGGTGCGGCACGCGCCCCCAAGAGGCGAGCCGGGGAAAGCGCCCGCCTCATAAATCATGGTGGCATCCGCCGCCACCAGCCGCCCCGCCTTGGTGGCCCCCATCTTCACCCGGATGTGCGTCCCCGAGGTCGGCCCCGTGCTGGTGAACACCTCAGCACGGTTCATGGTGATCTTCACGGGGCGGGCAGACTTTTTGGATAGCAGCGCCGCCACCGGTTCCAGGTACACGCCGCCCGGCCCCTTGGCCCCAAAGCCCCCGCCTATCTCCATGGGCACTACCTTGATGCGCGCATAGGGCAGTTGCAGGATGTTGGCAATCTGGTCCCGGAAGCCAAAGTGCGACTGGCTGCTGCACCAGATGGTGAGATAGCCATCGCCGCTCCACTGGGCCGTCGTGGCCTGGGGCTCTATGTACCCCTGGTGCACTTGTTTGGTGTGGAACTCTCGCTCAACAATGATATCCGCCTGCTTGAACCCCTCCTCCGGGTTACCCAGCAGGAACTCGTAGTGGCTGGCGACGTTTGTCCTGGTCTCGGTATCCCCGTAGCCGCCAGTCCTGCCCTGGGGCGAATGCATCTGCACCAGGCGTTCGTGCAGGATGGGCGCCCCTTCCTTCATCGCCTCCCGGCCATCAAGGACAGGCGGCAGCGCCTCATAGTCCACCTCAATGAGGCCCAGAGCCTGCTCCGCAATGTCGGCGCTGGTGGCCGCAACCGCTGCTACCGCATGGCCCCGGTACAACGCCTTCTCCCGCGCCATCACGTTGCGGCTGTAAAAGCCGTAATTCTGGCCTCCCTGCCCCTCTTCCATTTCCGGAGCTCTGCCGGAGATTTCTGGAAAGTCGTCCCGGGTGACCACCGCCTTTACCCCCGCCAGGGCCAGGGCTTTGGACACATCTATGGACTTGATTCGTGCGTGGGCGTAGGGGCTTCGCAGGATCTTACCCACCAGGTAGCCAGCAGGGTGGATATCTGCGCTGTACCGGGCGTTCCCGGTCACTTTATCCACGCCGTCATGGCGGTTGGGGCGCGTCCCCACAACGGTGAACTGCTGGGGAGCCGATTCTGGTTTTGGGGGGGCTTGGGTCATGGGTCACCTCCGATAAGCTGGGACTGTCAGGCAATTAAAGGAGTCGCCTTATGGCAGGACTGCCGGCGGCAGAGGGCCTGCTATTGCCAAACACAATGGCTATATTACACCACTGCAAAAATGGCGCAAGGGGCGGTACCCGTAATTCGCCGTCTGTACAACGTCCTCCCCCAGGGCTATAGTGAGGCCGTGTTTGGCAAAAACCTTGTCTTTTATGCGGTGTCCAGCACCATCATCGCCGTGGCGGCCCAGGCCTTGGGAGCCGGCATAGAGGTTGTGCTGCTGTTCTCCCTGCTTGGGCCTCCGGCGCTGCTCCTGGTCATTGCCGTGGTGCGCTACAACTCCCGGCCGTAAGAGAACGCCCCTGAAACCTCCCCAGACGCAGAAAAGGGGGCGGGACTGATGTCCCGCCCCCTCTGGCGTTGCAAGAAGGCTATTACTTGAGAGTGACAGTCACTTCATGGGTGCTGCCGTCATTCAGCGTCACCGTGATGGTGTAGTCCCCAGAAGCCCCCTTGGGCGTCTTCAGATTGCAGATGTACTGCTGGTCCGTCTCGTCGTAGCGGCAGTCAGCAGACTCGCCCAGCGAGCCAGCCGCCGAGGCTACCGCCGTCCCCACGGGGTTGCCGCCAGCGTCCGTCAAGGTGAACTTCACGGGGATGGTGGAGCCGGCCTTGAAGGTGGTCACCGGCGTCAGCACCGGCTGGCGGAAGCCGCCGAAGGCGTACACCACCGTGTAGTTGTGGGTGAGTGTGGCTTCGTTGCCGGAAGTATCGGTGGCGTTCACCGTGAAAGAGTGAGCGCCTACCGTAGACGTATCAATGGCGCTCCCATTGGCTACGTCCCCCTCGCAGCTATCCACTGCCACGTCGTCGTCGCAGGAGTAGTCCGCCAGTACCACCTCGTTTAGGATGTACACGGCGTCATCAGCGGGCGTGCTAAGCACTATGGTTGGCGGGGTCTCATCATAGGGCTCAGCCTCGCAGGCAGGTGTGTTGCCGTTGACGGCGCCGGTTTCTCTATAACTATGCGCGTCGTGGGCAGCGTTGTTATCTACGTCGTGTATCCCTATCTTGTAGTCGTAGACCGTACCACCCGTGAGGCCAATGTCGTCATAGCTCTCAGTTGATGCACTGAGTTCCCCACTGATATCGTTGTAGGCGCCAACTCCTCCGTCCCTGCGAACCACGTGCTGATGGTCAACGTCTCCATCGGTGCTTTTGGTCCACTTCAGGTCGTTCTCTGTGCAGGAGGTGGAAGACACCTCGAGATTAGTGGGGGCAGGAGCAGTGTGGTTGGCCAAGGCGATGCCCGGGCCTACAAGCGCCACGAGAGCGCTTATCGCCAGCAAACCCGCCGCGCGCTTTACCCATTCATATCTCATATGAGATGCTCCTTCTCCCAGCAGCCTGGGCTATCTCCGAAAGGTGTACTACGTTAAAATACGCAGTCGTATATTAGCATAACTACTTAATCCGTTCCTGAATCTAAGCTGAATAACAGGTAAGAGTCTGCTGAAAATGCATGGGAAAAGATAGGGGAACCCCGTGTTCGGGGCGGCAAGGGGAGGGGAGAGCATGGGGTGTTAGCGGGGAAGAGGCAGGCGTATCGTAAACGTCGTCCCCTGGCCGGGGGCGCTTTCTACCTGAATGCTCCCCCTGTGGGCCTCCACAATGGCCCTGGCAATGGACAGCCCCAGGCCGCTGCTGTCCCTCCGGCGCGGGCCGGAGGATGGGACCCGGTAGAACCGCTCAAACAGGTGGGACAGGTGCTCCGGCGGGATGCCCTCCCCGTTATCCGCCACGGTGACCACACACTGGCCGCCTTCCACCCTGGTGCTTACCGTCACCTCGCCCCCAGGGGCCGTGTGCTGCACCCCATTCTCCATCAGGTTCACCAGCACCTGACTCAACCGGTCCCGGTCCCCGTGGAGGGGCGGGCATTGCCCCAGCCGCAGGATGACCTTGCGGCCCTCGGTGTTGAACTGGATGGCGCTGTGCACTTCCTCACAAAGCCCGTTCATGTCCACCGGCCCCAGTTCCAGGCCCGTCCCCGTCTCTAGGCGGCTCAGGGCGAGCAGGTCATTAGTAAGCCGGATAAGGCGCTGGGTCTCCCGCCGGACCAAGACCAGCGTCTGCTCTGCCAGCACCGGGTCATCCTTTGCACCTCGCAGGAGCACGTCTGTGGATGCCTGGATGGCCGTCAGGGGAGACCGCAGCTCGTGGGAGGCGTCCGCCAGGAACTGCCGCATCTGCTGCTGGAGCTGTTCTTGCCGTTCCAGGTCCTGCCGTACCCGCTCCTGCATGAGGTTCAGCGTCTCAGACAGGGTCCCCACTTCGTCCTTCCCTGGGGGCACGGGGACCCGCCGGCTGAAGTCCCCTCCGGCAATACGCGCCGCTGCCCGCCCTGTCCGTCGCAGAGGCGCCAGGGTCAGGTGCGCCAGCAGCGGGGCGGACACGCCCGCCAGGAGGCCCCCTGCCGCCACCATGCCCAGCAGCCACCACCGTAGCCTTGCCAGGGCATCCTGGACGGAGCGGAGGTTGGTCACACCCTGGATGAGCCCCACCGTCTCTCCGGCCTCGTTGGTAATGGGGAGCAGGTCCACTACATAGAGGGTGCCGGGGTCTTCCTCCACGGACACTACCAAGGCCCTCTCTTCCCCCTTGCCCAGAACGTCCTGGTAGGGTACTTCGGGGAACTTCTGGCGAAGGTGGGGACTGCCTGCGCCGCCCCCTGAGCCCACAAGCTCACCCTGGCTGTCCAGCAGCAGATAGGCCACCTGCTGGTCCGACCGCTCCGCTAGCCGGGCGGCAATGAGGGCCAGTGACGCCTCCCCTGCGGCAGCCGAGTCCGGCATTTCCTGGAGGGCCGGGTACACCACGCCCAGCAGCCGGTCCCGCACCCGTTCCGCTACCGCGTTGGTGAGCAGAAGCCTGACCTGGCTGTAGGTGAACAGGGCGGCAGCGGTGAGAAGCAGGATGATAAGAGGGACGTACAGGAGTCCCAGTCGCCAGCGCAAGGTATGGAAGCGACCGATCACGGCCTGAGCCTGAGAGCATAGCCGGCGCCCCGTAAGGTCTGGATGAGCGGAGGGTCGCCGAGGCGGCGTCGGAGCTGCATCATATAGACCTCTACAATGTTACTATCCCCTTCGTAGTCGTAACCCCAGACCTCCCTCAGAATCCTGTCCTTGGCCAGCACCTCTCTGGGGTGGAGCATGAACAGGTGCAGCAGGTCAAAGTGCCGGGCCGTCAGCTCTACCGGAGCGCCCCCGCGCGTCACTTCCCGCGTATCCAGCCGCAGCATCACATCTTCAAAGCTCAGCAGCTTGCCCTCAAGTCCCTGGCCATGCCTGCGCAGCACTGCCCGCACCCGGGCCAGCAGCTCCTGGAAGTTGAAAGGCTTCACAATGTAGTCGTCCGCCCCAAGGTTCAGGCCCCGTACCCGGTCGCTCACCTCATCACGCACCGTCAAGAAGATAATTGGGACGCTGCTGTAGCTCCGGATACGCCTGCATACCTCCCACCCGTCCATGCCAGGCAGGTTCACGTCCAAGATAACCAGGTCTGGCTGGCGCTGCTGGGCCAGGTCAAGCCCCCCGTCGCCATCGCCGGCCATCTCAACCCGGAAACCCTCATAGCTGAGGCCAATCTGCAGCGCGCTGGCAATGGCCGGCTCGTCCTCAATCACGAGGATGGAAGTGAGTGTCCTGGCCATGTCCTCGCTCAAGCTCACGCCCCTTTACCTGCTGCGCCCTGCATGCTTGACTCTGCCTTGAAACCAGCGAGGGCAAGCCTCATTATGTGACGCTCTGCGACCCAGGGGCAATAGCCTACCTCCCCTCAAAGTATCGCCGGGGCGATTCCACCATCATCAGGTGGATGGTCTCCTCCGAGACCCCCATCTCCCGGAGCCTCGGCAAGACCTTGCGGACAATAAAGTTGATGCCGTCCGGGTTGTTCCCCCGCCGTTCCATTCGCCCCATGCGGGTATTGGGGCCGCACAGCCTCCGGTCGTGAGACAGCATGACTTGCGAGGCGAATCCGGCGTCAATCAGCCCTTTGACCACCTGCACCCGCTGCTCCCATCCCAGCGCCCCACCCCCAGGAAAGCGGTCCATCCCAAGGTAGCACCCCTTGCGGCACAGCCCGGTCAAATAGTCCATGTCCTCGGTGTCGTTGCAGTGGCCAATGTATACCCGCCCCGGGTACACTCCTTCCTCTTGCAGGATGGCAAGCTGGGCCTCGCCCACCCGTCCGGGAGCGTAGCTGTGCGTGCTGATGGGGACCCCCGTACGCAGGTGTGCCCGGGCGGCCGCCCGCAGCATCAACGCGCCCGGAGCGTCCACTCCCTCCTGGTCGTTGGCCACCTTGATGATGCCGGCCTTGATGCCCGTGCCCTCTATACCCTCCTGGATCTCCCGGATGTACAGCTCAGCAATCAGGTCCACCGTCGTGCCGTCCAGGAAGGCCCGCGGCACGTTGCGGTGGGTCCCAGTGGCAGCAATGATGTGGACGCCTGACCCTTCGGCGGCATCCTGCAGCAGTTGGATGTCCCGCCCCAGGTCAAAGGGCGTCACGTCTACGAATGTTTGCAGACCCTCGGCAGCCGCTTCCCGCAGGTCGGCAATCACCGATTCCGTCAGCCACCGCCGGTTGACCAGCTCTGGATAGGTATACCACACGCCTGCGGAGCTGGACAGCACGTGCTCATGCATCAGGGTGAACCCCAGCTCCTCCGTGTCCACTGGGCCCAGGACCGACTGGATGATGACCATTGTGCTCCCTCCTTGTGGGCTGTGCTGCCGCTTTATAGCACGGGGGCCTTTGGGGTGCAAGAGAGGAGCTTGGGGAAAGGGTTAAGGAAAACCGTGGACTTCAGTCCACGGTTTTCCTTAAATTCTCGCTGGTGGGGAGGGGGATAGCGACATGGCGCTGGCCGGGCTGCTAGGGCAGAGCCATGAGGCCCCGGCAATAGTTGTACAGTTCCGTAACCTCGCTGGCGCTCAGCTCTTTGTGGGTAAACACTGGCCCGCAAGCGCCGCCTGCTATCTGGCCGCCAAAGGCCTGGCTGGGTGCTGTAACCGGGGCAGTACCATTTTCCATGGCGGTGTACGTACCGTTGACTAGATTCATATTGTCTATCTGAGCACCGTTGTAGTATACCTTCACGCCAGAAGCAGACCTGCTGCCGTTATACGTGACCACCCAGAAGCTCCATTCATTAACTCCCGGGATCACACCGTTGTACCCGCGTCCCACCCAGGCGCCGGCGGAGTGATCGCGTACAATGAGTCCAGGGTACAGCCCGTTGCTTTGGGTATAGAATTGCCACTCGCTGCCGCCCACCCCATTTTTGGCAAAAATCGCCATGAACTTTTTCTGAGAAACGTTGATCAATATCCCCAGGGAGAAGGGCTGGTCGGTAACTCCGTCGCCCCTTGACCAGAAATCGTTGTCTGGAGAGGTGGAGAACTCGTTCACGCCGTTCACCGCCACTACAGGTATGGCGCCCTGAAGGGCAGGAGGCGTGTCAAAGTTGGCTGGAGCCTTGCTCCACGTGAACACAAGGGACTGCGACCCAATTGTCGTAAACGTGGCGCTATTCCACCCGCCGTTGCCAAAGTCCGCCAGGGGCAGTACCACGCCGTTGGCCCCCAGTACCGCCAGCACCGGCTGGTAGGCGGCCAGGAGATCAGGCGTCGGAGTTGGCGTAGGTGTGGGTGTAGCGGTCGGTGTCCAGGTGGGCGTGGCCGTCGGCTCGGCGTTGAACAGCAACTCCAGCTCAGCTACCTGGGTCTCCAGCGCTCCAACCCGATGGCTGGGGGCAAACTCATACAGCGTCTCGTTGCTCTTGCACTGGGTGGCGTAGTTCCCCTTCAGCCCTTCCCCCAGCACACGCATGTTGCCGTTCTGGTCCACGCACGCCTGGTAGGTTGAGGCGCTGGGCCCGTGAGAGCCGGCGAAGAGGACAACGATGCCAAGAATGAGCCAGACGATTGCGGCCAGGCCGACGATCGTGAGGACCTGGTGGGACGAGGTGAACCGAACCACAGAGCTAAGTCATATTGCGTATGATTGAGTACGTGTAAATACGTATGTTTAGGGTAAAGATGGAGGGTTGGCATGTCAAGGGATTCTAGACGTTTTGTACCAGCCTTTGGTGCAAAACACCCAGGACTCACCCAAAGAGGTGAGTGTGCAGGCAAGGGGTTATGGAGGGAGACTGAGGGAAAGGGCGTGCAGGCGCGCTGCTACCGGAGGGGGATAATAACCTCTTCGGCGAAGCGCCTGACGTGCTCTTCGGTCCCCGTATCGGGAAACCGCAAGTGAAAGGTGTCTATGCCCATCTCCCGGTACTGGTGGACTGTCTCCATAATCTGCTGGGACGTCCCTACCAGGCCCCGCGCCACGGGCTGGGGGCCGCTGCCGAGGACCGCCGCTCCGTTGAGGACGCGCCGGATGGTGGCCGGGTCCCGCCCTGCCTTCTGTGCAGCCCCTTCCAATAGGCCGATGAGCTCCGTCAACTGGGCCGTGCTCTCAGGCCACCCCCGGTTCTTCATCCAGCCCTCTGCCTGCGCCCCCGTGAACCGCATCATCCTCGGGCCCAGCGCGCCGATCCAGATGGGGATGCTCCCCGATGCCGGCGTGGGCGTGACGGCGGCGTTCTCAACCGATAGCCTGGCCCCTTTGTAGCTGAAGCTCTCGTTAGCCCACAGGCCCCGCATGATCGCCACGGCGTCAATAAGGTCCGTCACCCGCTCGCCGTCTGTCCCAAAGTGGATACCGTAAGACCGGTAATGCGGCTCCTGACCCCCTGCCCCCAGGGTCAGCTCCACTCGTCCTCCTCCCGTGACGGCGTCCAGGGAAGCAGCCATCTTGGCCAGCAACGCCGGATTGCGGAAGGGCACGTTCAACGTGGAGTGTGTCAGGATTACCCGTCTGGTCATCACACCTATGGCCGTCGCGAGCGTCCACGCCTCCAGGTTGTTCTCCGGCGGCCTGTCGGTGAAGGCCACCGTGTCAAAACCTGCTTCCTCTGCAGCCCTGGCCAGGGACAGCGCCTCCGGGAAGGGCCTCCCGCCGATGTTGACACCGAATCGCAGGGGGTTCTTGGTGCGAGACATGGACTCTCCTTTGTACAAACTGGGGGAAATGCCAGATAGACTGGCGCAAGGGGCATGGCGCCATTGTACCCAGGCGCGATGCCAGGTCAAGGGGAAAGGCAGGGGCTATGTCTTAGGCCGGGTGGAGCCCCCTTGGCCCCTGGTATAGCACCCGCGGCCGGAATAGCCGGTTATCGGCGTGCTGCTCCACCACGTGCGCAACCAGCCCCGGTATCCGGGCGCACAGGAACAGCGGCGTGAACAGCGGTATCGGGATGTCCAGCAGGTACAGCAAAAAGCCAATGGGATAATCTGCGTTGGGGTACAGCTTCGTCTCCCGGAACATCACCTCTTCCACCGTCCTGTAGATTGCATACAGCTCCTCCCCCTCAGGTTTCTTGTGGGTGAACTTTGGGATGTAGTCCTTCAACAAATAGGCCCTGGGATCGTACCGCCGCATGTACACCCGGTGCCCAAACCCCATCACCCGTTCATGCCGGCTCCTCATGTCCATGATGTACTCTTCGGCCTTGGAAGGCCCGCCCTGCTTCAGGATATCCAGCAGCATCATGGCTGCCGCTTCATTGGCCCCCCCGTGCAGCGGCCCCTTCAGCGACGCCACCGCTCCCGTTATCGCCCCGTATATGTCCGAGAGGGTGGATGCAATCACCCGCGCGGCGAAGGTGGAGTTCGGCATCTCGTGCTCTATGTAGCACGTGAATATCAGATCCAGGGCCTCTGTGGACTCCTGGTCCGGCTGCTTCCCATGCACCATCCACAGCACGTTCTCAATAAACCCCAGCTTGGGATCGGCCGGGACGAAGGGCTGCCCCTTCATGGCGTGGTACGCATTGCAGGCCAGCACCGGCCCCTTCGCCATAATCCGCAGCCCCTTGATTAGGTTCGCCGCCGTGGAGTTGTCCTGCAGCACTTCAGGCGACTCGTAGCTGGCCAGCAGCGAGATGCCAGTCCGCAGGGCGTCCATGGCGTTCGTCTGCCTTGGCAGGGCCTCAAGGACGGAATACGCCCCCTTCGGCAGCGCCGACTCCTCCTTCAGCCTCTCGCCGAAGGCCATGGTCTCCCGCTCATCAGGTAGGTGTCCATGAATAACCAGGTAAGCAGTCTCCAGGTAAGAGCGCTTCTGCGCCAGCTCAATGAGGTCGTACCCTCGTACCACAATCTCTTCCTTTTCCAGGTCCAGGTACGAGACGGTGGACGGAGCGGCGATGACCCCCTCCAGTCCAGGCGAATACTCTGCGTTCGTCATAGCGCCTTTCTCCTTTCCCAAGTCCCTCTGGCGGCCTACCTGCTGTTACGCTCCAGCGACAACCCCCGGTCCACCGCTTCGTAATCCCGGTACCCAATCAGCCTGTACAGCTCCTCCCGCGTCTGCATCTTCCCCAGCAGGTGTTCCTGGGTCCCCCTCCGGTAGATCTCCCCCAGGGCCTCTTCCACAGCCGCCGCCGCAATCCTCAACGCAGTCACGGGAAAGATGACAATCTTATACCCAAGCTCTCCAAAGCGCTTCGCCGGCAGATACGGCGTCTTGCCGAACTCCGTCATGTTTGCCAGCAAGGGCCCGCCTACCGCTTTGGCAAAGGCCCCAAACTCCTCCTCCGTCTCCAGCGCCTCCGGGAAGATAATGTCCGCCCCAGCCTGCCGGTACAGCTTCGCCCGCCGGACGGCGTCCTCCATCCCGTTGATGCTCCGTGCATCGGTTCTCGCTATGACCAGTAGGTGCCGCCGCGCCCGCACCGCCGCCGCCACCTTTTCCGCCATCCGTTCCGCCGGCACAACCTCCTTGCCCTCCAGGTGTCCGCACCGCTTGGGCATCACCTGGTCTTCAAGCTGGACTGCCGCTGCCCCCGCCCCCTCCAGTTCGCGCACCGCCCGCATCACGTTTAGCGTCTCGCCAAAGCCCGTGTCGCAGTCAGCAATCACCGGCAGGCCCGTGGAACGCGCCAGCCAGCGCACCTCTCTCGCCAGCTCGTCCACGGTGAACACCCCCACGTCAGGCAGGGCAAGGCTCGCGGAGAACGCAGCCCCCGAAAGGTACAGCGCCTTGAACCCTATATTGCGGGCCATCAGCCCCACCAGTGGGTTGAAGGCCCCAGGGACCATCAGCACCCCTTCCGTCTCAAGAAGGTGGGACAGCCGCAGGCCAGCAGGTTCCTCTGCCCTAGTTTCCAGTAGCCATGTCATATGTTTCCCCTCCTCAAATCTGCATGGCCCGCATCAGCTCCGACAGGTCCTTCTGCTCGTCCAGGTGCCAGATGAGGTCAAGGACCTTCCTGGCCTGTGTCTCGGTGAAATGCCACTGGACGTTGGTCAGGAACTTCTGCTCCACCGCTCCATCGGACATGGGGTTCTTGACGTGTCCCAGCGGATAGCGCACCTCTTCCACAACCTCCCTGCCATCACCCGCTGCCACGCTGATCCTGTTGGGAATGCCTTCAGGGTAGCCTCTCGTCAGCTCGTCGTCCTCCGCCAGTGTGGTACGCTTCAGAATGTCGGCGATGCGCGGGTCCGAAAGTTTTTGGGGCGTATAGGAACCCTGGGTGACCTCCCCGTCCAGGAGGCTCACCGCCACAATGTATTGCAAGGAGTGGTCGGCGGTTTCTCGTGTTTTCGGCGCCCACTTCTCCGGGTCCTTGGCAATGATTTCGTACGCCGCCTTGAAGGTCTCAATGCGCACGGAACGCAGGTTGTCTGCTCCCTCTAAGGCCTTGCGCACCCGGAGGGCGGCCTCCACTGCACTCTGGGCGTGGTACTCCACAGGCCAGAACTTTATGTAGGAGTCCTTGATCTTTGTCGGCGGGGTCATCTCTCGCAGAGGTCCCAGGGCCGTGTCCTTGAAGCCAACGCCCCCCGTCAGATGTCGGAAGAACCCCATCTCCCCCTCAAAGGGCTGGAACGGCCCCGTCATCCCCTGGGCAGCCAGCAAAACGGCGAAAACACCGTTGCGCGCCGAGTTCGCTGCCGCTGCCCCCTTCCACATGGAAAGCTCGCCCGCTCGGGTCTGCCTCATCGCTGCATGGGGCACGGTGGCTATGGAAATGGCGTGTTCAAGCACCTCTTCTGAAAGGCCAAGCAGGCTCCCCGCGCCGCACGATTCCCCAATGCCAATGTAGTTCACATGGTCCCACTGCTGTTCCCGCAGGCTGGCCGCGTCGCACAGGTCCATGGATATCTCGTAGCCCGTGGCAATGGCGGTAAGCAGTTCCTTTGGCCCCTTACCTGCCCATTCCGCCAGGGCTACTAGCCCCGGTATCAGGTCGCTGGGGTGCAGCGGTTCCAGGGACAAATACGTGTCGTTGAAGTCCAGGTACCGCACCATCACACCGTTGGCAAAGGCCGCTGCCTCAGGGTTAACCTTCACCGGCGTGCCCCAGATAGTCGCCCCAGGCCCGCGAGCGTCGCTGGCATACTCCTGAGCATAGGCCCGTGCAGCCTTGGGCGCGTCCTGGGCAAAGGCCGCCATCGCCACACCCACACTGTCAACAATGCGCCGCTTCACCTCGTGGACTGTCTCCAGGGACAGTGGCGTCTTTCTCACATTGCACGTGTACGCTGCAAAGAGGCGGCTGTATGTGTCTAACGGGGCCATCGCCACCTCCTGGGAGCCTTCTCATTCTGTGAGATGTTGTGGGGTAACTGGTCCGGCTTATCCATTACGTGCCCCGGAGGTCCAGCGCCCCAAAGCAGGCCCCAACGACGCTGGACACATCTATGCCATATTCGCGGTACAGGTCCGCCCTGGCTCCCGACTGCCCGAATTGCGAGACCCCCAGGGGCAGCCCCCGAGTCCCCAGGGCGCTGCCTATCCACGCCAGCGCGTGCGGATGCCCGTCCACAACCGTCACCACCGGCGCCCTCCGCTCTTCCTGGGACAGCACATCGCTCAGAAAGGCGGGCGGGTCTGTCCGCGCGGAGGTTACGGCCATTGCCCACTCCTGATATCGCTGGAACAGCCGGTCCCCCGAGGTGACATTGATGACGTTTGCAAAAATGCCCTCATCTCGGAGAAGCCGGCTTGCCTCTATCGCCTCGGGGACCATGACCCCCGTGGCAAAGATGTTGACCACATTTTCATCGGGCCGGTAGTCACCCTCCCTTCGCCAGTCCACCACCTTGTATCCCCCGTTCAGTACCTGCCTCCGCAAGCGTTCCCTTGCAGCAGGCCCCCCGGGGTTCGGGAACAGGCCCTGCTCTACATCCTTGGTGCTGAGGCGCAGATAGGTGGACGCCTTTCTCTGGCGTACCATCTCCAATCCTGCAAACAGGACCCACTCCAGTTCCTGCGCAAAGCACGGTTCATACGCCCAGACCCCAGGCATCCCAATGCCAATGGAAGGCGTCAAAAACGATTGGTGCAGCCCCCCCTCTGGGCTCAGCGTAATCCCCGAAGGCGTCCCCACCACAATAAACTGCGACCCGGCGTAGCAGCCATACAGGAACGATTCCAGCGCCCTGCACACAAATGGGTCGTACAGCGTGCCGATGGGAAACAGCAACTCCCCGTGCATTTCCGCAGACAGGCCAAGCTGCCCCAGCAGCAGGAACAGGTTGCTTTCCGAGATCCCCAGCTCTATATGCCGCCCTTTCGGGGACTCTTCCCAGCGGATGACACTTGAGACTGCGGCCTCGGGAAGAGGTGGTTTCTCTTTCCGGCTCCAGACACCCACCCGGCTTATCCATCCTCCCAGGTTGGTTGATGTGGCAACGTCCGGGCTGACCGTGACAATGCGCTGCGCTAGTCCCGGGGCCTCCCGCGCTATGTCTCCAAGGACAAGTCCAAAGGCCTGTTGCGTGGACATCCTTCCTTTGTAGGTCCGGCCCAGGGAAGTAGGCACTTCCATCGCTATGGGCCCAGCCTTAGGACTGGCTACAGAGCGCAGCAAGCTCCCACGCTGGCTGCAGAACTGCCCCGCCTCCGAGTCAGGCCCAAACCCCGACCATACCTCCTCTTCGCCTACGCCCAGTTCCTCCCGCAGCCGTTTCATGTCCTCTGGGTTAAGGACAACCGAGTGATTTTCGGGGTCCCCCACCGTCGGCAGCCGCCAGCCCTTCAGCGTGTAGGCAAAGACCACACAGGGCTGCTTGACGGCGTCGGCCTCACCAAAGGCACGGCGCAGGATGGCAAAGTCATGCCCCCCTAGGTCCCCAAACAGGTCCCTTACCTGCTTTGCACCCCACCCCTGGAGGAACTGACGTAGCTCCTCAGGCTGGGATGTCCACTTGGGCAGCAGTTCCACCAGCGCCCCAGGCGGCAGACGCAGCAGCCGCTGGTACACGTCGTTGGGCATCTCGTCTATACATTCCCGCAGCAGATGCCCCCCAGGCCGTTGAAAGGCAGTCTCAAGCTTGCTGCCGTACTTGGCGTCAATCACATGCCACCCATTTGCCGAGAACATCTTCCGCCACGTCTGCACCCGTATGCCGGGGATCACCCGGTCCAGGCTCTGCCGGTTCAGGTCTACCACCCACAGCACGTTCGCTTCTCCCTGCAGCACCGGCTCGGTAATAGTTTCCCAAATAGACCCTTCGTCCAACTCTCCGTCTCCCACAAGAGAGATGTATTTCGGAAAACGGAGAGGTGAGCCGCCAAGGTGGGAACGGATATATTGCTCCGCCACCTCAGCAAAGTTGGGGGCAATAGAGCCAAGACCCACAGAACCTGTTGAAAAATCTACTGGGTCAGGGTCCTTCGTCCTGCTGGGATACGATTGGAGGCCGTGGAACGCTCGCAGGGTTTTCAGGTACCGCTGGTCCAGGTTGCCAAGGAGGAACTGGACCGCATGGTAGACCGGCGAAGCATGGGGCTTGATGGCAATTCGATCCCCAGGCTGCATGTACTCAAAGAAAAGAGAAGTGAGGATGGTCACCACAGAGGCGCTGGAAGTCTGGTGCCCGCCCACCTTGCTCCCGTCCCAGTTCGGGCGCTCCCGGTTGGCGTGGTACACCATCTGCATTGCCAGCCACAGCACCCGGTTCTGGACCTCCGCCAGTAGCTTATCGCTTACTTTGGAACCGGGGGCGCTGCGGCTCTGTAAACTGCTTGCCACATCATCCTCCTGGAGGCGCTATCCTCCAACCCCATTGCCTACTTGAAGGGCCTTGTTCCAAAAGTCAGGGGTTGCAAGGAAACCCGCTCCCTTCCAGGGGCTGCTCGGGGTGGCAGCCCCCAGCGTTACGGGT
>JACQOP010000077.1 GCA_016202485.1 Chloroflexota bacterium | reverse complement strand
GGACGGCGGCCTCCCGGCCGGGCTTGTGACCCTTGCCTGGGCCGGCGACGGGGAGGAACTCCATACCGTTGTGTATTTCGTGGCAGACGGGGAGCTGATACGAGACTACGACGGCGTACAAATGGCTGTGGCCCGGCACGTTGTCAGCGCAGGCTTTTCTCTTTCCGGGAGCACACTGCGGCTGGAGATTGAAGTCCTTGGCGCCCACGGCGCGACGGAATGGGCGATGCTAGATACCTATTTGAGGATGCTGCAACCATGATAAATATTTTGCTTTGCAAACAAGGAATTCGCCACTTCCTGCTTGGCACACGCCGCTTTTCCCACCTACCCGCCAATGATGCCGGAGGTGTCCCTCAGCATCCCCCGGCAGGGGGCCCCGGTTCCGCTGCACTCTGCGGTGGAAGGGACGCTACGGACAACAAGCCAGCGGCAAGGCAGAAGCGGGGAGAGAGGGGCATAGCCCTGATGATGGTGCTGGCCTTTATGGCGGTGTCGGTGCCCCTGGTGACAGGGGCCCTTGCCCTGGCCAGCAACCTGAGCATTGACTCCGGGGTGAAAGAGCGCATTGCCCAGCGGCAATACTCCCTGTTTGGGGCCAGCCAGCACGCTATCTACAAGCTGGTCTATGAAGAGGGGTATCTGGACGGGTTGGAGGAGGGAGTGGAGTACTCCTACGCGGTGGAGCTCAACGGCCAGACCCTTACCGTAACGGTCATGAAACTGGTGAGCCCCGCTGGGGAGCCGTTCCCTCCTCCAGCATACTCCAACCGCCGCCTGCGGACCCTTAAGGAAGTGGTGGACGCCCCGGCCACAGTGAACCCGGGGGAACCTGCCACGTTCACCTACTCCATAGTCGTAGAGAATGCAGACGACCAGGCGGAGGACGTGAGGAAGGTCCATGACGCCCTTCCCCCGGGGTTCAGCTATGTACCCGGGACGACCAGCGGGGTCACGACGAACAACCCCGAGATTACTACTTTTACCGGCGGCGACGGGCAGACCTATGAGAAGCTGGTATGGAACCTGGCGCCGTTGAAGATCAACCTGCTACCGGGAGAGTCAATTACATTGGACTTCAGCGCCGAGGCGACGTTGGAGGAAGGCAACTACTGCAACGAAGCCTGGGCTGAGCCCGGAGACGAGCTGACATCCACCGGGTTGACGGCCAAGATAACGGTGGGCACGCCGCCCACTACCCTGTGTCCTGGTGAGGCGGCCACGGTGACAAAGGCGGTGTCTCCCGCGGTGGCGGCGGGGGGTTCTGCACACACCTATACCTACACCATTGACATCACGAACATTGGGGAAGAGGCCCTGCATATGTCCAATGTCCGTGAGTTGCTGCCGGTGGGGTTCTTCTATGTAGAGGGTTCAGCCACGCTAGAGGGCAGCAGTCTTGATGACCCTGTGGCGGTGATGCACCTGGGACGGCAACGACTGGACTGGGCGTTTGCCCCCAGCTATACGGTAGGACCTGGTGCGGAACTTACCCTGGTGTTTCAGGCCTCGGCCAACGTAGACCCAGGGGAGTACTGGAACGATGTGCTGGTGACCTTTGAGGAGCTGGACTACGAGGTGTACACCTGGCCCACGGCCCTGGTGCTGGTTATGGGTGTAGCCAGTACCAGCGTCACCGACGGGCAAGGGACCGCGAAGGGAGAGGTATGGTTAGGGTCAGGGATGTGGGGCCTGGCCAAGTGGTACCTTACCCGCTAGGAGGACGGTACCGGTACCCAAACTCCCGGACCGTCTCAATGAGCTCCGGGTTGCGCGGGTTGTCCTGGAGCTTCTTACGCAGGTAGCCAATGTAGACCCGCAGGCTGTCCCCCGCTCCCTCGCCGGCGCCCCAGCACTGGTCCAGGAGGCGCTCCGTCGTGAGGACCTGGCCTGGGTACTTGACGAGAGCGCCCAGGAGGCGGAACTCCTGGGGGGACAGGTCTACCTTGTCGCCTCGCAGATAGACCTGGTGGTTGCTGAAGTCCAGGGTTAGGTTGGAGTCTTGGTAGGCGTCAGTGGCATCGGCAGGCTTGGCCTTTCGCAGGGCTGCCTTGACGCGTGCCAGCAGCTCATCGGTATGGAAGGGTTTGATCACGTAGTCGTCGGCCCCTTCGTGGAGACCCTGGACCACCTGGTGCTTTTGCCCCAGGGCACTCAGGATGATGACAGGGGTCTCCGAAACCTCGCGGATGCGCTCCAGCACCTGCCACCCGTCCATCCGGGGCATCATGAGGTCAAGGACCACCAGGTCCGGCTTCCAGCCATAGAAAGCGACCAGGCCCTCTTTGCCATCGGAGGCCAGGGCTACTTCGTAGCCCTCCCTCCGGAGGATTTCCTGGATCAAGACCTGCAAGGATTCCTCATCATCAACCACAAGGATTTTAGCGGACATAGGGTTGCGCCTCCAACGACACAAAGAAGTGTCAGAGTGGGATCAAGCCTCCCACAGGGGAGGAGAAGCGCAACCCGTCTGTAGTATCCCTGCGCGGGTTGATGGTTTGCGTAATCCCTAAGGACTAGGCGAAAGGGTTACGGAAATTACATTAGTAGGGGTGGGGGCAGATATGAGCCTGCTAAACAGGATAGGGTTGGTATAACTTTGGGATAAATGTTTCGTCGCCACCTTTAGGAAGAGGGGTTTCGCTTTCAGTGAGGTAGGTAAAAGAAACCGCAATTCCTGGAATGGCACCGGTGGTGGAGGGCCTTGGAGGACGATGAAAGCCGTGACATAAGGAGGATAGACAGGGTCCAAGATGTGGTATACTGTGGGTGAGGTGGAAAGAAGAGGGGGAGAGAAAGAGGGAGGGTTCCCTCAATAATCCACGGGAAGGAGGTGCAGTATGGTTCTGCTATATGAGCGGTTCCACAAGTGGCACTTTCCCATAGAACGCCCTGCTGGCTTGCCGGACGGGGGCGTGACGTAGAGGTAGTAAGTGACAGGTGAGCCAAGCGGGGCAAGGGAAGCCGGAGGCTCCGCGCAAACAACGGCTTAGCCGATGCCTCCAATGGCCGGCTCCTCCAGTCTTCAGGGCTGGACCAGCGGAGCCCCGACGAGGATAGCACACACCGGGCTGGGAGAAATCCTGGCCCGGATTTTTTATGTGCGGTAGAGGCTGGAAAGCAAAGGGATGGGCAATGGAGCGAGGGAGTCATCCCATAACAGGTGTGGTAGGATAGAGCGCAGCACGGAGACATCGGGGAGGGCGTCATGACACAGGGAACGGCGGGGCGCAGGGCCGCCCCCACCAGCGATAAGGCGGTGCAGGCCCGCACGGGCAAGACGTGGCCGGAGTGGCTTGCGGTGCTGGACGCCGCGGACGCCAGGGACATGACCCACCAGCAGATTGTGGCGTACCTGGGGCAGCACTACCCGGAGGTAAGCGCCTGGTGGCAGCAGTCGGTAACGGTGGCGTATGAGCAGCACACCGGCCGGCGGGAGCTGCACCAGGCGGCGGAGGGCTACCAAGTGAGCGTGGGCCGCACTTATGGCGCCGGTGTGGATACACTGTTCAACGCCTGGCAGGACCCGGACCTGCGGGCGCAGTGGCTGCCGGAGGCGCAGTTCACGGTGAGCCGGGCCACGCCGGGCAAGTCCATCCGCATGGTATGGGGAGATGGGACGCGGGTGGAGGTGAACCTGTACGCCAGGGGCGCCGGCAAGGGGCAGATGACAGTGCAGCAGAGCCGGCTGCCGGGCGCGGAGGCGGCCGCGCAGGCCAGGGCCGGCTGGACCGCGGCGCTGGAGCGCCTGCGGGGTTTGGTGGAGGGGTGAAGATTCGCCATGAGTGAACAAGAAAAAAGCGCCGAAATCTGGCGTCGGTGGGTGACGGGAACCCTTCTTCCCCAACTGAGGGAAGAAAGGGGTAAGATATCGGCAGACTCTCCGTTGCAATCCCTCTTTGATCTAGCTATCCACTGCTGGACTGGCTTGCAGTCTCAAACGGAGGAGGAAAGGGCCCCCGAGGTTGTCCAGTTACTTGGTGACTTCCTGAGTAAGATGTGGGAATCCGTTGATGAAGCAAACATAGTGCTTTGTGCCTTCTACACACATCGTGCAGAGGATTTCCTTTTGGCCGAGCAAGGTACCCAGCCTGCGTTGTCTGAAGAGTCCCTGACAATTCTGGAGAGGTGTGTCTCGCTCTTGCGGCGAACGTGGAAGTACGAAGCCTTATCAGCATTGCGAGAAGCCGCAGGCCAACCTTTCATGGATTCTCTTGTCATTGCGGCCTGTCATATCATGCTCCGGCACTTCAGATACTCATTAGATATCAACCATATGGAGGACTGCCTAGCTGACTTGGTATTCATCTTAGCGGTTGGAAGGCCTGCCTCCGAAGATTTATGGGGTGATAGTTGGAATCGTTGTCCATTAGGCCATTTGATTACCAGTAGTGTTTCATTTGAGGAAAGCCAGGCACCCTTCCTTGGGCTAGCTTCTAGTAAGTCTGAGAACATAGATTGGGAGAGGGTAGCGCACCACTGCGAAGAAGTCCTACAGTTTTCTATTTACAACCAATACAACAGCTGGTTGTACTGGGGCTCAGGCGAAATTGAAGATACTGTCTTTTGGTCAGCGGCGACGGCACAAGCTAAAGCCCGGCTTTCCCCTGACGCCTATAGGAGGCTCAGGGAACAGGATGAAGCCGCAGCATCATCAAAACGTCTCAAACAATATTTCTTCCCAGATACCTGGGACTTGCTTCCACAAATTGCCCAGCAGAACCTCATAGCAGCCGACAGGACTCTGTGGGCTACAGAAGGATGGCGTTACGGAATCTTTGAGCACCTACGGCTGTCAGTGGAACCGGTGGTAGATGAAATCCTGGGCAACCCCTTCAGAGAGTGGCTGGTGAAGAACGGGGGACGGGCAATAGTACCACCAAGTAACCAAGCAGGAACCCAGGAATATGAAGCTTTCATGCCTATCAGCAGGCTGATCCAGGAGCTATGGGTAGACAAGAAAGAAGCATTTGCGAGGTTCGTCGCTACAACCTTCCCTAATGTGAGAAAGGAATGGTGGGAGTATCTGGAAAGCAGTCTGAAAGCGTTGCGTGATCTCAGAAGGAGAGGCGTTCATCCTGAAGACCAAGGTCAGCCGATGGAGCAGTCAGTTGCGAACTTGTATGCCGTTTTCCTTGGTATTGGGCAGGAAGGCATACTGCCACGCCTGATGCAAATGAAGCGAGATGCACAGAAGCAAGGGCAGTGACGCTGACTGAGAGGCCTTGTATGAAGCAGTACCACAATAGGTCTACGTCCGAGGCGCGGCTAACATGGGACGTGGAGCGGCTGATGGCGCTGGCAAAGGGGCTGCCGGTGAAGCGGGTGCCCCTGGAGCGCATCTGGGAGTTTGACCAGGTATACTGGTTTGACGAGGAGTACAGGCCGACGTGCCGGGCGGTAGTGTCCCACATGCGACGGATCCAGGAGGTGGACCTGGCTGAGCCCATCATCTTGTCGGCAGACGGCCATGTGATGGATGGGATGCACCGGGTGGCGAAGGCGTGGCTGCTGGGGCACGCATACATCCTGGCGGTGCAGTTTACGGAAGATCCAGAGCCTGACCGGATAGCGCCGTAGGAATGAGGCTGCGGCCAAGGAAGGCGCAAATAAGAGGAAGCGAGTCTGGCTAGCCGGCCGCTAACTTGAGCTCTGCATGAATAGGGAGGTCCGGCAAGTCGCCGCGCAGCAGTCGTGCAGAAAAGAAGAGGATCTCCAGGTTTTCCACATCCCTTGTTACTGGATTCAGCCGGGCAATAACCTCGTCACTCAGCTCTTCCGATTCCTGCTCCGGATAAGGCGGGCATTTGCTGATATACAGAATGTCCCCTATTTTGTCGTAGTGGAGTTTCAGTTTAGCTTCCACAACTAGCCTCTCCCTGATAGTCTTCTTGCCAGATATGCGGTAACAATCCAGTAGCGGGGCGGCGTGGTGGGGTCAGTAATCACCACGACGACGACATGCTTGCCTCCTTGGACTTCATTATACCAGCGTGAGAACAGCAGGGCGCTGCCGATTCTTACCCTGTCAGGGTTCGCAAGAGTATCTGCCAGCAAGGCTTGGTATTCAGGCAGCAGGTCAGGGTGCTGCTCTGGTATGTGCTGTTCCCGCTCCTGCGTCAGTTCTACCTCAGCCCCCAAGTACGGGCAAGGGAAATAGGTAGCGGATGATTGGGGCCTATCGTCGTTCATGCGAGGAACACTCCTCCCTACAGCGAGTATCCGGAGCGACGGCACAGCGAGTATCCGGAGCGACGGCACCCCAGTCCTAGGCCATAAACAGCACGGCCCTGGAGCATGATTCCAGGGCCGCACATTTGGGACTTGTCAGGTGCTTTCAACCGAGCAGACTACTACTCGTCGTCCTTCCAGAAACGCTCCTCCAGGACCTCAAAGCCGATCCTGTCGCCGCGCTCCTTCACGTCCTCAATCATGCCGGGGTGGCCGCAGGCATAGACCAGGGTGTCGCTGGCCTTGAGGCAGAACTTTTCTGCGTACTTCTCCAGGAGGGTGTTGACGCGGCCAGTTTCGCCCTTCCAGCCGGCGTTGCGTGGGTCGTTGGGGCGGCTGACAGTAGGGACGAAGGTAATGAAGTCCGGGTGCCTGGCGGCCATTTCCGCCAGCTCCTTGTCATAGGTGAACTCGTCGCGGTAGCTGGCGCCCTGTAGGACGAAGAAGCGGTGGCCGCTGCGGTTTTCGTGGAGATAGTTGCGCAGGATGCTGACATAGGGGACGACGCCGGTAACGGTAGCGACCATGAGGTGGTCTTTGAAGTTTTCCCTAAGGGTGAAGATGCCTTTGGCGCGGGGACGCATGGTCACCCGGTCACCGATGGTCATCTTATGGAGGATAGGAGTGAGGTTGCCGTCTGGGGGCGGGACCAGCTCAATGAAGAGCTCAACCTCGGGTTCGTGGGGACTGGAGACGATGGAATAGGCGCGTTCCAAGCCATCCACGCCGATGGTGCAGTACTGGCCGGGTTTGAAGGTGAAGCGCACCTCTGGCTTGAGCCACATGCGCCACAGGTCGTGGGTCACGTCTATGCGCCTGGTGAGGGTGGCCAATGGCAGCTTGGGTGGCGCCTTGGACGATGGCGTCGTTGTCATGTTCCTCCATCCGTGAAAAAATTTACAAACCTGTAGCCCTATTCTGCCAGGAAATTTCCATCAGGAAAAGGGCCCATAGGTTGTGTAGCTAGGAGCCATAGAAAATCTAAATAACTCGCTCCACTCGGGCTGGCCGTATTGATAGCACCGGCACCCGGGCCATGGGGTCTGGGTGCTCGCTGGCCTGGAGCTGGGTGGCCAGCTCGCCAAAGAGGGTGGTCATAGAGACGACGCCCCGGTGCTGGGATTGGATAACGGAGACGCTGCCGGCCATGCGTCCCGACGGCATGAACACTTCCACCCGGTCGCCAGGCTGGAGACCCAGGGAAGCAGCGTCCTCGGGGTGCATCTCCACCAGTTCTTCGCGGCGGACGTGGTTGACGCCGCCGATGCGCTCCACCGCCATCTCCCGCTCCTGCTGGGCAAGGACGCGCCCGGGGACAAAGGTGAAGGGAAACTCAGCCGGCGGCTGCTCGGAGACGCTGGGAGGGATGATAGGCATAAGCCGGGCCTTACCCCTGGGGAAGCCGTTGCTATAGAGGACCGTAGCCCCGGGGGCGTCCGGGCTGGGGCAGGGCCACTGGAGGCCCCGGGATACTTTATCGGAATGGGAGAGCTGGGTAGGCAGGGGGTTCTTGGGGTCAGGCCGTAGGGTAAACACCATCTCCTTGATAAGGCGCTGGTGGGAGATGCCGGCGTAGATGGGCGAGACCGAGGCCAGCTCGTCAAAGACCTGGGCGGAGGAGACGAAAGCGAAGCCGGGGGCGGCCATGACCAAGGCAAGCTGGCTCAGGACCTGCCAGGCGGGGCGTACCTCCAGGCCTGTGGGGGTAATGGCCTTGCTGGAGAGCTGCACCCGGCGCTCCAGGTTGGTGTAGGCGCCGTCCTCCTCGGCAAAGGTGGCGGCAGGTAGGACCACGTGGGCGCGCTGGGCGGCGGCGCTGAGGAAGCTGTCGCACACCACCAGGAACTCCAATTGATCAAGGGCATCGTAGCCGCCAGGCAACTCGCCGTTCTCGTAGTTGTAGCTGTCGCCCAGGAGGAGCATGGCCTTCACCCGTCCCTCTCTGGCGGCGGCAAGGGCCTCAGCCAGGCCAAGGCCGGGCTCGGCGGGCAGCGGAGCACCCCAGGTGGCAGACAGGCGCTGGCGGGCTTCTTCATCGGCAAGGGGTTGATAGCCGGGGAGGAGGTCCGGGGCGGCGCCGGCGTCGGCGGCGCCCTGCTCGTTGGCGCCGCGCCGGAGGGCGTAGAGGCCCGTTGAAGACTTACCCAGGTTGCCCGTGACCAGGGCCAGGTCTGCCAGGGCGTGGACACTGGCGGCTTGCTGTGAAAGGGCCACGTTGTCCAGGGCATAGGCGATGGCCGCTGTATCGGCAGAGGCGTAGATATGGGCGGCTTCGGCTATCTTTTCCGCGGGCACGCCGGTGACCTCTGCAACACTCTCCAAGGAGAAGACGTCCAGGGAACCTTTCAGCCCATCCAGGCCCTCGGTTTTCTCCTGGAGGAAGGGGCTGTCTTCCAAGCCCTGGTCTAGGATGGCCCGCAGGAGGCCGGCTAGTAGGGTGAGGGTCGTGCCAGGGCGGGGGCGGAGCCAGAGGGCGGCGTAGCGGGTCAGCTCTACCTCCCGGGCGTCAATGACGATGAGCTTCGCCCCCTTGCGGGTTGCCCGCTTGATAGGCACGCCGGCCACGTTATGCTCCTCGGTGATATTGGCGTCCACCACCAGAATGCACTTGGCGTTCTCCAACTCCCAGATAGTGTTGGTGGAGGCGGCATAGCCCAGGGGTTCCTCCAGGGCGCGGGCCAGGGCCGGGCGGGTATTGGAGTCCACATCCACATTGTTGCTGCCCATGACCGTTCGGGCGAATTTTTGCAACAAGTATGCGCCCTCGTTATTGGTACGTGCGGAAGCGATGGCGGCGAACTGGCTGCCTTTGTGCCGGGCCAGGCCCTGGGCGGCTACGCCCAAGGCCTCCACCCAGGAGACCTCTTGGAGGACGCCGTCACGCCGCACCAGGGGGCGCTTGAGGCGGTCGCGGTGGTTGACGAACTCCAGGCCGAACTTGCCCTTGTAGCAGGCCTGGCCGTGGTTGGCAGGGGCATGGAACTCAGGGATGGCGCGGACTACCTTTTCCCGGCGGTTCACCTCCAGGTTGAGCTGGCAGCCCACAGAGCAGTTGGGGCAGACGGTGCGGGATACGCGCTCTGCCTTGTCCCACTTGTGGTCCCGCTCCACCAGGGCGCCCACGGGGCAGACGTCCAGGCATGCGCCGCAGAACTCGCAGCCTGACTCCAGCAGAGACGTGCCGCGAGACGTGCCCACCAGGGCCTTGCCGGCCTTGTCCACAAAGGTGATAGCGTTGTCGGCGCGAACCTCGTCGCAGACGCGGACACACCGCCCACAGACGATGCAGAGGTTGTAATCGCGGTCGTAGAAGGGGTCGGCGGCCTCCAACTCCAGGCCGCGGGTCTTGTAAGAGAGGGGCGAGAGCATCTCCATGCCCAGGAAACGGACGCTGTCCTTGAGCTCGCATCGCTCGTTCTTGGGGCAGAAGACGCAGCGGTCGTTGACGGAGACGTGGCGCAGGCAGACGTCCTCGGGGCCGCAGAGCTCAATGCGGTGGCAGGTGAGGCAGCCATGAGGGTGCTCGGAGATGAGCATCTCCATGATACCCTTCTGGAGGTCGCGGACGGTGTCGGTGGTGGACCGGATCACCAGGCCTTCGCGGACCGGCATGGTGCAGGAGGCGGAGGCAGGCCGGAGCTGCTTTTCCTTGCCTTTCTGGCCGTCGCGCTCCACCTCCACCTCCACCTCTTCCTGGACCATGCACATGCGGCAGGCGGCGTAGGGCTTCATGCCGGGGTGATAGCAGAGATAGGGGACGTAGATGCCGGCCTCAATGGCCGCTTCCAGGACTACAGCGCCGGGACGGGCCTTGACCTCTTTGCCGTCCAGGAAGATGGTGACGCGGTTGTCGGTGGTCACTGTGTCGTATCCTTATTCACCGGGGGCTGGCTGCCCCGCCTTTTGAGCGAGATTGAGAATGGTCTCTATTGCGTCTTCCGGAGAGACCTTGCCTGTATTCAGCACCAAATCATAAAGGCGAAGGTCGTCCCTATCCACATTGAAATACCGTTTGAGATAGGCCTTGCGCTCACCGTCAATGCGGTCAATCATTGCCTTGGCCTCCTCCTCTTTACTAAGGAGGTTGCGGGCCATGATGCGCTTGACGCGGACCTCCAGGGGTGCGGTGGTGAAGACGTGGAAGGCCGCCTCGTGCTGGTTGAGCATGACCTGAGAACCCTTGGTAGTGAGGACAACGCTGTCGTCGGTAGCCAGGTCATGGACAATATTCTCCAAGGCCTTGACATAGGCCTGCTGGTCGGCCTGGTGCGGAAGGTGGTCATAGTAGGCAGCCAGGCCCACAGCGCCCATGTGCCCCGGCGGTCCCGCCACCATGGCCCAGGGGTTTTGCAGGTGCCGGCCTAAGGCGTCCACGATACGCTCTCGAAGGGTCATGGGCACCCGCTCCATCTCTTCCACCTGTTCCACCGGCACATTCAAACGCCGTGCCGTCTCCTCCAGAATATGACGGTCCATAACAGGCACGCCCAAACGCTCCGCCACGCGGTGGGCGATCTCGGTTGTCAAGCTGCCGGAATGTCCACGGACAGTGATTGCTGGCATGGCTGCCACCTCCTCCCATGCTCCCGGTGGGGTACTGTGTGTGGTGCTACCTCCTGGCCCGTTGGGGCGTAAGGTACTCGCCGGTGCATACGCCGGCGGGACAGCGTTTCGCCTCTATGTGGGCCTTGAACTCGTCGCCGAAGAAACGCAGGGCAGAGCGTACGGGGTTGTAGCCGAGTTGACCGTGCCCGCATAGGGAACCCGCCGCCATGCTCGTACCCACCCGCTCCAGAAGCTGGAGGTCGTTGGGTTGGCCGTGGAAGCTGCAGATGCGCTCCAGGACCTCCACCATGTGAGTCATACCGGTACGGCAGGGGAAGCACTTGCCGCAGGACTCAAACTGGCAGAAGGTCATCAGTGCCCGGGTCAAGTCTACAGCGCAGACGCTTTCATCGGCAACGATGATGCCGCCGGACCCAAGGATAGCACCGGCCCTGGCCATAGCGTCAAAGTCCAGAGGCACGTCCAACTGGTCCGCACCCAAGAGGCCCCCCAGGGGGCCGCCGGTCTGAAGGAGCTTAATCGTGCCGCCGTTGGGAACGCCGCCCCCCAGGTCTTCCAGGGCCTGGCGCAGGGTCATGCCCATGGGCACCTCCATCATACCAGGACGGCGGATGCTGCCCGTGAGGCAAAGGATTGCGGTGCCTTTGGAGCGCTCGGTGCCGACGCCCGAGAAGACCTCCGCCCCTTTCGCGATAATCTCGGGCACGTAGGAGAGGGTCTTGATGTTGTTGATGTTACTGGGCTTGCCCCAAACGCCGTAGGCTGCTGGGAAGGGGGGGCGGAAGCGGGGCATGGAGCGCTTGCCTTCTATGGCTTCCATGAGGGCGGTCTCTTCGCCTGCGACGTAGGACTCGCCAACCAGGGACACCTCGGCGTCAAAGCTGAAACTCGCGCCAAGGATGTTCCTGCCCAGGAGGCCCAGGCTATAGGCGTCCCGGATTGCGGCCTTGGCCCGCTCTACGGGGCCTTCGTGGCCGTGGCGGATGAAGATGACGCCGTTGGAAGCGCCCGTGGCATACCCTGCGAGGATCATGCCTTCCACCAGGGTATGGGGGTCGCTCTCCAGGATGCCTTTGTCGTTGAAGGCGCCGGGGTCGCCTTCCTCGCAGTTGCAGAGGATGTACTTCACCGGCCCCGGGGAGCCCATGAGGAACCGCCACTTGACGCCCGTGGGGAAGGCAGCGCCGCCTCGGCCGCGCAGGCCTGAGGCGGCCACCTGTTCCTGGACCTGCTGGGGCGTCATGCCGGAGAGGGCTTTGTCCAGGCCGTCGTAGCCCCCGCTGGCAATGTACTCAAAGATGTCCAGGGGATCAGTGTGGCCGGCGTTGCGCAGGGCAATGCGGGTCTGGCCCTTCATCATGTCAAGTTCTTGCAAGAGAGGCAGGCGGCTCTCATGGCCCACCCCCTGCTCCGCCAGGGCGCGTTCCCAGAGAGGCTGGCCCCGGAGCACATGGCTCTCCACCAGGGAGTGGACCTCTTCAGGCGAGACGTTGGCATAGAAGATGCGGGGGCGACCGGGGAGAAGGATATCTACAAGGGGTTCAGCGTAGCACAGGCCCAGGCAACCGACCTGGCTTACCACCAGGTCCAGGCTGCGAGACTGGGCCTGGGCCTTGAAGGCAGCTACCACCGCAGCGGCGCCTGCCGCCTGGCCGCAGAGGGCCGTGCCGATGCGGACACGGGGCTTTGCCGCCAACTGCTGCCGGCGGAGGAGGGCCTGCTGTTTCAGGGAGTCATAGGCTTGTGTCATGTCAGACCGGGTGCTTGCTCTTGGCGACGCAAAGGGTGAACTGGGCAGGCATGTACTATGCGCCCCGGCTGTCCTTCAGGACTTCCAGGCGCTTACGCGCCTCCTGGGGAGTCAGCCGCCCTACAAGATGGTGGTC
>JACQOP010000075.1 GCA_016202485.1 Chloroflexota bacterium | reverse complement strand
GGGATACAGGGGGAGAGGTAATCCTAAGCCAGGTCCTTTTCTTTGATCCCTTTCGCCCGCTGGTACGCCTTCTCCAGCAGGTCGGACATACCCTCATGCCTCTCTTCCAAATCCCTTGCCGAGAGCTTGCCAATGGGTATCGCCTTGTGCATAGCCTTTCTTCGGCCCTCGGCAAATCCGTCCTCGTAGGCGTAGACCGCTACGGCCAGTCCTACCTCCTCGGAGTCCTCTAGATACAATGCTCCCACATGGATGTCTCGGGCAATCCCTTCATGTTGGAAGCTCAGTATCCACACGGGGATGTCATGGTACCACGGTCGCAGCTCCAAAGCGTGCTCCAGGGCAAAGGCCCTGATGCCTGCCTCAACAAGAGCAAAGGCGCGGTCCACCCGCTCTCTTATGGCGTCGCTGGAATGGTATTTGAAAGTAAGCGCCTCAGTTGAAAGGGTCATAGCTCACCTCACGAGAAAGGCCACCCTGACGGGAAGCGGGAGATCGCCCTGATGGCGTATCTCTGCTCCGCCGCCCTCACGGACCACACGCTGAGTCACCGCATCCACGATGGGCTTCACTGGCGTTGCCATAAGCCTTCCTTGTACCAGTGTCCTGTCCAGCCAGATAACACACTCCAACGCCTTACCCAGAATACTTAACCGCTCCGTCGCCTCTTCTGCGGTCTGGTAAAGCTCCGGCGAAAGATACACCAACCCGTCTTTCCCAGCGCGTATGACGCCTTCCCTGCTTATCGCCTCCCAGCTTGCCATCGTGGTGTAGTGATAGTAATGCGGGGGCGTTGGCTCCATTCAGTCTTCCTGTGTCGGGGGCTGTTCTATTTCGGATTATACACCACCTTCCCATGGGGGCAGACCCACGGGAGCTTGCCCTTGTGCTTCCGTCTTCCCCCTTCCCGTTACGGGAAGGGGGCCAGAGGGTTAGGTCCGCTTCTTGCTCCACTCCTCCAACTCCCGATCGCGCTCTTCCCGCATTTCCCGGATGATCTGCACCGAGTCAGGTTCCGTCTTCAGCCCGCTGCCCTTCCCCCGTTCGTACAGTTCGTTCACCGTCATCTCTCTTTCCTCCGCCTCTAGGATCGCCAGCAGCTCCCCCTGAAGCGACCGGTGATTGCGCTTCGCACGCTCCCGCAGCTTCTGCGCCAACTCGTCGGGCACGTTCTTGATAGACAAACTTACCGGCATAGCACACCCTCCTGGTTCTATTACAGAACCATTATAGAACCGGCGAGTGTTTGCTACAAGCTATAAGGGGAAGGGCACGTCCAGAGGGGGCCTGTCCTGCAACCTCCAATGCCTTAGCCTGTTTTCTCCCATTCCTCTTCTGTGACGCCCGCCTGTTTGAGGAAGGAGGAGACAAGGCCGCCTGAAAGGTCGCTGTCGTGGGGGTTGGGAATAAATACCTTGAGGCTAGCCCTGGTCATGAACTCATGTTTCCCACCAGGGAAAGGCTCCGCAAAGCCAAGCCGTCTGAGCCTGCGGATTACATCCCCACGGCTGGCTGCTTTTGCCATTGCTTCCCGCCAAAGTTGAGGCTTACTCCTTCCATCTCGGGAAGCGCTTCGTCGTCGCGCAGGGCCAGCACCAGCCACTCCTCAAAGACCGACCGCAGCTCTGCCTTTGCCTCTTTCCTGGTTTTGCCATGCCCCCATGGCCCTTGTATCCCAGGGATGGACGCCACGTACTGGCCTTCTTCCGTCCGCTCCACCACGGCCACAGCCATTGCCTTTTCTATGTACTCGGTAAGCATGTCCGCCTCCATGTCCCTCCATCCTATCCTGCATCAGAGATGGGTACAACCCGGTCTCTTCCGATCCTGTACGGCTTATCCCCCCTTGGGGGGCTGGTCCCGGAAGCGGTAGCCCACGTTCCAGACGGTCTCAATGTACGCCTGGCCCGGGTCCTCCACCTTGCTGCGCAGCCGCCGGATGTGCACGTCCACCGACCGGGTCCCGCCGAAGTAGTCGTACTCCCAGATCTGGTTCAGCAGGATCTCCCGGGAGAAGACGCGCCCGGGGTTGGAGGCCAGGAGGCACAGGAGCTGGTACTCCTTGAAGGTGAGCAGGACGCGCCGGCCGCGGTTGAAGACCTCGTACCGCTCCAGGTCAATGCGCAGGTCCCCCACCTCCAGGGTCTTCTCGTTGGCCTGCCCCATGCTCTGGCGGGTGGCCTGGCGGATGCGCGCCGACACCTCGCCAACCCGGGCCGGCAGCACGATGAAGTCCGTGGCCCCCCAGGAGTGGTCGTAGCGCGCCAGGTGGCGTGACGGCAGGGCGCAGAGGAGGGGAATGGCCAGCTCCTGACAGCGCTGGCCCAGGGGATGCACGTCTCGCTGGGGCGAGATGCTCAGGTCTATGACGGCGGCCTGGTACTCCTTGGTGACGTGTTCCACCTCCGTGACCAGGGCGAAGGTGACGCCTTCCTCCTCCAGCGCCCGCAGCAGGCCCGTGTCCGGGTCGCCGTCTTTAGAGAAGATAGCTACATGGTAAGACATGGCTTTGAGTATACCACTGGGAAATCATAGCCTACCTCCCTCTCCTTGCTCTTTGCGCAGGAGTGGGCAAGGGAAGAAAGGTCACCACAGTATACCAAAAGCGTAGGGAGCGCCAACGCCTGGAAACCGTCACCCTAAGCAGGAGTTAGCGCCAGGAAAGGCCATTTAACAAATCCGTAACATGCACGCAATACCCCCTTAACACCAGGAGAGCACCATGAACAGCGGCATCAACCTACTTTACGGATAGGGGGTATATATGCTCAGTGTGTTAGGGAAAACGAAGGCAAAGGTTGCCCTTCTCGTAGCCTTGGGGGTAGCTATCTTCCTGTCTTCTGCAGGCCTCATCTACGCCCAGGACGCCGGCGGCGCGGAGACCCTTCTTGGCGACGCAAACGCGCCAGTCAATTTCACCTGGACCCTCATGGCGGGCTTCCTGGTGTTCTTCATGCAGGCAGGCTTCGCCTTTCTGGGGGCGGGCCTCATCCGCGCCAAGAACACCGTCAATTACATGACCAAGAGTTTCATGGACTTCTCCATCGCCACCCTCAGCTTCTGGGCCTTCGGCTTCGCCCTCATGTTCGGCGGCTCTGCCCTGGCTGCGGGACTGGAGGAGGGCAACCTGTGGATCGGCCTCTCCGGCTTCTTCCTGGCCGGCGACGCCTATGACGTGGGGACGGCGGAACTGTGGCTGTTCCAGATGATGTTCGCCGGCACCGCCGCCACCATCGTGGCCGGGGCCGTGGCCGAGCGCATGAAGATCAACGCCTACCTGGCCTACAGCTTCATCATTGGCGCCATCATCTACCCCCTGTACGGCCACCAGGTCTGGGGCGGCGGCTGGCTCTCCACCCTGCCCTTTGGCGTGGGCGCTATTGACTTCGCCGGCTCGGGCGTGGTCCATGCCGTGGGCGGGCTGGTGGCCCTGGCCGGCGCGGCCACGGTCGGCCCCCGCATCGGCAAGTTCAACGCCAACGGCTCCGCCAACGCCATGCCCGGCCATAACATCGGCTACGTGGTGGCCGGCACCTTCATTCTCTTCTTCGGCTGGTTCGGGTTCAACGCCGGCTCCACCCTGGCGGCCACGGAGCTGCGCATCTCCATCATTGCCACCAACACCCTGCTGGCCGGCGCAGCGGGCGCAGTGGTGGCCCTGTACTTCACCATCGCCCGCACGGGCAAGGCCGATATTGTCATGGCCTGCAACGGCGCCTTGGCGGGACTGGTGGGCATCACCGCCCCCTGCGCATGGGTCGCCCCCTGGGCCGCTGTCGTCATCGGCGGCATCGCCGCCCTGGTCATGCTCGGCAGCGTGAAGTTCGTGGAGCGGGTGCTGAAGGTGGATGATGTGGTGGGCGCTGTGTCAGTCCATGGCGCTGGCGGCCTGTGGGGTCTCCTGGCAGTGGGCATCTTCGCCGATGGCACCTATGGCAACTACACCACCGACGCCCCCCTGGTGACAGGGCTGCTGTACGGCGGCGCCGAGCAGTTCATTGCCCAGCTCATCAGCGTGGTGGTGGTGACGGCCTGGGCCCTGGGCGCCGGCTTCCTGGTCTTCTGGGTCCTGAAGATGACCATGGGCCTGCGGGCCTCCCGGGAGGAGGAGATGGAAGGCCTGGACATGCCGGAGCACGGTATGGAGGCCTACCCCGCCGCGCGGTAGCTCTGTCTTGGCCGATAGCCCCTAGAGCCGATAATACAGTGTCTGGCCCCGATGATATCGGGGCCAGACACTGTTTTCCGCCCACGCGACTCTATTGTTCAGGGGCAGGTGTCGCTTCTCTTAATAAAGCTGTGGGCATTCCTTGGAGCGCTATGCAGCCTGCGGCGGCAAGCTGAGTAGTCCTTGGCCAGCCAGAGGTGCGGCGAGCTACTGTGGCATCTCCAGCGCCTCTATGCTCCCCTGCACCTGCACCGTAGGATACCCAACACGTACCAGCAACTCTAAAATCTCTGGCTGCTCCAGCAAGTCCAGAAGCACTTCCTTGTAGGTCGTGAAGGTCTGGCCCCGCTGCATGGCTATATCCCTATGGTGATACAGGAACTGCTCCACCGTTGGCGCGACCTTAAGGAAATTGAGGGGGACCTTCCAGTAAACCACTTCTCCTGGCCTGAACTCCCTGCCCACAGCATACTGGGACAGCGGCAGGCCGCCGGTGAGGTCTTTCTCTATAGCTTCTGCCAGGGGACCAAGCACCGCGTAAGAGGGGGGCTGAGCGCCGGCGGGCACAACTCGGCTTCGTCCGCCTCGGAAGGCCTGCTGGAGGCCTGCCAGGAGCAGCAAGGAGAATGTCACCGTGTCCTGGGCCAGGTCCATTGCTTTGCG
>JACQOP010000082.1 GCA_016202485.1 Chloroflexota bacterium | reverse complement strand
GTGGGGGCCGCTCCGGGGGAGGTGGGGCTGGTCGCCGGTTCTAAGGCCAATCTTTGGAACCGCATTTCGGCCTTGCACAGCAAAACTAAAGCAACTGCACTAGCTGTTCCATTTCATCAAGCACTTCAGTGAACGTCGGGAACTGCTCACGGCTTAGTTCCTCATATAGCAGTTGCCGGCCAATCCTGGGGTCATAAGCCCTGTGGATGTAAATGTCTGGGTCCTCATGAAGGTTGTGATATTTCAGGAGAAGGTTACCGCCCCGTGCATACCCCACGTACTTGTAGATCACGCCGCGCATTTGCGGCCTGTTGCCTCCTCTGCGGAGCTCAAAAACCTTCTCCACCTCTAGCACAATCCTGCTGTGACAGTAAAGTTCGCCGCGTAGCAGTAAAAAAGGAACACCCCCATCTATTTCCTCAAAGAGGAGGGTGTTCGGAATGTCCTGGTCAACAAAGGGGTGTTCAGCGAGCCGTTTCTCGTGAATGGTCATGTAGTGGTCAATAGAGTTCCAGTCGTGGGGGTCTGTTTCTCTAGTAATTGCAGCGCGCGATAGGCCACTAACCATTCAAGGATCTCCCTGGTCTCCTTCATGGAACCGGCTTGCACAAGGTGGCACATCGCCTTGGAATCAAGCTCGTACCGCACCTCATACTGCTTGATGAGCGCCTGAAGCTGTGCTATCTTGGCAGACCTTGAAACTTGGACAACTCGGACGGAATCTGGATACTCAAACATGTTGTCACATACAATCCGCGACAGAGTAACGCACGCCTTACGGCCTTTGCGCACCTCAAGTCTACCCCAGACCGTAGGTAAACTCAATCCTCCTACGATGGAGGGTCACCCACCCTACCTCGCCAGCCAGGTGGCAACCTCGTTCCCCAGGTTGCGCAGGGGCGATTGGTGGACGGTGCACTTGGGCAGGGAGCTGAGAAAGGTGCGGCCATAGCCCCGGTTCTGGACGCGGCTATCCAGGACCACCACCACGCCTCGGTCATCCTTGGAGCGGATGAGGCGGCCAAAGCCCTGGCGAAAGCGCAGCACCGCCTGGGGGACGGTGTACTCGTTGAAGGAGTCGCTATAGAGCTCGGCGCGGGCGGCAAAGAGCGGCTCTGTCGGCACATTGAAGGGGAGTCTGGTGACGACAACCACCCGGAGGTTGTAGCCGGGCACGTCCACGCCTTCCCACAGGCTGTTAGTGCCCAGGAGCACAACGTTGCTGCGGGCCTGGGCCTGCTCCACCACCTGGCGAGGCGAGCCGTCCACCCCCTGGGCTAGCACCAGCATCCCTTCGGCGTCCAGGACCGGCTTGATAGCGCGGCGCATGTTCCGCAGTGCTGAGTGGGCGGTGAACAGCACCAGCACGCCGCCGACGGAGGCCCGGGCCACCCGCAGGACGGCGTCTTGCACGGCCTGCTGGTAGGAAGCGTCCCGGGGGTCCGAGATGTCCGGGCATACCAGGACCAGGGCTGCCTGCTGGTAGTCAAAGGGGGAGCCCAGGAGCAACTCCTCGCCCTCGCTGAAGCCGATACGCCCTGCCAGGTACTTGGTGGTGCCGGCCACGCTGAGGGTGGCGCTGGTCAGGACGATGCTGGCTTTGACGGCAAAGAGCTTCTCTTCCAGGAGCGGCCCAACGTCAAGGGGTGCGGCGGTGAGCACGGGCATCTCCTCCTGGCCGGCCAGAGTGACCCAGTACACGTTTCCCTCGTCGGGGCGGGACACAAACCCCTCCACCTGGGCGCGCACCAATTTGGCCCGCTCCTGCCAGTTTCCCATCTCCATCTGGGCTTCCTTGATGGCGGGGGCGTCCATGGGCTCCAGGGCCATGACCAACCGGTCCACCAGGCGCTCCAGGCCGGTCATCCCCTCGTTGAAGCCGTCCCAGTGTATTTCCACCTCGGACCAGGCAGGCTGGCTGCGCTCCGAGCGGGTGATGCGCAGTTGGGGCCGGTCCTCGGCGCTCCGATGGCTGCGGACAAAGGAGGACATGACGGTCGCCAGGCGGCCCCAAGCCTCCTCCAGGCGCCGGGAGGCTGCGGTGGCTTCGGCCATCATCCCTTCAAGCTGCTCCCGCCGTGAGGGCAAGGCCTGGGACCCCTGGAGGGCCATACGCGCCAACTGGAGGTGCTGGCCCAGGCGCGCCGTCAGCTCTGTCACCGTCTGCCACGCCACCTCGTAGCCAAACTGGCGGCTGGCCTCTTCCTCCAGGTGGTGGGCCTCGTCTATGACCAGGTAGTCGTACTCAGGGATAACGGCGCTGCCTGTGGCCAGGTCTGAAAGGAGCAGGGCATGGTTCACCACCACCAGATGCGCCCCCTCGGCGCGAGAGCGAGCCGCACGCACGAAGCACACGCCATCCCGGCCCTCGCACCCCTCGGCGCCGGCGGCGGAGAAGCGGTCCCACAGGTAGCTGTCTCGCTGGGGGATATTCATCTCCGTGCGGTCGCCGGTGTCCGTGTCCTGGAGCCACACCATCGCCTTGCAGGCCATGCGGGCCTCATCAGCAGAGAGGCTTCCGGCCTGGGCCATCTGCGCCCACCGGCGGAAGCACAGGTAGTTGCTGCGGCCCTTCAGGTGGCAGAAGCGGAACTCCTCCAAGAGGGGGCGCAGCTCTTCATCCTTGGACAGGGCCGCCACCAGGTTGGGGAGGTCCTTGGTGATAAGCTGCTCCTGGAGGTTGATGGTGTTGGTGGAGACCACCACCCGCCGCCCGTTGCGGAGGGCGTGCAGGATGGCGGGGAGCAGATAGGCAACGGACTTGCCGACGCCTGTACCGGCCTCCACCATGAGGTGGACGCCGTCGTTGAAGGAGCGGGCCACGTGCTCGGCCATCTGCACCTGCTGGGGGCGGAGCTCGTAGCCTGGGAATGCCTTTGCCAGGGGGCCCCGGGCCCCAAGAAGCTGGCGCACCTCCAGAGGGTCTATGCTGGTCGCATCAGACTTGGCCTGGAGGGAGCGGTATCTGGGCAGGCGCTCCCGCAAGGCCTGGGTGTTCACTCCCAGGAGGCCCACGGTGCTGGGGGCAGGGCCGCGTTCCTGCACCGACTGTCCTTCCAACTGGCGCAGGAGGCCCCGCAAGGCCCAGGGCGAACGCTCGGCGAGGGCGCGCATGGGGCCCATGAGATGCCAGGCGCTCTCCAGGGCCCGGCGCTGGAGGGCGACGTAGAGCCGGTGGCTCATGGCGGCGTCTTCCAGGGCGCGGTGCGCCGTGGCATAGGAGATGTCCAGCATATCTGCCAGGGCTGTCAGGGCGTACCCCCTGGCGTTGGGATACAGCACCGAGGCCAGCTCCATGGTGTCGTGGTAGGGGTTGGACAGGGAAAGCCCGGCGCGGCTCAAAAAGGCCAGGTCAAAGGAGATGCTGTGGCCAACGATGGGGTGGTGGGACAAGAAGGCAGTCAGCTCCCCAGCCACCGCCGACAGGGGCGGAGCGCCGTCCACCTCCCGCTGGGTGATGCCGGTCAACTGCTTGATGAAGTCGGGAAGCTGCCTGCGGGGGTTGACCAGGGTCTGGAAGGTGCCCAGCACCATATCTCCCTGGAACTTCACCGCGCCGATCTCTATGATCTCGTCCCGCTCGGGGTCAACGCCGGTGGTCTCCAGGTCCAGGGCAACGCACACCTGCTCCAGGGGTGACTCGGGGGTGTCTTCAAACAAACGCACAGGAGGCTGTTCTTTCTAGGCAGACCCAGGGGGAAACGGGGGTCTGCATGGAGGCTTATCCAGTATACACCCCATGACGCAGAAAAGGGCTGCTCCAGTGAAGAACAGGACAGTAAGAGGCAGCCTTTCAGCCGCCCACACCGGCACATGAAGATGTAGCTTAGCCCTGGGCGATGGCCGCCAGCTCTCCCACCAGGAGGCCGGTAGCGGGGTAGAAACGCCCGGCCCGCAGGGCCTCCAGGAACTGCTCCTGGTTGGTGATTTCGTCCTGGAACACGGTGACGCAGCGCCCAAGGCCGTTGGTGGAGTGGGCATCGCTGCCGCCGATCATGGGCTTGCCCAGGCGCTTGGCCACTTCCCAGGCAAAGTAGTTCTCATTGTCCGCGGTGCCGCCATTGACCACCTCAATGGCGTCTATGACATCGTACACGGGGTGTTTCAGGGCCTCATCCACGGTGGTGGGCATGGGCTTGTAGCCCCGGAAGAGCAGGTTGTTGTTGTTATAGGGGGGCTTGTGCAGGAGGTTGCGGAAGGGGTGGGCCAGCACCACATACGCCCCTTCCCTATCCGCCAGCTTGCGCAGTGCCCAGGGATCCCGGATGCCTGGCACATAGCGGTCCAGTCCAAATATAGTGATATGGCCGTAGTCGGACTCCAACTCCATAGCGTTGGCAATGAAGAGGTTGCCCTGCTGGTTTTTGAAGCGGTTGAACTCAAACTTGTCCCAAGGTCCCCGGTGCTCGGTGAGGCACACACCCTGGAGCCCCACACGGTACGCTTCCTCCACCATCTCTTGAGGCAGCAGGCTGCTGTCAATGCTGCCAACTACTGTATGGACGTGCAAATCAATGATCATCCGGAATCCGATCGTTTGTGCGAAGGGCATTTCTCAGCCCAAACTTCCGCTATTGTAGCCACCTCTCCCCAGGCAGTCAACGTGACGCGTCTCTTGGCCTATTCCAGCGCCGCGTCGTAGGTCTCATATCCCTGAGCGCGCAGGCGCACGGCCATGTCCTGAGCCTCAGTCTGGCTCTGGGCCAGGGTAAACAACGACGGTCCGCTGCCTGAGAGGCGCGCAAAGGGCGCACCCGCTGCAAGAAACGCCTGCCAGTATGCATCCAGGCCAGGGAAGGCGGCGCCGGCCACCCGCTCAAAGGCGTTTGTTGCACCGGCAAGGTTTGCAAGGGTCCTGACGCCCTGCCGCAACTTGGCCGCCAGGGCCAGCGCCCCCTGGCCGCCGGTGTAGTCGGCGGCTGCAAGCTGGCGGTACAAGAAGCCTGTCTTGCCTTCCAGGGAGATGGGGGGGTGCAGCACGACGGCCCACCAGCCCTGGAGCGGGGGCAAGGGAGTCAGCACATTACCCCTGCCCTGGGCAAGCGCACAGCCGCTTTGCAGGAAGAAGGGGACGTCGGCCCCCAGGCGGGCGGCCAGCTCAGCCAGGCGCTCCAGGGACAGCCCCAGGCCCCACAGGGTGTTCAGGGCCAGGAGGGTTGCCGCGGCGTCGCTGCTGCCGCCGCCCAGGCCGGCCGCCACGGGGATGCCCTTGTGCAGGACAATGGCCGCTCCCCTGGTGCTGCCGATCTCCTGCTGGAGCAAGCGCGCCGCCCGTAGCACCAGGTTCTCCTCCAGCGGGCCAAGGGCAGGGTCACAGTGCAGGGTCAAATCAGGGGCCGGCTCAAAGGACAGGGTATCGGACAGGGCGATGGTGTGCAGGAGCGTCGCCACCTCGTGGTAGCCGCCGGGGAGCACCCCCAGCACCTCCAGGCACAGGTTAATTTTGGCTCTGGCCTGCACCTGCATCATCGTCCTCTTCGCTGGCGGCGGCCACACCATTGGCCCTGGCTGTTTGGTACAACACGCCCCACTCCTGGAGGTCCAGGCTCTCGGCGCGGCGGCGGGGGTCTATACCCGCCTCTACCAGCAAGGCCTCCGCCTCCTGGGGCGGGATCTTCAGGCCGCCGGCCAGGGCATTGCGGAGCTGCTTGCGGGGAGCGTTGAAGCCAGCCCGGACCACGGCGAAGAAGGCGGCCATGTCTTCCGCATCTACCGCCGGCCTGGGGTACACGTCTATACGTACAATGGCGGAGGTCACCTTGGGCTGGGGATAGAAGGCCGCGGGGGGCACGTACCCCACGATGCGGGGCTTGCCATAGACCTGCACGCCCACGGACATCAGGGACATCCGGCCTGGCTGGGCCGTCATGTTCCTGGCAACTTCCCGCTGAACCATGACCACCGCCAGCACTGGCGGATGGTCCGATTCCAGGAAGCGTCGCAGGATAGGGCTGGCGGCGTAATAGGGCAGGTTGGCGACGAGCTTGTAGGGCGAGTCGCCTGTCAGGGCGCGTATGCCCACGTCACGGGCGTCGGCGCAGACCACCGCCAGGTTGCCGGCGCCGGCCATCTCCCGCTCCAGGGCTCCGGCCAGGGTCCGGTCCATCTCCACGGCGATGACTTTGCCCGCGGCGGAAGCCAGCTCACGGGTCAGCACCCCCAAGCCGGGGCCGATCTCCACCACCACGTCGGCGAGGCCTATGTCTGCCGCCTTCAGGATGGCGCGCACGACACCCTGGCCCACCAGGAAGTTCTGCCCCAGGCCCTTCTTGGCCGTGGCCCCAAGTTGCTCAAGCCGCGCCTTGGGAGAGAGGCTGGCTCTAGGTAGGGTCGTCATATTCTTTGCTCCAGGCCCAAGACACATCCGCCCCGCAATGCGGGGCGGACAGCGGGTCTACGGACGGACCTGTAGAGAGCTAGCTGGAAACGAAGCCCTCCATCAAAACAAGAAAAGAAAACGGTCGTGCACCCCTCGTTGACTATGACCCGAAGACATGCCCTGCGGGTACCTCAAACCAGGAAATCTGCGGCGCTCGGAAGGCCCCGTTTACCGTTGCTTCCTTCCGGACCTGGCGGGGTTCGCGGGTGTCCGCCGCGCAGGGCCCGGTCATCAAACGGCAACACCGCGGGTAGAGGCCTGTGGCTGGGCCGCGGAGGGGGATTCAGCCCCGCTATAGCGGATTTCGGGTTCAGGGCACCGCTAACTCCCCGCCTAGCACGACCATTTCCATCATCCCATGCCCCTTCCCCACTGTCAACGCGGCCTGTAGAATAGCTTTATTATGCCTCAACACATACGCACCGCCGTCATCCCCGCCGCTGGGCTGGGCACACGCTTCCTGCCCTTCACCAAGGCCGTCCCGAAGGAGCTAGCCCCCGTTATAGACCGGCCTGCCATCCACTACGTGGTCAAGGAAGCCATGGACGCCGGTATCCAGCACATCGCCATCGTCACCTCCCCTGGCAAGGAAGCCCTGGGGGAGTATTTCAAGCCCTCTCCGGAGATTGACCGTCTGATGCGGGGCCGGGGGATGGAAGGCGTGGCCGATGAGCTCCGGCAGATGGGGGAAGCCCTGACCTTCAGCTATCCTGTCCAGGCCCAGCAGCTTGGCCTGGGCCATGCCGTCCTATGCGCCCGCGAGGCTGTAGGGGAGGAGCCCTTCGCGGTCATATTGCCCGACGACCTGCTGGTGGGGGATGAGCCGGTGCTGGCCCAGATGCTCCGGGCCTGGTGGGCCAACCCCGGCAACTATGTAGCAGTGGAAGAGGTGCTCAGGGAGCGTATCTCCGCCTATGGCGTGGTGGACCTGGCTCCTGGCGGCCAGGTGGACCCTCGCACCTACCGGCTGAGGGGCATGGTGGAAAAGCCGCCGGCAGAGGAGGCCCCCTCCAACCTGGGCGTCGTGGGGCGCTACCTCCTCATGCCCCAGGTCTTTGACGCCCTAGCCCGTACCCGCCCAGGGGCCATCGGCGAGATCCAGCTTACCGACGGTATTGCACGCTCCATGGAGCAATGTCCCCTGTACGCCTATCGCTACGCCGCCCGCCGGTATGACTGCGGCACACCCCTGGGGCTGCTTGCGGCGTCTCTCGCCCTGGCGCTGCGCAGGGAGGATACAGCGGCAGAGGTGAGAGGGTGGCTCAGGGGTTACACCTAGCCCAGTAATCCCATAGGGGGATTGACGTTCCCACTACATCCCGTAGGGGCGTAAGGCTCCGATAGATCGCGAGTCTCCGACCTTGTGCTCCTACGCCCTTAGGGTTTCACCATCTGTTATTAAGCACAATTGCGTTCCGTCTTACCGCCCCCACAATGAAGCAGGGGGGCCTCCATCTCAGGCTCAGGCCTTTCTTGGCCCTTGGTCGTCCTTATGTCCCTTTTCAGCCTCTTCAAGCCCAAGCCGACTATCACAGAAGCGGAGGTCAACCACGGCCTGCGGTGGATGACCTATGAAGGCGTTGCCTCCATGGGCTTTGGCAGCATCACCACCAGTGGGTTCCTGGCTGCCTACGCCCTGGCCCTGGGCGCCAACAACCTGGAGATAGGCATCCTGGCGTCGCTGCCCTTTGTGACTCAGCCCCTCCAGCTTGCCGCCATCCCCCTGGTGGACCGCATCCGCCTGCGCAAGGCCATCTCGGTCACCACCTGGTGGACCGCCCAGGCGCTGTGGCTGCCCGTGGCGATGCTGCCCTTTATTTATGACGCGCCCAATACGGTTGCGGTGTCTATGCTCCTGGCCATTGTGGCCGTACGGGGCGTTATCTCTGCGGTCACCAACTGCGCCTGGAACGGCTGGGTGCGGGACCTGGTGCCCCAGCAAATCCTGGGTAGGTTTTACGCCCGCCGGCTGGCACTGTCCAACGTCATGGCAGCGGCCTTTGGCCTGGCGGCGGCTTTGTTCGTAGATTATTGGAAGGCAAGCATTACCGGCTCCCCCGAAGCAATAGGCTACGCCATCCCGCTTATGGTGGGGTTTGCAACCCTTGGCCTGGCCAGTCCCTTCTTTATGGCTCTGATGCCAGAACCATTGATGGCGCCGCCGTCGCCCAACCGCTCATCCATTGCAACATCCCTGGCGGTGCCTTTGCGGGACCCCAACTTCAAGCACCTGCTCCGGTTTGCCTTCATGTGGGGCCTGGCTCTGAACCTGGCGGTGCCCTTCTTTGCGGTCTATATGCTGGTGCGCTTGCAGCTTCCCCTCTCCAGCGTGATTGCCCTCACCGTGCTGAGCCAGTTGTCCAACGTTCTGTTCCTGCGGTTATGGGGGCCGCTGGCGGACAAGTTTGGCCAAAAGATTATCCTCTCCCTCTGCGCGTCCCTGTACCTGCTGGTGGTCCTGGGGTGGACATTCACCACTATGCCGGAGCGATACTTTCTGACGGTCCCCTTACTGGTGGTGCTGCACATCCTGGCGGGGGCTGCCGCCTCCGGCGTCAATCTGACCATCGGCACCCTGGGCATGAAGCTTGCCCCACAACAGCAAGCCACGGAATACCTGGCGTCGGCGTCGGTGGCGCTGAACCTGGGAGCGGGCCTTGGCCCTCTCCTGGGCGGGGCCTTCGCCGACTTCTTCAGCGTCCGCTCTCTCAATTTCGTGGTGAGTTGGGTATCACCGGAGCGGTTCATTGACCTGCCCGCCATCAGCCTGCAGGGGTTTGACTTCCTGTTCGCCATTACTTTCGTGGTGGGGTTGTTTACTTTGAACTCCTTGACGGTCATGAGGGAAGAGGGGGAGGTAGGCCGTGAGGTAGTGCTGGACGCCCTGTATTCACCGGCCCGCCAGCTCTCCTCCCCGGTGAGCTCCGTGGCGGCTCTGGGCATCCTCACCTTCCCGTTGAGCATCCTGCGGAGGACATCGGTGCCGGGCCTTGACGTTGCCGCCGGGATCACTAGTTACCAGATTGCCCAGCTTGCCAGGGCTGCAGCGGTAGCCGCTGAGCAGGGGCGGCGCACCTCCAGGCGGGCGGTGGCCATGCTCCAGGACGCGCTGGAGGACGTGTGGCGCGCAGGGGTGGCGGTCCCCGCCTTTGCCGCAGACGTTGCCGTGCATACCACCAGGGGGATCATGAACGCCCTTGAGGACACGGCAGTGGGCGCGGGCCGCCTGGCCCACGACGCCGTCACTGCCGCAGTGAAGGCCCTGGGGCAGGAGGACATAGACCCTATGCCGGTGTTCTGGGGCGCCGGCTACGGTGTGGTGGAAGGGGCCCATCAAGCGGGCGCCGATACGGGTGAAGCAGTCCGCCAGGCCCTCACTGCCGCCCGCACCGCTGCCCGGGAACAGGGTATTCCAGAAGAAGAGGCCGTCCAGGCAACAGCCCAGGGCGCACTGGAGGCAGCGGAAGCGCTGAGCCCGGAGGCGGAGGCGCTGGTGCGCGCGGCACTGGGGAAGGAGTAGGAGCTACCGCTCCTCAAACACCGAGGCGGCGCTCAAGCAAGCGGGCCTGGTCAGCCGCAAGCAACGTGCGGTCGGCGTGATAGCCAAAGTTTCCAAGGAACTGCTCTGCCACGTCCAGCGCTAAATCGCCTGCGTTGCCCATTAGAGTCAGAGTAGGAACAGAACGCTTCCACTCCAGGTTTGTGGAAGTGGAGCGGTAGTTCCTGGCAGACGCAAGGTGGCTGCCTTTGATCCGCAAAGTGTAGTCCTGGATGTTGTTCAACTGAATGTTAACGACAGCGCTTCCGTTGAAGACATCCCGCAAGGCAAGCCTGGCGGCAAACTCGAAAACCTCGGTAAGCTGGTAGATCAGGTCACCGAGCTCAATGTCAGGTTTGCCATGGCGTTCCTCGTGCGGCAACGCAAGGTGATGGACAAACTGACCACTCTGGTAAAAACGCCAGAACTCCACCTCAAACTCAGAGTCCTCAGCGAGGCTAATCCAGTTGTCGCCAAAGATCACGTTGTCTGGGTCCACAAAAGGATAGTCCCAACCTCGGAGGCTTACTTTTGACCGCTCAATGATGGCAAGGCATTCTTGAAGCGTGCCAATTCTGTGGGGTTTGAACTCGGTCGGGTGCAGCACTATTCGCCAGTAGCCGCCCTGGTGGATTTTGTCCAACATCTCTTCGGCGTTCATAGCTGCCCCCTTTGTTGCTCAAATAGCCGTACATCACTCGGAGCAAGTGCAGGTATTTGCATTCCCCATTTTTGTAGCCTTGTCAGCATACGTATCATGCCTTTGTCTATCGCCAGATCAAGCAACTCTCGCATCTCTCCTTCGCCTTGAATCTCGACAGTTGCGTTCATTCGCTTTGACCTGGTATATACAGCCCCCGTCC
>JACQOP010000080.1 GCA_016202485.1 Chloroflexota bacterium | reverse complement strand
CTGCCGTGCCTGCCAGCAGGATAATGTACGGGTCAGCCGTGCCCCCTGCCACACCCCACACCAGGCCAAAGTTGGACACCAAGCCGTCATTGATACCCAGGACCCCGGCCCGGTAGGCCCCGCTGTTTGATGCAGACTCCCAACCACCCCGCGCAACCTCCTGGTGGGGGCTGGGGTGAGAGTTCTGCAGTCCCCGCAGGGTTTCAGCGTGCTGTACCTCTTCCTCCATCACCTCCACCGCTTCCGGGTCGCCGCCGTACATAGCGGTGTCATTGCCTTCCAGCCGTTCGGCTATTGCCAGTATCCGTTTGGTGCCAAAGACCCGGGAGAGGAGGCCCAGCAGCCGTACCCGGGCCGTTTTCCGGGGTTGAGTCATCTTGCCAGGAGGGAACCCCAGCTTGCCCGCCCACAGCACAGCATGGCGCTGCTCCGCAGCGATGAGGTCTCGCAGCACTTCAGTTCGGTACTCTTCCTTCTCCGCGGCTAACATAGCCGAATAGAGTGCTATGGCCTCCCGCTCAGCGTCCAAATAGCGGCGGTACTTGCGTTGGAGGTCTTTAGGAGACTGGGTAGTGTCATTCATGGTCGCGCTGCTATCCCATTGGCAAAGTGAGGTATGGTTAGTTCTTGAGGAGCATTCCAGGCTGGCAGTGGCGGCAGTAGCTGGTGCTGCGTTGATTGGCATTGAGCTGGCTGATAACTGCGCCGCACCGGGGACATGGCTGGCCCCCTTTGTTGTGCACCTGCAGAAAATCCCTGATCTTGTGGTGGATGACCTCGCCCATCCCCTCCCGCAGGACGACGACAGCTTCTGAAAGCACCCGCCCAATGCTGGCGTGCAGCCGCTCCACCTCCTGGTCCGTGAGCGTGCGTCTCTTGCGAAAAGGCGAGATGCCCGCGGCAAAGAGTACCTCATCGGCGTAGGCATTGCCTATACCGGAGACCACAGACCCACGCGTGAGGATGCCCTTAATCTCGCCATGGTACTTGCCCAGACGGGCCTTGAACTCCGCCAGCGTGATCCCATCGGAGAGGGCGTCAGGCCCCTGCTCGCTAAAGCGGGGTACTTTAGGGAGCTGCTCCGGCAGGATGTAGTAGACCTGGCCCATCTGGGTCTCGTCCAGGTATCTCAGCTCCTCCTCCTCTCCAAAGCCTATGACCAGGTGGGTGCTCTTCAGCACCCGTTCCTTGGGTGCGCTGAGCTGCAAGGCCCCGGTGAGCATGGGGTTTATGACGATCATCCTCTCCCCAAAGGACAAGAGGAGGAACTTGCCACGTCTAGTGACCTCCTCTAAGGTGCGACCTGGGAGGTCTGATGGAAGGTCCTTAGCCGCCAGGGAACGCAGGACCGTGGGGCGCAGCACTTTGGCTTCTGTGACTTGTCGTCCCACCAGGCCGCGAGTCAAGACCTCACATATTATCTCTAGGTCAGGCGCTTCTGGCATGATGTGGTCTTTATGAGAAGCAGCTTTTGCACACTATACTACAGCACCTCAGACTGTGCCTGAACAGGACTTGAAAAAGGGGAAGGAAGGTTTATAGGGCAAGGAAAACCCCGCCAGCGGCGGGGTTTTCCTTGCCCTAGTAATCGGAAGCACTACTCCAGAAAATCACGGAGCTTGCGGGAGCGGCTGGGGTGCCGCAGCTTGCGTAGGGCCTTGGCCTCAATCTGGCGGATGCGCTCCCGGGTAACCCCGAACTCCCGGCCTACCTCTTCTAGCGTACGACTGCGCCCGTCCTCCAGGCCAAAGCGGAGCTGCAGGACCCGCTTCTCCCGCTCGGTAAGGCTGTCCAGCACGTCGTCAATCTGCTCCTTCAGAAGCTGATAGCTGGCTGCATCGGCAGGAGCCATAGCGGCGCGGTCCTCAATGAAATCACCTAAATGCGAGTCTTCTTCCTCGCCAATAGGCGTCTCCAGAGACACAGGCTCCTGGGAGATTTTCAGGATCTCTCGTACTTTCTCGGGTGGCACTTCCAGGTCCCAGCTTATCTCCTCGCTGGTGGGTTCACGCCCGTATTCCTGCACCAGCCGCCGGCTGACCCGCAGCAACTTGTTGATCGTCTCTACCATGTGCACCGGGATGCGAATGGTACGGGCCTGGTCGGCGATGGCCCGGGTGATAGCCTGGCGGATCCACCAGGTGGCGTAAGTGGAGAACTTGTAGCCTTTCCGGTAGTCAAACTTCTCCACCGCACGGATGAGGCCGATGTTGCCTTCCTGGATCAGGTCCAGTAGGGACATCCCCCGGCCGATATATTTCTTGGCTACGCTGACAACCAGGCGGAGGTTGGCCTCAGCCAGGTGCTGCTGAGCGTTGTACCCTTCCGTCTTGACCTTATCCAAGTGCATACGGAAGAGGTACTCATAGGGTTCAAGTTGGCGGGGAAGGGCGCCTTCAGCAATAAGCTCTGCCAGGGCTTCCAGCGTGCAGTTATCCTCCACAACGTCCAACACTTCGTGGGGCAGGATGCGGCTGTTGAGGGACAGTTTGATGACGTCAGCCTCAACCTCTTCAGGAGCCTTGCCCAGAACTTGCCCGTACTCCTGCATCTTCTCCTTATCAATGGCAGCGTCTATGGCATTGCGAAAAGGCTGGTTAGTGACCAGTTCCTTCAACGTCAAGGGAGTGGGGATATGATGCTGAGCGGCAACAAAATTTGCCAGGGCAGCCAGCTTGGAGGTCTCCGAAAGGAAGTAGGTGACCTTTTCCCAAGCCTTCGGCGCAACGCCATCGGGGCTTTTGAGCTGTGCCTCTAGATCTGTAATGTACTTGCCGCTCTCCATCGCCCGGGCCAGGCGGCGCTCGTCTTTTGCAGTAAGAAGCGAGACACGCCCTATCTCCCGCAGATACATGCGGACCGGGTCGTCAATCATCTCTACAGAATCCAGGGCTTCAGCAGCCAGTTTAGCGTCGGCTAGGGCTTCGGACTCTTCTGCAAGCTCCTTGATCTCGTCATCCATAGCCTCGGGGTTCCAGTCCTCCTCGCTACCTTCCCCTTCTAGTTCACCGATAGGTGCATCACTAACCACAAGAGCATCGCCCTCAGTACTGGCATTGAGCACACCGTCAGGCAGGAGGTCCCGAATTTCGGAGCCGGGTATAACCTCCCCTTGCTGATTCATCATATCCTCTTCATTCTGCACAAGATTGTTGGGTATGGGTTCACTGCGCTTGTGCGTGGCTTTCTTCACCGCTACACCCCACGTTTCTGATGTCCAGGCCGCTCCCGAAAGAGCTGGCTGAGTCGTTCATTAGTGGCAATAGCCTGGAGGGATATCTCCTCCAAAGCTCCTGGGGTTTCCCCTTCTCCCGCTCCCTGAGCTAATAGCAGGCTTTCTTCCTGCTTGATGCCCCGGAGTCGTTGCACCTCAAGCACATGGAAACAGTCTTTAACCGCCTGCTCTTTCTGGCGCATGTCCATTGGGGGGAGGGATAAGGAGAGGAGGTGCTCCACCAGAGGGCGCAATTCCCCTTGTAAAGCGTCTGTCAACTCCTTTATGGTAGAACATTGGAGCCAGTATGTAAAGATGCTGCGGTGTTCCCAGGCAGTGAAGACCTCCGGGTCATGGCCTGCTGCCAGGACTTTGAGTTGGGGCCATCGCAACAGGCAGGACAAAAGGTGCTCGCTGGCGACCTGTGCTGGGTCTTTGGCTTGAAGTTCAGTTCCCGTTCCTGGCTTGGCGGAAGACACACTGCGTCGTATTTGTCCTCTAGGATTCGGCACACCGCTAATAGCTTGAAGGCGCTCCACAGTAGTGTCTAGCAGATTGGCCACTTTTCGCAAATAAGTGTCCTGGTCAAACACATTCCCTTGCTCATAGACAATCGGCTGCATCTCCTGCCACGCCTGGTTTTTCCCCGTACCTGTGGTGAGATCCCACACCTTGGGTGCGAGAGTAAACAGGTGGTCCAGAACAGGTACCGCTTCACTAATGGCAATGCGCCATGCCTCAGGAGAACTGCGTATCAACTCGTCAGGGTCTTTGCCAAAAGGCAACACAAGCACTCGTAGCTTGACGTCACTCTTGCCGCTGAGAGCCAGCCAAGAATCGCGCAGGCTGCGGAATGTGGCCTGCTGGCCCGCGGCGTCGGCGTCCAACGCCATCACAAACTGCTTTGCTAATCCCTTCAACAAGTCTACCTGCTGTTGGGTGAGAGAGGTACCCATAGAAGCCACGACGTTTTCAAAGCCGTGGACGTGGGCTGCGATAGCATCCATGTACCCCTCTACAACGACCCCTTCTCCTTCCCGGCGAATGGCTGCCTTGGCCTTGTGAAAGAGGTACAGAATACGGCCTTTATCAAAGACCGGCGTCCTGGGAGAGTTGAGGTACTTGGGTTCAGCGCCATCCAGAGAGCGGCCTCCAAAGCCGCAGAGGTTGCCCTGGCTGTCGTGGATGGGGATCATCACACGGCTGAGGAACATGTCCCTGGAGGGCAGTTCTTCGCCTCGGGTAGCCAGGCCAGCCTCAATAACCTGCTCCTTGGTGAAGCCTAGGGCCGTCAGGTGCTCTATAAGAGCATCGCCGCTCCCTGGGCTGAGGCCAAGCTGAAAGCGACGGATGACGTCGGCGTCTATGCCGCGGCCCTGGAGGTAGGCCCTGGCTGCGATGCCCTGCTGAGAACGGAGGGTATCCTGGAAGAAGGCGCAGGCAGCATCGTTGATGCGGTAGAGGATGTTGCGTTTGGGGTCCTCCCGGCGGGCTTCGGGAAGGGCGACGCCGGCGCGCTGGGCAAGAAGGCGCAGAGCCTCTCCAAAATCCAACTTGTCGGCGCGCATAACAAAAGAGAGAACATCTCCGCCGGTAGCGCAGGCCCCAAAGCAGCGCCAGCTCTGGCGGTCTGGGAACACGTAGAAGGAGGGGGTGCGCTCGTTGTGGAAGGGACAGGGGGCCGAGAAGTTACGGCCTGAGCGGCGCAGGCTGGGGACGTAGCTGCTGACCACCTCCACGATGTCAAGGCGTTCCTTTATTTCATCGGCTAGGGACATAACCTAACCCCTATTCCTTCCCCGACTCTGTTGTGTTGCTTCAGACTACCCAGTTGAATACCTTGCCGGAGATGCCGGGGCGCAGTTCTTCAGCTCGGCGTAGAGCGTAGTGGTCCGTCATACCGGATACGTAGTCCAAGGCAATCCGTTCTGGCGTGTCCTCGCGCCGCCGGTACTCTTCGGGCGCCTGCTCGGGGTGGTGAGCGTACTGCTGGTAGAGGAACGTCACAATCTCCCTGGCCTTCCGTCCCTGTAGGTTGTTATTGGAGGGCACGTAGATGCGCTCAAACATGAAGTCTCGCAGCGTATTCAGTGCCTCTCTTACCTGAACTGACATGCGTATCACTGGTGTGATGCCGGCGGGGTTGTCCCCGGTGCAAGGCCAGGACGCTGCCACCACATCCGCTACCATCGTATCTATGCGTTGGGAATGGCGCAAACCCAAGACTTCAGCGACTGTGCAAGGCAAGTCTTCCTCTCGCAGAAGGTCGGCGCGAATGGCGTCGCCGATGTCGTGGTTCAGGTAAGCCACGGCATCGGCCAGGCGACATATCTGGGCCTCTAGGGTCAGACCCTCCACTAGGCCGCTGTCCAAGAAGTCCCCTTGGGGTTTGGAGTGGCTGACAATGCCCTGGCGCACCTCCCAGGTGAGATTGAGTCCCTGCCCCTCCTTTTCCAGCACCTCCACTATCCGCAGGCTTTGCTGTGCATGGGAGAAGCCCCCAGAGGCGAGGCTGTCCAGGGTTTCTTCACCAATGTGGCCGAAGGGAGTGTGGCCCAGGTCATGGCCCAGGGTAATGGCTTCCTCCAGGTCTTCGTTGAGATTAAGGGCACGGGCGATTGTCCGTGCAATCTGTGAGACCTCCAGCGTATGGGTCAGGCGCGTAACGTAGTGGTCGCCAAGGGGGGCGATGAACACCTGGGTCTTGTGCTTCAAGCGCCTGAAGGCCTTGCAGTGGATAATGCGATCGCGGTCACGCTGGAAATCCGTACGGAGAGGGGAAGATTCCTCAGAGACGGCCCTACCCTTGGACGCCCGGACCTTGGCGGCATAGGGAGAAAGCAATTCTTCCCGCTGTTCTAGGCGCAGGCGGACAATGTGGTTAAGGTCAGATGGCAGCATGGGGACAGTATATCTCTCCTGCCTGGATGTTCCCAAGAACGGCGCGAAGAGAATTTCTTAGCCCCCCGTGGGGTCTTCTTTCGCGAGCCTGCTCACCACCTCAGACAACAATTGTCCAGGCGATGTATGAACTGCGTCGGGCGCCTTGCCCTCCTATTTGCAGAGTATGGCCTCTACTTCCTCTTTCGTGGTTTTGCTCCTCTGTCTGTCTGTCTGGCCTTTGGTGTCTGCGTTTGCTCTTGGGATAGGGAGCCTTTGGTGTTCTGCGCCAGGGCAGAGCCTTTTGCTATGCTGCCTGCAGTCCACGCAAAGACTGCCAAGGCAATGCCTTGGAGCAGACCTATGACAGGGGCGTAAGAAAGCAAGTATTGGCGGGGGTCAGTCCCAGAGGGCAGGTTATCGGGGATTGTCGCTGCGTCCGGGTTGCGAGCCAACAAGATGTCATAAAAGAAGGCCTGCACAAAAATGGCCAGCATCCCTGCGGCAAAGCCCACAATGAAGCCGTGATGGATATGTCTGGTCCGGAGCTTCATCGCCAGCACGTAGGCAGCAAAGAGGCCTACGAAAAGGCGGACGGCCCATTCCTCCCACCGGGGTAGTCCGATAAGAGAGACCCCACCTAAGGCAACACCAAGGGATGAAAGGGCTACGATAAGTTTCCAGTTCATGGATGATGCTGGGTTCAGTTTTGGTTAGGGGGACTTCACACAAAGAAAGAGTACACCACCCCAGGCATGAGGGAGGGCAGAGGCCTGAAAACCAGTATCCCGCAGGAGGCGTATCCAATCGCTTTCGGAAAATAGCCCCATGACGTGCCGGTCATGCTCCACACGTACCGAACCGTCTGCTTCCCGCAAAAGATAGGCGTAGTCTACTGTGTAGCGGGTGTCGTTCGGATCAGGGGCCGTCGTCCATCCCACATAGCGGAGCCCCTTGCCCTGGGCGTCATCGTGGCCGCCGTGATCGGTCTTAGGGGTAAAGGTCTCCAAGACATAGTCGGGTACGAAGAGGGCCACGCCCCCTAGTTTGCAGTGGACGTATGCCGTCTCCAGCACCCCTCGCAAATCAGCTTCAGTAGTCATGTATGCGATGGCGTCGTGGACGAAAACGGCGTCAAAAAGCCTGCCAAGACGTAGGGTACGCATGTCACCCTGAATGTGTTCGCATTCAGGGTTAAGCGTTTTGCTCAGGGCCAACATCTCCGACGACAGGTCGGTCAGGGTCATCTGGCAGGTTGCTTTCAAATGAGAGGCATTGTTGCCGCCGCCGCTGCCCAGCTCCAGCATGGTCTGGGCCGGGGTCGTGGATGCGATGGTGATGAGGTGCTGGTAAAAAGCAGCCTCCTCGGCATAGTCTTTCGGAGCAGTAAGCAGATGAAACCATGAAGCCAGGTTGGTATAGAGTTTAGGCTGGCTGCTGGAAGAAGGCTGGTTGTGGCTGTTCATGGGTTTCTTGTCATAGGAGGAGTTGGTAGCTAGTCTAGCGGTGAGACGCTTTCCCTCGCTCCTTAGCAGCCTCTTGCAAGTGTCATGGCAGTTATGCTGGGGAAATACTTTGGGGTACGGCACACCGCACCCCCACTAGAGGTGATGCGGTAGAGTCGGGTTACTTCGTGCTCGCCATCCCATGGGCTGAGTCGGAACCAAGGGCAGCCTGGGCGGCAGCCAAGCGGGCTACGGGCACCCGGAAGGGAGAACAGCTTACATAGTCCAGGCCAGCATTGTGGCAGAACTCAATACTGGAGGGGTCCCCTCCGTGCTCACCGCAGATCCCCACGTGCAAGCCGGGCCGGGTGCGGCGTCCCCTTTCCACACCCATCTGGATAAGTTGGCCAACGCCATCCCGGTCCAGCACTTGGAAGGGGTTTTCCTTCAGGATCCCTCGGGTGACGTAGTGCAGGAGGAACTTTCCCTCGGCGTCGTCACGGCTGATACCCAGGGTAGTCTGCGTCAAATCGTTGGTGCCGAAGCTGAAGAACTCTGCTTCCCTCGCAATCTCGTCGGCCATGAGAGCAGCGCGAGGCAGTTCAATCATTGTGCCAACTTTGTAGGGAATTTTGACACCTTTGTCATGTTGCACCTGCTCGCATACACGCACAACCACTTCCTTGACCAGGGATAGTTCTGAGAGATACCCCACCAGGGGAACCATGATTTCCGGCTGTGGGTCGTAGCCTTCTTTCTTTAGCTCACACGCAGCAGTCATGATGGCGCGGGCCTGCATTTCGTTGATGGCTCCGTACATGAGGCCCAGGCGGCAGCCACGGAGCCCGAGCATGGGATTGGCTTCCTTCATGTTTTCCACCGCCCGCAACAACTCTTCTTTTTCTTTGATCTCGTTGGGCCCAGCGCCGTTTAAACGCATCTCAGTGAACTCTACCAGAAGGTCTTCATAGCGGGGGAGGAACTCGTGCAGTGGTGGGTCCAGGAGTCGTATGATGACTGGCTTACCGGTCATGGCCTTCAGGATACTTTTGAAGTCCTCGGTCTGGAACTGCCATAGGCGCTCCAGGGCATGGTGATACTCCTTAGCAGCCCGAGATGTCCGCAAAGCTTCCCGCGCCTGGACCAGATCCTGCTCCAGAAGAGGGCGCTGCTCAGCAGTGGCGAGAGACAGGTTGTACTCAACACGGCGGACGCGGTCCTCAACCTCGCTGGCCTCAGGCGCAGCCAGGATCATCTGGCGCACCACCGGCAGGCGTTCTTCAGCAAAAAACATATGCTCCGTTCGGCATAAGCCAATGCCTTCCGCTCCATACTCCAAGGCGCGCTGGGCATCCTCGGGGGTGTCTGCGTTTGCCCAGACACCCAGGCGCTTCACCTGGTTGGCCCAGTTCAACAGAGTGCGCAGCTCCCGCTGCTCGGCAAAGCTGGGTGCGGTGGTAGGCAGGCGTCCAAGAAAAACCTGACCGGTCGCTCCATCTATGCTGATCTCGTCCATCTCTTTCAGGTGGACCTTGCCAATGCGGCACGTCTGAGCCTCGTAGTCCACCTCCAAGGCCTCACAGCCCGCAACGCATGGCTTCCCCAGGCCACGCGCAACCACGGCGGCATGGCTGGTAGCGCCGCCACGGGCCGTCAGGATCCCCTTGGCCTTTAACATGCCATGAACGTCATCGGGGTTGGTCTCAGTGCGGACCAGAATCACACCCTCATTTCTTTCGCCCATTTCAGCGGCACGGTCGGGGTGGAACACGATTTTTCCGCTGGCTGCACCGGGAGAAGCGTTGAGTCCTGTCGCCAACAAATCGCCCCGCTTGATGGCTATATCCTTGGCAATTGCATCAAAACGGGGCAGGAGAAGCTGGTTGATCTGTGCGGGTTCTACCCGCAGCAGAGCTTCCTCCTCGGTTACCAGTCCCTCTTCCGCCATGTCTACCGCCATCTTCATTGCCGCCTGGGCCGTACGCTTGGCAGACCGGGTCTGGAGCATGTATAGCTTGCCCCGTTCTATTGTGAACTCCATGTCCTGGGCGTCGCGATAATGCTGTTCAAGCCGCCGGGCAATGGTGGACAATTCTTGGTACAGACCGGGGTTGGCACTCGCCATCTCAGCAATCTTCCGGGGCGTCCGAATACCAGCCACCACATCTTCTCCCTGAGCGTTCATAAGGTATTCGCCGTAGAGAATGCGCTCGCCGGTAGCAGGGTCGCGGGTGAAAGCTACCCCCGTGCCGCTGTTCTCGTCCATGTTGCCAAAGACCATCGCCACAATGTTGACGGCAGTGCCCGTGTCATGGGGGATGCGGTAGTGGTTCCGGTAGTCTACAGCCCGCCGCCCGTTCCAGCTTTCCATGACGGCGCGGATGGCTAGTTGGAGTTGCTCGTAGGGGTCTTCTGGAAACTCCTTCTTGGTCTTGCGGTGCACCAGACCCTTGAATTCCTCGGTCACAAACTTCCAATCAAAGGCCTCCATCTGGGTGTCGCCCGTATAGCCCATGACCCCCTTGCGCGCAACGATGATTTCCTCAAATAAGTCGCCGCTTACATCCAGGACGATCCTGCTGAACATCTGGACAAAGCGGCGATAGGCATCGTAGGCGAAACGCTCCCCTCCGGGAGTCTGGATGAGCCCCTGAAGGGTCTGGGTATTCAGGCCAAGGTTTAGGATTGTGTCCATCATCCCTGGCATGGAGACGGGAGCGCCGGAGCGGACAGAGACCAGCAATGGGTTCCCGGAGTCCCCAAAGCCTTTCCCTGTCTGCTGCTCCACAGATTTGATTCCATTCAGCACCTGCTCCCACAGTCCCGGTGGGAGTTCTTTACCCAGGCGGTAATAGGCGTTACAGGCCTCCGTGGTAACGGTGAATCCTGGAGGCACAGGGAGCCGGGCTTGGGTCATTTCCGCCAGGCCGGCGCCCTTGCCGCCCAAGAGGTCCTTCATGTCTGCGCTACCTTCATGAAAAAGGTAGACCCACTTTTTTGCCGCGTTCGCTACAGTCATGCTACCTGCTACCTCGCACTGGGATGAGAATGGCGCACCGTGTCAGTGGTCAGGCGTTATTTGGGCGACGCCATTATATCACGACGGAAAGCGTAGAGAGGCAAGAGCGAACGGCTCATGGAACATCTTGTTTCAGAGGTAATGTCAGGAAGCAAGGCGCCTGGGAGAACAGGTTCCAAGCTATGGACTGGAGACGGCAACGCCTTCAAAGCTGGCCTCCAAGGTGCAGGAATTGAAGACCCTTACAGGGAAAGAGGGTATTTCAGATTCTTAGCAGTCGCCAACTGCAAAAGAAGCGGTTACTGAACGACCTTGGACTAGCTCACCGGGTTAAGGGTTGCCTGTTGGATCAAGCAGTGTGGCGTAGGCCATGAGTTTATATACCAGCTTTGCGGCCGTGTAGGAGCAGGCGGCCGGCCCTTCTTTGGGGGCCAGCTCTACCAGGTCAAAGCCAACGATATGGCGCTGCTGCGCAACGTTCCGCAGCAACCGGAGGAGCTGCCACCAGCTTAAGCCACCTGGTTCCGGGGTACCCACGGCAGCCATGACCGACGGGTCAAGGACGTCCAGGTCCAGGCTGATGTAGACGTTGGCCGAAAGGCTAGCGACGACGGCGTCCAGAGACTCATCTGCCAGGGGCGATGGGAATACAGGTATCTTCTTCTCTTTCAGGGCTTGGATTTCCTCTAGGGCCATGCTGCGCACCCCTACGAGAGTCAATGGACAAACCTCAGCAATCCGGCGGGCTGCCGAGGCGTGGCCCCAGCCGGTGCCCTGGTAAAAGTCCCTGAAGTCGGCGTGGGCGTCCAGGTAGAGCACGGACAAATCAGGGTAGTGTGCTGCCATAGCACGAACGGCGCCGGTGGCAACGGAGTGGTCGCCGCCAAAAAGGGATAGGAGTTTGCCGGCCTGTGCGATGGGGCGCACCGCCTCTTGAACGCGCAGGGCCATTTCCTCAGGGCCCGCCAGATGGGGGTCCAGGGCAGTGGATGTGTGGATACTAAAGCGGGTACAGGGCTCGCAGGCTAGCTCCGTGTCGTAGTCCTCCATCTCCCTGGAAGCGGCGATAATAGCATCCGGCCCTTCGCGGGCGCCCGCCTTATAGGAAGCCGTGGCGTCATACGGCACAGGCAGGACTACAACCGCGGCCCGTTCAAGCGTATGCTCGGCCGGGTTCAAGCCCAGGAAGGTGAAAGGGAGCGAGGTCATGGGTGTACGCCTGCAAGTTGGCCTATAAGTTGGATAAGACTGTTATCCTGGCTTAACCACAATCATGCAGCGCATTTACCGCCAGGACCGGGGGTTCTTGCCGGCAAGACCCAAAATGGACTGAATTTAGAGGGACCGAAAGGACTTCAGGGACGCCATGCTAGATCCGCTGCAACAACGCAGACCTATCAGACCGCATTTCCCGGAGAGCTACTGAAGGGTCCGAGTACTCCAAGCCCCGGTCAAGTACCCAACTCCGTAGCGTCTCAATGCCAAACTTACCCTTCAGCTCTTCTAGAGCACGTCCCGTGTCAAACTCTTTGCAGGAAAACACGTCAATGTTTACGTACTGCCTTTGGGGAAAAGTATGGACGCTTATATGGCTCTCCGCAATAATCACAAACCCAGAGACGCCAACATCCTGAGGGTTCTGTCCTGCATAAATGTAGACATGGGGCGGCATAATCTTCGTCATACCAATGGCGTCTGGATACTCATCCAGGAATTGGTAAATGGCTTCGGGGTTCTCAAGCACGGTCTTATCCGCCCCGTGACCATCAATAACCAAGTGCATCCGCACTCCCTCCCTTAAGCGTAAGTCTTGGCAAAGCAACATCGTATAGCATATCATTCCTTTCTGAGGCCTTACAACCCTTGGAAAGGAGCCAGCTCTCTTTGCGCTCCGGTGCAGTCCTAACCGGTGAATAAAGTAGTAGCTTATTCCGGCTCTCCGTAGAGAAGTGGTAGTGTCGGGGGGATTCCCCGTACTCTGGTTACAGCAAAGGAAATCAAGCCAGCCTATGGAAGCCACGCACCGCCTGTAGGCGAGAAGAAGATGAGCCTACAGGCGGGATGGTGTTCAGTCCTCTAAATAGGCGTGTCATCTAAGCCCTATTTCAGGCTAACAAGAAGGCCAGCCCAATGAGCAGTCAAATCATGATTGAAGCCAATCATCTTACTAAATATTATGGCGACTTCCCCGCAATTACTGATGTGTCCTTCGCCGCCCAAAAGGGGGAGATCTTGGGGTTCCTCGGTCCCAACGCCGCTGGCAAGACCACCACCATGCGGATCCTGACCGGCTATATGCCCCCTTCCAGCGGCACCGCCAGCATTGCAGGCTACGACGTAGTGTCCCAGTCTTTAGAGGCGCGCCGGCATGTAGGGTACCTTCCTGAAACCGTACCCTTGTACACGGACATGAGGGTCAAGGATTACCTGCGCTTTATGGGTACCATCCGCGGCATGCAGACCAAAGTCATCAAACGCCGTATTGACGAGGTAGTGCAGCTTTGCCACCTGGAAGAGTATTATGTCGCTTACATCTCTAAGCTCTCCAAAGGCTTCCGCCAGCGGGTGGGCATCGCTCAAGCTGTCTTCCATGAGCCTGACGTGTTGGTGCTGGACGAGCCCACCATTGGCATTGACCCTATCCAGGTAGTGGAGACGCGTCAGCTTATCAAGGGCCTGGGTGGCGAGCGCACCATCCTTCTTTCCAGCCACATCCTGCCGGAAGTAAGCATGATCTGCCAGCGAGTCATCATTATCCACGAAGGAGAGATTGTGGCGGTGGACACACCTCAGTCCCTGGCCGAACACCTGGAGGGCACAGAGCGTGTCCAACTTGAGATCACAGGTCCTGTAAGTCAGGTAGTACGGGTTTTGAGAGGTATCCCGGGGGTTCAGGACGTCTCCTTCACCGACACCGGGGACAGGCATGGTACTTATGCCGTTATTAGCAAAAGGGGTTCTGAAATGCGGGCCAACCTGGCCAAGGCTATCGTTGAGCAGGGCTGGGGACTTCTGCGCTTGGAGCCACTGTCCCTTAGCCTTGAAGAGATTTTCTTACGGCTGACTACAACCGAAGAGGCAAAGTAAATGCGCTCTATCCTCTCCATCGCCTACAAAGAGCTGTCCGTCTATTTCTCGTCACCAATGGCCTATGTCATCTCCGGCGTCTTCCTCGCCCTGACCGGTGTATTCTTCAGCGACAGCGTGGACCAGCCCTTTGCCGATGCTTCAGTACGTGGCCTCATGCGCAGCACCGTCTTCTTTATTATGCCCCTGATACCGCCAATCATGACCATGCGCCTCCTCGCTGAGGAGCAAAAGTTAGGGACGCTGGAGTTGCTCCTCACCGCCCCTGTGCGGGACTATGAGGTGGTCATTGGGAAGTTCTTGGCTAGCTTTCTTATCCTGTCAGCCACTGTGCTTCTCACATTCTTTTATGTCTTGATTCTGATGTACTACTCCGCTCCAGATATGGGGCCGGTGCTCAGTGGCTACCTTGGCTTGCTGCTGTATTGCACCACCACTCTGTCAATCGGCTTGCTGGCTTCTTCCTTAACAGGAAATCAGATTGTTTCCGCCACCGTGGGCTTTGGCGTTATTTTGCTGTTCACCTTCATCGGCAATTTGGCCGCAGTAGTAGGGGGCAGCGCAGCCGTGGTACTGCAGCACATCTCCCTCACCGGCCACTTTGACCCCTTCGCCAGGGGTGTAGTTGATACAGGCCATATCCTCTATTACCTGGTCATGACTGCCGCTTTCCTCTTCTTAACTATCCGTTCTGTGGAGTCAAGGAGGTGGCGTTAGATGAGCACCTCCACTAGACGCCCACTCCGCCCTCAGCCAGAGAGAAGGGGCACCCTCGTCTCTGCGGTCCAGGGGGCCATTCCCACTACAGCCAGAGGCGTCGTCAGCCTCATTCTCTCCATTGGCGGCATACTTGGCCTGTTCTTGGGGGCAATTGTCCTGCTGTTCTTTCCAGAGCTCCGCAACACCGGCTATACCGTAGCTGCTGTAGGAGGCATCCTGCTGCTTGTGGGGGTGATGCTCTCCTTTAATGCTATACGGCAAAGCGTTACTGCCCGCCGGGGCCGGTACAGCACCAACACCATTGTCATGATTGTGGCCTTTATTTTGCTGGCTACACTCGTGTATGTAGTAGCCTCCAGGAACGCCGTACGCTGGGACACCACTGCAACCAGACAGTTCAGCCTTGCCTCCCAGACCATTGGCATCCTGGGGTCACTTCAGGAACCCATTAAGGCAACAGCCTTCTTCGTGCCCGGTGATAGCGTACAACAGCCATACCAGGTGCCGGTGGAGAACCTGCTGGATGAGTTCCGTCACCGTTCTGGAGGGCGCCTCTCCTTTGAGTTTGTTGACCCCGATGTCAATCCGACCCTTGCCCGTCGTTATGGCATCAGCCAGTACCCTGCAGTCGTCTTTGAGTCTCTGGACTCCGGCCGCATCTACCGTCTCCAAGTGCCTCTCTTCCAGGAGCGGGATTTTGCTTCGGCAATCCTGATAGTGACCGGCGTGGAGCGAAAGCAAGTGTACTTTCTGACAGGCCACGCAGAGCGCCCCATAGACAGCACTGACCCTACCAACCGCCTTTCTATGGGCCTTGCTGCAAACGGCCTGGCTGCTGACAATTATGCCGTGGATACCCTTGCCTTTGCAGAAATACCCTTGGTGCCTACGGATACCGCCGCCATCATCATGGGCGGCCCGCGGCTTGAGCTTACTGAGACCGATGCCACAATCCTGCATGACTATCTCAAGCAGGGGGGACGGTTGATGGTTCTGACTGAGCCCAACCCCCCTCAAAGCCTCAAGGATTTTCTGGCGAAGTGGGGAGTAAAAGCAAACGACGGGACTATCGTGGACCTGGGTAGTTCCCTGGCCGCTCAACCCCAGACGCCTCTTATCAAAAAAGAACAGCTTTTTAGCAACACCCGTGACACCGAGGAAATTGCTGCGCCTCTAGACCAAGTCTATTTCCCCGGTTCGGCCAGCCTTGAAACGATTTTGCCCGCAGAGGAAATGCCGGTGACTATCCAGCTACAGCCCCTGGCTCGTACCACCATCCTGAGCTGTTTGACCCTGGACCCTAGTGTCAGCACCTGCCCTGGAGCAGTCCCCAACGTCCTCTTCCCGGCAGTGGTAGTGCGAGCGCTTGCACCCATAAACGAGCGGCCGGTGCAAAATGCTCCCCGTGATGCACGCCTGGTAGTGATCGGCGATACAGACTTTGCCAGCAACTTCCACCTCTTTAGCCTGAGCAACTACGACCTCTTTCTCAACTCGGTAAACTGGCTGACAGAGGACATCAGCCTGGCTGCAGTGCGGCCAAAACCCTTCGTCTTTCGGCAACTGGTCGTGACTGCCCGGGAGATGCAGCTTATCCGGGGTATGAGCTGGTTTGTGCTGCCTGTCACAATGGCGGTGCTCGCCGGCATAGCCTGGTGGCGGAGAAGGTAGCCCATGAGCTTTCGGGTTTCCTTCATTCTCTTGGTCCTCCTGGCGGTGGTGGGGGGCTACGTGGTTCTCTTTGAACTGCGCAAGACGCCTGAGCCACCTGTCCGGCCCCCCTGGTTTTATGACGTGTCCATGGATGACATCGCAGTTATCTCTGTGGAGTATGCAGGACAACGGGAGGCCTTTCAAAGCACGCCCAACGGCTGGGTCTTTCAGGACACTCAGGAGCCTGTGGACAATGCTAAGTGGGGTGGTATCCCCCTGCTGCTCACCGGACCCTCCACCAACCGGGTTGCCAGGGCGACCATAGATAACCCTGCAGAGTATGGCCTGGAGCCGCCGCAGAGCGTGTTCACCGTAACCCTTCGTACGGGCCGGGAAATCACTCTATTTCTTGGCTACGTCACCCCTGATGGGCTGAATCATTACGCCCACATGCAAGGGACAGAACCCCTGTTCCTGATAGCTTCTGCCTGGGGAAACGTCATCAACAATCTGGTGCTGGAGCCGCCTGTTCTTGTGCCGACACCCACTCCTACGCCGACGCCTGACCCGGATGCTACCCTAACGCCCGAGGAGACGCCGGAGGCTGAAGAAACTCCCGAGGCCGGAGCGACGCCGGCAGCAACACCGGAGACAACCGCCACCCCGTAGGCATACCCTCTTATGCGAAAACACACCTTCTCATGGATGTTGTCCTTGGCGGCCCTGGCAATCGCAGCCCTTCTGATGCAGGCCCCAGCCGCCAGGGCCCAACTACCCCCATGGCCCACCCCTCCACCTGGGCCTGTGGGCGGGTTTCCCGAGGTGGTCCCAGCTAATGAGGTGACGTCTGTAGCCGCGCCTGTCGCCCCCGGAAGTATCGCACTGCAGGTTGACCCCATTTTCGCCGGCGCTGTCCCACGCAGCCTCCCCAGGCCGATGGTGCAGGTGGTCACCGCAGAGACAGACTCCCAAGCGCGCGTCTTCCTGGAGTTCCCTGCGGGATCCCTGACACGGACAGCGCAGCTAACCTATGAGCCGGTGGCCATTGGTCTTGCTCCCGGACCGGGCCCAGGGCAGCGGTTAATGCGCACATTCCGGCTGAGTCTGTATGACCCCAAGGGCGCTCCCACTACGCCCATCTTTAAAGTAGCTGTGCGCATGACACTGCACCCCCAGCCAGATGATCTGGCAGCAGCAGGCAATGACCAGTCGCGCCTCTTCCTCGCCCGGTACGACGAGGGCCGCCGGCAGTGGCAGCCCTTAGTTACAAACTATTACCCTGCAAACAATAGCCTGACGGCCCATATTCTCCAGCCTGGGTTATTTGCCGTCATGACTATGCCTGCGCCCTTATCCTAAGGGTAAAACAGTTCACAAGAAGACACACATCTGGCCCGCAAACAGCGGGCCAGATGTGTGTCACAGCAGACCCCTGAACAATGTTTGTTCGTGTCCCCTCTCTGAGATTCCCTTGAGAACTCAGGGAATTCACCAGGGGTTTCGTCCCCTTGTGTGGGGATGACCCCCGTCCCGATGATATCGGGAGGCGGGTGGATGGGAATGCAGGCGCTTGCTGAATGAAATGCTGCTAAGAACCTCTGGGACAGAACACTAGAACGGCCGGGGCATAGTCCCCACAGGCACTTCAATGAGGGTGGGTGCTTCTATGGCAATGGCCTCTTTGATAGCAGACTCCAGCCTCTCTGCGGACTTCACACGGACGCCCCGCACGCCATAGGCCTTGGCCATCTTTACAAAGTCGGGGTTCTGCAACTGGGATCCGATGTGTCCTCGCATCCGCTCATTCTGGTCACGCTGCACATTACCGTATGAGTTGTCATTGAAGACGACCGACACCAGGTTGATGCCATACTGGACGGCAGTAGACAGTTCCTGGGAGGCGTACTGGAACCCGCCGTCGCCGCTGATGGACACCACGGGGGTATCGGGCTTGGCAACTTTTACCCCCAGAGCTAGTGGAAAGGCATAGCCAAGGTTGCCGAAATAGGAAGAGGTGATGTAAGTGCCCGGCTTGTAGACCGGATAGCCTGTGCGGCCGTAGTAAGCCACCTGGGTCATATCCGTCACCAGAATGCCGTCATCAGGCAGGGCAGCCCGGATGGCCGATGCAAACCCATGCTGCGGCTCTATCACCCTGTGCGTCTTTACGCGTTCGACTTTTGCCTGCTCCAGTTCTGCACGGCGGCTGCGTCTGATAGGCGTCATCATGGATAACGTCCTCTGCAAATCCTCAAGGGTGCGCTTTGCGTCACCCACCACACCGGTGGTGTTCTTGTAGTTGCGCCCAATCTCCTTGGGGTCAATATCAATCTGGACAACCTTCTGCTCACGGAGCAAGGCGGGATTAGCCATCCGCGTGCCGACGGCCAGGATGACGTCATGTTGGGTGAGCATCTCCGCGTCGGTCCCACGGGTGACGCCCAAGCACAGGTAGTGCCTATCAGATAGGGCGCCTTTCCCCTCAGTGGTGGTCATCACCTGCATTTGCATGTACTCTGCTAGCTTCTGCAGGGCATCGCTGGCCTGGGAGGTGATCACCCCACCGCCGGCAATGATAATGGGGTTCTTGGCGTCTGCAAGGACGCGGGCAGCCTCGCGGATTTCATTTTCTGGAGCCGCAGCACGGAAATAGTCCCCTGGCTCACGGAGTGTCACCTCCGCTGCTTGCTCCAAGGTATCCGGCGGGATTTCAATCTCTACAGGCCGAGGCCTCCCCGTGCGGAGCTGGTGGAAGGCCTCGTGGACGGCGTCTGGAATATCCGCTGGGTCAGTGATGCGTTTCGCCCATTTGGTCACTTGCTGGATAGCTACAAGCTGGTCATCCACCTCGTGGAGGACGCCGCGGTTTATCCCGACTAGGTCGCTGGGGACCTGCCCGGAAACCACCAGTATGGGAGACGAAGAGGCGAACGCGGTACCAATAGCAGCCGAGGCGTTCAGCAGGCCCGGCCCGGGGACCACCAGGCACGTCCCTATCTCACCGCTGGCCCGAGAATACCCGTCTGCCATGTAGGCCGTCGCCTGCTCATGGCGAGTAGTGATGAAACGGATTTCTGGGACATCATGCAAGGCGTCCACGGCGTAATACGTCTGCACTCCGGGGAGGCCGAAGATGACCTTCACCCCTTCCAGCGCGAGAGATTTCATAAGGATTTGACCGCCGGTCAGCTTGGGCACAGGGAAAGCCTCCTTCTAAGGTGGCATACATCCAACTAAAACTTACAGCGCCGCCGCCCCGGCGGCAGCGCACTCTTCATCCTCATTAGAGCGAGCGCCGCTGACGCCCACCGCGCCGATGACCTGCCCATCCAGGACCAGCGGCACCGCACCCTGCTGGGGGATAAAGCGCCCGCCCTGAGTTGTGAAGATGGAGCGCATAACGGGGCTGTCGGCGTTCTGGGTCAGCTCCCCGCTGGGCCGGCCAAAAGTGGCCGAGGCGAATGCCTTCCCCTGGCACACCTCCGAGACTGTCCAGCGCGCACCGTCCAGGCGGGTCATGGCCCATAAGTCGCCCCTGGCGTCCACAACAGCAATGGCAACCCGCAGGTTCATCGCTACCGCCTTGGCCCTGGCCGCCTGCAATACCCGTTCTGCAATAGCATTGGTCATGGTCATAAGTCAGTTCTCCCCTTCCTTCAGTTTGAATGCCAGCGCACATCTTAGCGTATTTGGAACAAAAGCAGTACCTCTGTACCATTCTTCACCCCATCGCCACCAGAGGATGTTGGTCTATTCATAACTGGGGCGCCATAAGACACCCGCATAGCATGGTGTCACTAAATAGGCAGGAGGTGCACTGTGAACATAAAAGGCATAGGTAAGGTCATAGTGGTTCCCAGCATGGCGCTACTCCTTCTGGCGGGTTGCGCATCCCAAAAGGAGGTGGATTCCGCCACGGCTCAGATTGCCGCCCTTGAAAACAGGGTAGCGGCCCTTCAACAGGAAGCGGACAGTTTCAGGATCTCTGTGGTAGAGGCGCAGTCCAACACCCAGGTTTCGTTTGACTCCGCAGCGGACCAAATAGTTGCCCTCCAATCTCAGGTAGACCAGGCGTTTAAGGACGCAGAGGACGCGACAACACGAGCCCAGCGCCTGGAGGACCAGGTCTCTTACGCCGTCAGACAAGCGGATGCCGCTGCAAGGACTGCGACTTCCGTGGATACCCAAGGTGCCAGGCAGGCCTATCAAGATGCGCAGCAAGCGTATTATTACGCGACGGAAGCAGCCGCCTCAGATACTCAGGAGATGAAGGAGGCCTATCGCGAGGCTATCGCCTTCCTCGTGCAGAGCGTGGAAGCAAACCCTGGCCAGCATGGAGGCTCTGTTCAAGCAATACCTTCGCTGATGCTTTTGGCTTTCTGGTCAGAGTACTTTGACTATTACGGTACCTCCACGGAGGTCGTCTGGGACACAGTAGAAGCAGTCATCTTGGCCAGTGGCAACCAAGCTCTCATTGACGACTGGCAGGCTGCTGAATTCGACCGTGACTATGGCTACCCTGAGGACGAAGAAGCGTTTGCACACTTTCTCCGCGACCTCGCGTTGGCCATCACAGCGTCCTGATGCTTCTCTATATCGTTCTTCGGTACAAGAAAACCCAGGCCCTGGAGGAGCCTGGGCTTTCTTGCCCCCACCAGGAGGCAAACAGTTATACAATATACCTCCAAACCACGGGAGGTGCGTCATGCCCACCATTGCTGTCTCCGGCGGCATCATACGGCAAATGGGTACCCCGGTGAAGGGCCTCCAGTTTGCCGTGGAGCATGGCTTCTATGGCATGGAAATCGGGGCACGCTACCTTACCCCCGAGCAGCTTCCACCCGAGGAGTCACGCCGTTTCCGGTCCATTGCCGCCCTCAACGGTGTAGACCTTTCTGTCCATGCTCCCCTGGACTGGAACCCCGCCACCTTCAGTCCCGAACTGCGCCCCAGGCTCCTGGGAGAGATAAGGGCGCTGTTGCAGCGGAGCGCTGAAATCGGTGCACAGGTACTCGTCTTGCATGCCGCCGCTGTGGACGGCCCAGGCATCGTGCGCGGCCAGGTTCCGGAATCCGTGCGGGCCAGCGCCATAGAACGCCTCACCTCCTTTCTCCAGGAATCAGCCCCAACCGCCCAGGCCTTGGGGGTGGTGATTGGCCTAGAGAACCTGCCCTACCTCCCCGGTGTGCAGGACGCCCGGGGCATAGAGCGCAGCTACGATGTCCTGAAGACATATGAAGAGCTAGTACAGGTCGTCCGTGACGCCGCCAGCCCGGCGGTGCGCATCACCCTGGACATAGGCCATGCCGACCGGGCCGAGGGCATCTGGGAGGCCTTCCAGGCCTTTGCCCCGTACCTCCGCCACATCCACATCCACGACAGCGACGGCCGGCAAGACCACCAGGAGATTGGCCTGGCCAAGGTAGACTTCAAAGGGCTGTCGGATCTGCTGGCCCCCTTCCCCCACATGATGGTAATGGAAATCATCGTCCAGGATGACCCGGCGGGGGCGGCCATCCGCAGCCGTGACCGCCTGAAGGCTATCCTCGGGAATGCAGCGCGGTAGCTCTGCAGGTTCCCCGTGTTCCCTGGCTCACCTCTCTCACCTGTACGAGAATACCGGTGTCCAGTGGGTGTGCAGAGGGCCATACCCTCGCCGGGATGCTGGGGTGTCCCCCCAGTCCCGATAACGTCGGGAGGCGGGCGGGTGGGCAAAAGAACACCTGCAGTGTAGGAGGACCTGAAGGACATGTTCATCCTTGTGGGCGCCTCTACCAACTGGCAGGAAGGACTCCCTACTATTGCCATTCCTCCCTCCCTCAAATATCTGCCTTCATGTTACCCTGTCGCCATGGATACCAAAGGTGCCGTCGCCCTTCTTCGCTTCGCAAACAAGCCAGGAAGCCTGAAAAAACAATCGGTCACTCCAAAGCTGGCGTAGCCCCTCCCCAATAGAGACACCCCCCTATATAAAAAATATCAATCAGTCGGTGGCGCTTCAATCAGAGAGGGCCTTGTACTCCTTCTACCTACTCCGTATCATGCCTCCATCACCAGCAGGTCAACAGCCATGTATGCACTCATCCTCTCCGGCGGCAGAGGCGAGCGCTTGCGCCCCCTCACCGATACCATGCCCAAGCCCATGGTCCCCGTGGCAGGGAAACCCATCCTGTGGTATCAGGTGACCGCCTTGAAGAAAGTCGGCGTCACCCATGTACTCTTCCTCTGCGGCTACAAGTGGGAGGTCATCCGTAATTACTTCGGCGATGGCTCCTCCTTCGGAGTGCACGTGGATTACTCAGTGGAAGACTCACCTCTAGGCCGCGGCGGCGCCCTCAAACAAGGCCTCACACTCGTGTCCCCAGGCGAGTCAACAGTCCTGGCCCTGAACGGAGACATCCTGACCGCTCAGGACCTGGCCCCCATGCTCCAGCAGCACCATGAGACCGGCGCAACGGCCACCGATTTGCTGGTGCCATACCCCAGCGCCTACGGTGTGGTGGAGACCGGAGCCGGCAATCGTGTCACCGCCTTTGTAGAAAAAGGTGAACTCCCTTTGTGGATTAACGGCGGCATCTACGTCCTTCAGACCTCCATCGCCCCTGAGTTGCCGGACATGGGTGACCACGAGACCTCCACGTTTCCCAAGCTGGCCAGAGAGGGCCGGCTCTATGCATTCAAGTCCCGGGCTTTCTGGCGCCCCGTGGACAGCCAGAAGGACTTGCGGGAGGCGGAAGAGGCGCTGGCAGGACAAGTAGGGGGATAGGTAGAAGGTGTTGATAGCAAGCAAGATTCCTGTAGAGAGAAGCGGTTCTCTTGTGCTAGACTGATACTTAAGGAGCCTCTATCTATGACCCTTGGCTGGTATGTGGCTGCAATCCAACGGGGCAAAGAGTCCACCCTCAAGGAAGGGTTGGCCCTGTTTGGGATACACCTCTATAGCCCGGATATCATTGTCGTCAAAAGGGGACGCAAGCTCCGTGAACCCCTGTTTCCTTCCTATGTCTTCTGTCACCTTGACCCTGAATCGGAGCAATGGCCCCAGGTCCGCTGGGCTAGAGGCATGCGCTACTTCCTGGGGCCGGACAAGCAGCCCACCCGAGTAGCCGACAGCCTGGTTGAGGAAATACGATTGCGGGTGGAGGATTGGAACCAGGAGGGATGGACCTCCGTCTTCCGCCCAGGTCAAGAACTCCGCATCGCTTCCGGCCCCCTCACGGGTCTGGACGCCATCTTTACTCGCTATCTGCCCGGCCGCCAGCGCTGCGAGGTCCTCGTTTCACTGGTAGGCCGCATTCATGCGGTGCAAATCCCCACCATTGCCCTGGAGTCCCAGCGCCCCAAGGGGTTCCTGGCATAGCGTTCTTTCTCTTGCCCCTCTCATTCTTGCCCCGTATACTTTCCTAGCGCCTGCGTAGGTCAGAATCCTTACTGAGGTACTTATGCCTATTTATGCTGAAATTGTTGCCTCGGGCACCGAACTGCTCATGGGCGAGTCCCAGGATACCGACTCCTCTTACATTGGCTCCCGCCTGCCAGCCCTTGGCTTGGAGTTGCGCCAGGTATCCCTCGTGGGCGATGACCTTGAGCGCTATGTAGAGGTGTTGAAGCGCTCCTTTACCCGCAATCAGTTCACCTTCACCACGGGAGGACTCGGCCCCACGGTAGACGACGTGACACGGGAGGCCATCGCCAAGGTCTTTGGGGAAGAGGTGTATGTGGACCCGGTGCAACAACAATGGCTCATTGACCTGTTCAAGAGCCGGGGTACCCAGATGCCCTCCCGTAACATCAAGCAGGCCTGGCTTATCCCCTCGGCTGTTGCGCTGCCCAACCGCGTGGGCACCGCCCCAGGCTGGTGGGCCGAGCGAGACGGCCACGTCCTCATCGCCTTGCCCGGCCCGCCCAGGGAACTGGCCGAAATGTGGGAGAAGGAGGCTGCCCCCCGTATCAAGGCCAGGGTCACAGGGAGCGTCGTCCTGACCCGCACCATTAAAACTATAGGCCTGGGTGAGGCCATTATTGACGAGATGGCTACGGAGGTCCTGGGCATAGAGAACCCCTACGTGGGAACCTATGCTCGGCCCGATGGCATTCACCTGCGCATCATCGCCCGCGGGAGCAATGAACAGGAGGCGAAGCGCCTCTTGGAGCCGGTAGACCACAAGCTTCGGGCCATCTTCGGCAAGAACGTGTGGGGCATTGATGACGAAACCCCCGAAGATAGCGTTGGTACGGTATTGCGGGTGCGCCGCCAGACACTGGCAACCATGGAGTCCTGTACCGGCGGGATGCTGGCGGACTCCATCACCAACGTGCCAGGCAGCTCCAGCTACTATAAAGGCGGTATCATTTCCTACACCAATGATCTGAAGGTTGCCTCCGGCGTGCCGGCAGACCTCATAGAGACCTACGGTGCCGTTAGCGAAGAAGTAGCCGCTGCCATGGCCCAGGCCATACGGTTGCACCTGGACGCCGATTACGGCATCGGAGTCACCGGCGTGGCAGGACCGGACGCCCTGGAGGGTAAGCCCCCAGGGACTGTATATATCGGCATTGCCGGTGCCAGAGAGGCAAAAGCTTCCTACCACCGCTTCCCAGCCAACAACCGAGGTCTGGTGAAGCGCCGCGCCGTGACTGCCGCCCTCCTGGCCCTGCGCACCCACCTGCTGGAGGTGTAATGTGGTCCGCACATTTGATGTGGTGTACAGGCGCGACAGCGCCATGGAATGGCTTGCCCTCGTCTACCAGCCGGAAGGCTCTGGCCCGTTCCCGCCCATCCTGTACATCCACGGCGGCCAATGGAGCGGGGGCAGCCGGATGCAGAGCGAGCTCATCAACCAGACCCTGGCAGAAGCCGGCTTCCTGGTTGTTGGCGTAGACTTTCGCCTAGCCCCCGACCACAAGTACCCTGCTCCGGTGGAGGACGTGAACTACGCCACCCGCTGGCTGCGGGCCCATGCCAGGGACTTCAACGGCAACCCCGAACTCCTAGGCGGTCTGGGCACATCCAGCGGCGGCCACACTATGATGCTCAGCGCCCTTCAGCCCACAAACCCGCGCTTCGCTGCCCTGCCCCTGCCTGAAGCGCCAGACATCACCGCCAGGCTGGATTACGTCATCGCATGCTGGGCAGTGCTGGATGCGCACTTCAGGTACCTCTACGCCCAACGCTCCGGCAGAGAGGATATCATCAGGTCCAGCGAAGGGTACTTTGGCGACGAACAGACCATGCGCGAGGGCAGTCCCCAGTTCCTGCTGGACTCCGGAGCACCTGTGGAATTTCCCCCGCTGCTCATCATCCAGGGAACCGCTGACCAGAACATTCCCCTGGAGATTCCTAAGCGGTTCGCCGCCTCCTACCTCAAACGGGGCGGGTACGTAGAGATGGAGACCTTCTTAGATATGCCCCATATGTTCGCCAACAATCCAGGGCCGGAGTCCGACCGCGCCCACGGATTGATGAAAGCCTTTACCACCCGGCAGGTGAACAAGGTGAGGGCATAGCCATGCCATCCTTTTCCGACCAGCTCCGGTCCGAAGCTCAGCCTCTGTGGGACCGCATCTTTCGCCACCCTTTCCTCCTGGAGGCAAGCGAGGGACGCCTGCCCGTTGAAAAGTTCCGCTATTACCTGCTGCAGGACTTCCACTATCTTGAGACCTTCGCTCGTACGGTTGCCATCGCCCTGGGCAAAGCCCCGGACTCCGAATCGGTGGAAGCCCTTGCCAAGCGGGTCCTGACACCCATAGAGCGTCCTTTACACCGGCAGCTCTTGGCTTTGGTGGAGATAACACCCGAGGAGGCCGCCATCGCCCAGCCGGCGCCGACCAACCTTGCCTACGGCAATCACATGCTGGCAACAGCTCACCAGCATGGCCTGGGACCAACGGCGGCGGCGTTGCTGCCTTGCCCCTGGACATACCATCACCTGGGAGACGTGCTAGGCCGGATAGCGCACCCCATCTATGGCCCCTGGTCGGAGTTCTACCTCCAGGGGGCCCTGGAGCACAGCGTCCAGGCCTGGCGGGGGTTTGTAGATGAAGCCGGTGCTCAGGCTAGTGCCGCCGAACGGGAGGCCATGCGTCGCGCCTTCCTCACCAGCAGCCGCTACGAACTGCTTTTCTGGGATATGGCCTACAAGATGGAACAGTGGCCTGGGTAGGTGTGAACACCTACTTCAGCATCTTCCGTGTCCAAGGCTATCGCTGGCTGCTGGCGACCTCCTTCGCGAACTCGGCCGCCTTTACCGTCTCCGCCCTTGCCCAGGGCTGGCT
>JACQOP010000007.1 GCA_016202485.1 Chloroflexota bacterium | reverse complement strand
TCCACGAGTTCATCATCAGCCTTCCCAACGGCTACGACACCATGGTCGGCGAGCGCGGCATCACCCTCTCCGGCGGCCAGCGCCAGCGCCTCGCCATCGCACGGACCGTGCTCCTGGACCCCCCCATCCTCGTACTGGACGACTCCACCTCCAGTGTGGACACAGAGACAGAGCACCTCATCCGCGCCGCCCTCGCCGAGGTCATGAAGGGCCGTACTACCTTTGTCATCGCCCATCGCCTCAGCACCGTAAAGAACGCCCATATGATTGTCGTCCTCAAGGAAGGCCAGATTGTCCAGCAGGGTACTCATCAGGAGCTGGTCAACCAGCCGGGCCCCTACCAGGAAATCTATGAGCTGCAATTGCGGCCCCAGGACCAGGAGGCCCTGCTCGCAGCCCAGAACGGTGCTCACGCCCGGAACGGAGACGCTCCACAGGATGTCCCCCAGCCCGGTGCAGCGCCTCACAACGGCGCCCAGCATGGCTCTCCCAGCAGTGCCGGCCGGACCGCATCCCCGGGCCCTGTCCAAACAAGGAGGGAGCCATAATGTACGGCGGAGGTTGGGGTCACCATGGCGGTGGAGGATGGGGCGGCGGCATGGGTACAGGACCCGGAGGAGCTCTCACCGACCGTGAGCGCCAGCGGGAGAACATGCGCCGCCGCAGGGGCGGCCTGGACGACGAGGACCGCGGCGACCTCTATAACCACGAGGTGGTCAAGCGCCTGTGGCCCTATCTGCAAGAGCACATGCCCTTGTTCTCCCTGGCAGTTCTCCTGGTGCTGGTATACACCGCTACCACCGTGGCCCTGCCCTGGCTCATCAGTTGGACCCTGGACACCTACGTCTTCGCCCTTAATTCGGCCGGCCTGGACCGGGCTGCCTTGCTCCTCGTTGCCGTCGTCCTCACCAACACCGCGGCCAACTACGCCTATCTGCGCGTCCTGGGTAAAATTAGCCAGCGTGTACTCTACAAGCTGCGCACCACCATGTTTGACCACCTCCAGGACCTCTCTGTCCCCTTCTTTGACCGCAACGAGGTGGGCCGCATCATGAGCCGCGTCATGAGCGACGTCAACCAGCTCCAGGAGTTCTTGCCCACCATCACCCTCACGTTGGGCGACTTCCTCAGCCTGGTAGGTATCATTGTGGTCATGACGCTCATGGACTGGCAACTTGCCCTCGTGACCTTCACCGTCATCCCCTTCCTCCTCGTCATCATGGCCCTGTGGCAGAAGTATGCCCGCGTCGCCTTCATCCGCGTGCGCTACGCCATCTCCGTCGTCAACTCCCGCCTCCAGCAGAACATCTCCGGCGTTCGCGTCGTCCAGAGCTTCAACCGCGAAGACCTCAACCTCCAGCAGTTTGACCGCGTGAACCAGGACCACCTGGACGCCAACCTGTGGGCCGTCCGCCTCTCTGCTATCCTCATGCCCACAGTGGAAATCCTCACCGCCATCGCCCTCTCCCTCGTCGTTGTCGTTGGCGGCGCTATGGTGCTGGACAGCCAGATCACTGCCCCCTACCTCATCGGCTTTGCCATCTACGTCCAGCGCTTCTTTGACCCCATCCGCAGCCTCACCATGCAGTACACCCAGTTCCAGCGCGCCATGACCGCCGGCCAGCGTATCTTTGAGCTCCTGGATGTCAAACCCGAGGTGGTTGACCAGCCTGGCGCCAGGACAATCCCTGCCCCCATCCAGGGCGAAATTATCTATGACAACGTCTCCTTTGAGTACCTCCCTGGCCGTCCCGTCCTCCAGGACATCAACCTGCATATCAAACCAGGTCAGACCGTCGCACTCGTCGGCCAGACGGGTGCAGGCAAGACCACCATGGTCTCTCTCGTGGCTCGCTTCTACGATGTGACCAGTGGCCGCATTACCGTGGACGGCTGTGACCTGCGGGAAGTCACCCGCGCGTCCCTTGCTTCCCAAATGGGTATGGTCCTCCAGGAGCCCTTCCTCTACTCCCTCTCCGTGGCCGATAACATCCGCTTCAACCATACCAGTGCCCCACTGGAAAAGGTGATTGAAGCCGCCAAGGGTGTAGGCGCCCACGACTTCATCATGCGCTTGGAGCAGGGCTACGATTCCATCCTCCACGAGCGCGGCGGCAACCTCAGCCTCGGCCAGCGCCAGCTTATCAGCTTCGCCCGCGCCGTCCTTGCCGACCCCCGTGTCCTTATCCTGGATGAGGCTACCGCCAATATTGACACCGTCACCGAGGTGCTCATCCAGCGCGCCCTCCGAGAACTCCTGAAGAACCGCACCGCCATCGTCATCGCTCACCGCCTCTCCACCATCCAGAACGCCGATATGATTGTGGTAATGGAGCACGGGCGCATTATGGATACCGGCGCCCACGACGAACTGCTCCAGCATAGCCCCTTGTACGCCAAGCTCTACGCCCTCAACTTCCAGGACGACGATGAGCCTGTCGCTGCCCCTGCTCCCGCCGCCCGGCCAGTCCAGGCCGGCGCCGAGGCCTGGTCCGGTGAGCCCCGGCCCTTCATGCAGCCCCTTTAGTGCCCTGTCCCGGAGCCCCGTTGAATGAGTCAAGGGGATACACAAGGAGGCTTTGTCCCCTTGTGCGGGGTGCTGGGGTGTCCCCAGCGTAGGGACAGGCGGGAATAACCGGCCTCTGCCAGGAGCGAAAAGGCAAACTCCCCCCGACCCGCTCCTCGTCAGGGTCAGGCAAAGCCCGCTAGGCCCACACACAGCACAACGAAAAGCAGGAGGCAGCAAACGCTGCCTCCTGCTTTTCAGCCCGTGTATGTGTCAATAGCCCACTACCCTCAGTATTACCTCTTGGGCCCTCCGCCGGCGGCGCCCAGCAGAGCGCTGGGCGGAGCGTCGCTGCTATTGTAGACCCGGCCCAGGATAATTGGCCGGTCGGGGTCGCCCTCCAGGAAATCCACAATCACCTCTTGGCCAATACGAGGGATGAATAGCATTCCCCACCCTTCGCCTGCCCACATCTGGGATACACGGACCCAGCCGGAGCTATTTTCGTCCTTCTTCCCTTCCCTGTCCCAGTGGAACTGCACCTTGACCCGCCCATACTTGTCCGTGTAGATTTCCTCCCCGGTAGGACCCGTAACAATGGCTGTCTGCGGGCCTTGCACTACCGGCTTACGCGTTATCCGTGCCGGCCTGAATGCCATTGAATTGGGAAGTGCAGTAAATGCCGTCTTGTAACCATCCCCGCTCATCTGATGGGTCACGGAGGTAATCAGGTACTTGCCCGCAAACTCTGGCACAGGATGGCCCTCTAGGACAAATGTAAACCCAGGTGTTAAGTGGCGTTCCTCTGAGGTACCCATCACTATGATGTGCTGGGCGTCTTCCTCTTCCATGCGTATCTGCGCCAGGCGCTCCCCCTCTGCCCTCGTGGCATAGCCCCCCGGATAGTCGTAGAGCTCGTACTTGTCATAGTCAGGTAGCGCCACCCCTGACACCGCCGAAGCAGAGAGGTCCACCGACGGCGTCTCAAAATTGTAGTCAGTGTGCGCCCATTTGCCTGACCTGAACTCATACTGGTGCTCCCACTGCGTGACGCCGCCCACCCCCGGTGTCTCATGACCCGGTGACAGGAAAGGCAGCACTTCCCCTTGGGGAAGAGGCCCTAGCGTTTCTGTAGAGTCGGTAAGCACAAGGGTATGCTCGCCGTCTTCATGCTCAAAGTAATAGAAGATGCCCTCTTCCTCCATCAGCCGGCTCACGAAGTTGAAATCAGTCTCCCGGTACTGCACCACATAATCCCTCGGCTGGAAGGTAACCGGCAGCCGCATCTCAAAGCTGGTCAGGCCGCCGTCCAGGAAAACCTTCTCTATCACCTGGGGGATGGTCATGTCCTGGAAGATTCGGCTGTCCGTTGTCCGCGTTAGGAACCACAACTGGGGTACCACCTCCGCCGTGTACCGTGTCTGGCCCAAGTCCCCAACGGGCCCCACATTGGTGAAGCGGCTCACATGCCCGTTCACGTACCGCTGCCCGCCTTCCGGCAGGTCAACCCGGATCGTCACCTTCTGCCCCAGGATAGCCCTGGGGTCCAGCGCCACGTCCTCGCTCACCATATCCAGCTCAAACCGGAACAAGTCGCTGAGCGCTTCATACCCCGTCATTGAGGTCAGGAGCAGCACATCTTTGCCCAGGGGCGTCGCAAGAGTAAACTGGACAGGGGATTCCTCTCCGGGTAAGGAGTCTCCTGCAATAGAGGCTAGGCCACCGGCTACAAGGCTCCCTCCAACCACAATAACTGCTGCCAGCCCTGAAATGACTTGCTTGACAGAGAAACTGCGCATCGCCGTGTCCTCCTTCTAACGACTTTTTGCCTTCGCGCTCAGGGGATTGGTTTCGCCACAGTAAGACGTTTTGACCATTGGAAAATCAGTGGCCGCCTCCCAGTGGAGCGCTTTGGCCTCTCCAGCTTCCACACAAATATGGTCGCTCAGTGTCCATTATGGCAATCTGCGTTTATAATAGTAAGGTACGCCAGCAGTTGCAGGGTGCAGGTCATGCCCAGCACAGCGTACCTGGGGCAGGAAAGAAACCGGGGTTCTTATCCGGCGCCCCCATTGACCCATGGCCTGTTGCAATCTATAGTGGCCTGGCCCCATTTTACAGGAGGAATCCCTTGACCCACGCCACAAACGGGGAGCTACCACGCTACCTGGAGCTCACCCCAAAGTCCCGTTCCATCACCCAAGAAGGCAAACACTACCTGCCCGGCGCCGATACCCGCTCCAGCGCCTACTGGCCCCCATATCCCATCGTCCTGGAGCGTGGCCAGGGCTGTCGCATCTGGGACGTGGATGGCACGGAGCGCCTGGACTTCATCGTCAGCTTCACCACCCTGGTCCTGGGCCACAGCCACCCCCAGGTGGTCGCCGCCCTCCAGTCCCAGGCCACCAGGGGCGCCACCTTCGCCTCCCCCACCGAGTCCCAGTACCGCCTGGCCAAGCTCCTCCGCCAGCGCATTCCCTCCCTGGAGCTCCTGCGCTTCACCTCCAGCGGCACCGAGGCCACCATGAACTGCCTCCGCGCCGCCCGCGCCTTCACCGGCCGCACCAAGATTGCCAAGGCCGAGGGCGGCTACCACGGCACCCATGACCTGGCTTCCGTAAGCGTCCGCGTGGACCCAGCCAGGGCTGGCGATCCCCGCCGCCCTGCATCACTCCCCAGCAACGCCGGCGTGCCCCAGAGCGTGGTGGACGAAGTTATCGTCTTCCCCTATAACGACACCCAGGCCACCTGCCAGATTCTTGAGGCCCATGCCAGGGAGCTCGCCGCCGTCATTGTGGAGCCTGTCCTGGGCAGCGGCGGCATGGTCCCCGCCGAGCCGGCCTTCCTGGCCATGCTCCGAGAGCTCACCCAGCGCCACGGCATCGTCCTCATCTTTGACGAGGTCATGAGCCTGCGTGCCGGCTTTCACGGCGCCCAGGGTCACTACGGCGTCACGCCCGATATGACCGCCCTCGGTAAGGTCATCGGCGGCGGCTTGCCCGTCGGCGCCTTCGGCGGCAAACAGGACATTATGGAGCTGTACAACCCCACCAAAGGGCCGGCCATCGCCCACTCCGGCTCCTTCCAGGGCAATCCCATGACCATGACCGCCGGCCTGGTCACTATGGAACTCATCACCCCACAGGTCTACCAGCGGTTGGAGGCCCTCGCCCACCGGCTCCGCGAAGGCATACGCGCCGTCTGCGCCGAGTTTGAGGTCCCCGTCCACGTCACTGGCCTCGGCTCCCTCTACGGCATCCACTTCACCGGCGGCCCCGTCCGCTCCTACCGCGACGTGGCCGCCGCCGATAAGGCCCTGGCCTACCAGGTCTTCTTGGGCCTCCTCAACGAAGGCATTATGATGCACCCCAACCTGCTGGGCTGCGTCTCCTTGCCCATGACCGAGGCCGAGGTAGACCACCATGTGGAGGCCCTGCGCACCGTCCTGGCAAGACGCTAGCACCATCGTCCTGTCCTTTCGAGCAGGCGATCAAACCAGGCATGACCAGCCCCTGCGACGGACCGTGAGCCAGCAGCAAGTCATTGTGGGGAGAGCTAGCAGGCTGCGGAAAAAGGGGAGTACAGAGGGGCAAAGCCCCTCTGTCGGGGGAACTGGGGGTGTCCCCCAGATACTATTCTTCTTGTAGCGGCGGGGGTGAAAGGAGCAGGTAGGAGTTTTTCAGCACCCTGCTAGTGTCCTGCCTCAGCAGATTCTCCCAACAATTCAGGGGATTCACAAGGGGCGCACCCCTTTGTCGGGGGCCGCTGGAGGTGTCCCCCGGCGTTTGCGGGTGGGTGGGAGGGACATAGACGTTTGTCTGAGTGAGTATTGTTAAGGACTTCAGGGACGGGACACTAGTGTCCTGTTTTAGCAATTCGTTGAATAACTCGGGGGATTCACAAGGGGCGCACCCCTTTGTCGGGGGCCGCTGGGGGGTGTCCCCCGCGGCTACGGGCGGATGGGCGGGAACACAGACGTTTGCTTCATGGAATTTTGCCTGCGAACTTCTGACTCAGGACACTAGATTTGAGTTGTAGAACCCAGATATGGCCTGCGCAGCTCAACGTGGAAGATTCCCACTCCAGCCACCAACACTGCACAGGCCACGGCGCCAACAACGAGGGCCACTGGCGCGCCGAGCACCGCAGCCAGCCCACCGCTGAGAGTGTAACCAATTGGAGGCCCGCCTCCAGCCAGCATACTACGGAAGGCTTCTACTCTCCCGCGGAGGGCATCCGGAGATATTGACAGGATAACGGTGTTGCGGGGGATCATCTGTATAGAGTTGGTGGTGCCCAGCAGGCTGGAGGCCACAAGGCTTAGAACGAACCAGGGGGAGAGGGCCAGCACCGTCAGCGCCCCGCAGTATGCTAAGACCCCAAATACGGTATAAAGGCCTTTATACTTCATATCGCCCAAAGAGAGAATAACCCCAGCGCCCACGATGCTCCCAACGCCAGGGGCGGCACTGAGTATGCCATACCCCGCCGGTCCTGCTCCTAGCGCCTCTGAGATGATGGGAAGCAGGGCGCGATAGCTCCCTAGCACAGTCTCGCCAAGGTCTAGGACAAGCAGCGAGATGATGACAGGCTTGTTGCGCACAAACCTGAGCCCGTATATAAAACTTTGCCAGGGACTCTCACTAGCTTCTGGCTGGGGCGCAGCAGCCTTGACCCCTGTGATTGCAATCATAGCCGCCAGGTAGGATAACCCGTTGAAGGTGTAAGCCGCCCCCAGCCCGATGGTCGCAATGGCTATCCCCGCAAGAGCAGGCCCCCCAATCTGCGCGGCCTGCCCGATAGTGGCGTTCAAGGCTATGGCGTTGACCAGATTCCTTTGGGGCACCAGACTTGGGATGAGGGCAGTCCGTGCTGGCTGAGTCACAGCAGTGAAGGCGCTGTTGAGGAAGGTGATGACGTAGAGATGCCAGACTGCGATTGCGTCGCTTATCGTTAGGGCGGCCAGTGCAAAAACCAGCAATGCATTGGCTGCCTGTCCAGCCTGAATGAGTCGCACCCGGTTCAGCCTGTCCGCTATCACACCACCCACTAGGGACAGGACCATATGAGGGGCAGCGCGAGCCAGGCCGCTTAGGCCAAGGAGCAGAGCGCTGCCAGTGAGGTCGTAGACCTGCCAGAAGACAGCGGTCTGGATGAGCTGGGCGCCCAGGGAGGTGAGAAGTAGGGACGCCGCAAAGCGGCGATAGTCGCCATATGCTAGGGAGCTAAGGGCGCTACGAAGCCCCGTTTCAGATTGTGCCATTCTGGTTCTATGACTGATTTATGATAGCAGCAGTGTACGGAGGCAAAACTGCACCTGCGCAATAATGTAAACAAGCATATCCCAATGGCCGATTTCACGCCATATCTCCCGACTCCCTCTGCTAAAGTCCTACTTCAAAGGGGCCTCTCCCTCTCCTGACTACGTTGCAAGCTGGCACTTTTCCCCCAGGAGGAAAGGCGCCAGCATCGTGAAAGGGCCCCAAGCTCGTGTGGCCCCTTCCTCGTACTGGAAACCAACATGATAGGCTCTGTGGGCCCCACTCTTCGCACAAAAAAGGACGGGCAGACCTGTACCAGGTCTGCCCGTCTTGCATAGGGCCAGGGTAGGGGGTCTTCTTCCTCCCTAGTAGTCCATGGGAGGAGGCGCAGCCATCGCGCCTTCCTTCTTGGGAATGTCCGTCACCAGCGCCTCGGTGGTCAGGATCATGGTGGCCACGCTGACCGCGTTCTCCACCGCAGCGCGGGTCACCTTGGTGGGATCCATGATGCCAAACTCCAGCATGGAGCCGAAGCGCCCATTCTCGGCGTCGTAGCCGTAGTCGCCAGTGCCCTTCATGATGGCGTCCAGGATGACCGAGCCTTCCGCACCAGCGTTGAAGGCAATGAGCCGGATGGGCTCCTCAATGGACTTCCGCACAATCTTGGCGCCTGTGGCCTCGTCGCCTTCCAGATTCAGGCCATCAATGGCTGCAGAGGCGCGTACCAGGGAGACGCCGCCGCCGGGAACAATGCCCTCCTCAACCGCGGAACGGGTCGCAGACAGCGCGTCCTCTACCCGGGCCTTCTTCTCCTTC
>JACQOP010000088.1 GCA_016202485.1 Chloroflexota bacterium | reverse complement strand
GCGCTACATGGGCGGCCTGCGCAGGGTCATGCCCTGGACCTACGTTACCTTCCTCATCGGCGCCTTGAGCTTGGCCGGCGTCTTCCCCCTGGCCGGCTTCTGGAGCAAGGACGAAGTCCTCTTGTCCGCCTGGCTTGGTAGAGGGGCTGCAGCTCCTCTGGTTTTCTGGATGGCGATGGGCGCTGTCTTCCTCACTGCCTTCTATATGTTCCGGGTCATGCTCTTAACCTTCCATGGCCAGTTCCGCGGAGGCGCAGACGCCGAGCACGCTCAGCTTGCAACCCCAGCCTCGGAGGAGCATGTCACCGTTCCTGCTGTGGAAGACACCAATGCCCACGGAGGCGTCCACCCAGCGGAGTCGCCGATGGTCATGATGGGGCCAATGATCGTGCTGGCAATCCTGGCCCTGGGCGCTGGCTACGTAGCCAATCCGCTGAGTGACCTGGCAAGCGTCCCTGCTCACTGGTTTGTGGAGTTTCTGGGGGAGCACGCCGAGGGATTTGACCTTACGCTGGCCCTGGCCTCTACGGGTGTAGCCCTCGCCGGCATTACCCTGGCAACCTTGATATATGGCCGACGCACCCCTTCTCCCGAGGCTGTGGGACGTACCTTTGGCCCCCTGCGCACCCTGCTCTTCAACAAATACTACCTGGACACCCTTTATGAAGGCGTCATTGTACGGAACCTCTTTTACCAGGGCATTGCCAGGGGGCTGAACTGGTTTGACCAGAAGATCATTGACGGCTTCGCCGACCTGCTCGGCTGGTTGAGCCGCAACAGTGGGCGCGCGGTGCTGCCCCTGCAGAACGGCCAAGCCCAGGTCTACGGCATCGTGATTTCCGTAGGCATCCTCATTATTGCTGGCGTGTACCTGGTCCTTGGGAGATAGGGAATGCTGAGGAGCGCTTTTTGCTGACGGCAATTGTCTTCATGCCCCTCCTTGGGGCGCTGACTATTCTCTTGCTCATGACGGTCGTTAAGCTCCTAGGCCGGCGGCTTACTTCGGGGCGTTCCCGTGTAACGCCCCGCTGGCTCAGGGCAGGCCCCCGCGCCAAATTGGTGCGCGGGCTGGCCATCGCCTTCGTCCTGGGTGACCTTGTCCTTGCAGCCCTTGCATTTCTCTCCTATGACCGCATCCAGGGTGGCATGCAGCTCGTTACCCGCACCCCCTGGATTGACCCCATCAACGCCGAGTACTACCTGGGCATAGACGGCCTCAGCGCCCCCCTGGTGCTCCTCACCGGTCTCTTGGGCCTGTGCGCTGTCATGGCTTCCTGGAATGTGAAGAAACGGGTCAAGGAACACTTCGTCTGGCTGCTGGTGCTCCAGACCGCCGTCATGGGTGTCTTCACCTCCTTGGACCTTGTCCTGTTCTTCGTCTTCTGGGAGCTGGAGCTGGTGCCCATGTACTTCCTGATCTCTATCTGGGGGTCCGGACGCAGGGAGTACTCTGCCCTGAAGTTCCTGGTCTTCACCCTCTTCGGCTCAGCTTTCATGCTGGTAGGCCTGCTGGTGGTGTACTTCTCCACAGGCATCTTTGATATGGTGGCCCTGGGCCAGCAGCAGGACTGGTCCAACCTCATCCTTCCTGTCCAGTCGGTCTTCTTCAGCTTCTTCCTGGCCTTCGCTATCAAGCTGCCCTCCTGGCCAGTCCATACTTGGCTGCCTGACGCTCACACCGATGCGCCGACGGCAGGCAGCGTGATGCTGGCCGGGGTGCTCATCAAGATGGGCGGGTATGGCATCATCCGTATCTGCGTGACCATGTTCCCGGAGGCAGCCCGTGACTACGCCTGGCTGATGGTGGCCCTGGGCCTCATCAGTGTCATCTACGGGGCCATTGTCACCATGCGCCAGAGCGACCTGAAGCGGCTCATCGCCTACAGCAGCATCAGCCACATGGGCCTGGTGCTCATCGGTATCAGCACCGTAGGCGCGGGAGCAGAAAACCTTGGCCCGGTGGGCCTGAGCGGCGCAGCCTTGCAGATGTTCACTCACGGCACCATCACTGGCCTCATGTTCCTGCTGGTGGGCTTCGTATACGAAAAGACCCACACCCGCTATATCCCAGACATGGGCGGCCTGGCCCAGCGTATGCCCTTTCTGGCCGCCTTCCTTATCCTCGCAGGTTTAGCCTCCCTTGGTCTGCCAGGGCTCAGCGGCTTCGTTGCGGAATTGCTGGTGTTCCTGGGCGCCTTCTTCGTGTGGAGCTGGCCAACAGCTATTGCCGTATTCGGTATCGTGCTTACCGCAGGATATATCCTCTGGATGGTGCAGCGGGTGCTGTTCGGCCCTTCCCTGCACCGGTACGAGCATGTGGGCGATGCAACCCTGGCAGAGGCCGTCCCCATCGTCCTGCTGTTCCTGGCAATCCTGGCCGTAGGCATCTACCCTGCCTTCATTATGGACGTATTCAATGTCGGTATCGCCCCAATCATTGAACGCTTTGGCTAATTCATGACCCTTCAAGACCTCTATTTGCTGGCTCCAGAAATCTCCCTGGCAGGACTGGCCGGGCTTGTGGTGCTGCTGGACCTGGTCACTAGGCGAAAGGGTCTGGTGGCTGCCCTGGCGTTGGTGGGCCTGCTGGCGCCCGCCGCCTTCGCCGTATCTCTATGGGGCGACGTACGCGCCGGCGGCGCAATGGCCGGCATTCTTGACACCCTGGTCGTTGACGAGTTTGCCCTCTTCTTCAAGTTCCTGGTCCTTGCGGCTGTGGCGGTGGTGGTCATGGGCTCTACCGATTACGTATCCCGCTTCCAGCGATACCAGGGGGAGTTCTATGCCCTGGTGCTCTTCTCGGCATCGGGCATGATGCTCCTGGCAGCGGCTACGGAACTGGTGTCCCTCTACGTGAGCCTGGAGCTATCGGCCTTGCCTACGGTCGCCCTGGCCGCCTTCTTGCGCGACGAGCGCTCTACCGAGGCTGGGGTAAAGCTCCTGGTGCTCAGCGCCTTGAGCTCAGCGCTGTTGCTGTACGGCATGGTGCTGGTGTACGCCTTCACCGGCGCCACCCAGCTTGAGGAAATCGGCCACATCGCCCAGGCCTTGGCTAGCGGCGATCTGGCCTTTGGCAGCTACGCCATGCTGGCGGGCGGCGTACTCATCGCCGCCGGCTTCGGCTTCAAAATATCCATGTTCCCCTTCCAGATGTGGGCGCCGGACGTCTACGAGGGCGCGCCCACGCCGGTAACTGCGTTCCTGTCGGTCGCCAGCAAAGCGGCAGGGTTTGCGGTGTTGCTCAGAGTCTTCACCACGGTCTTCGCCGGCGCCAGTGTGGACTGGGGCATCCTCTTTGCGGTCCTCAGCGCGGTCTCCATGACCCTCGGCAACCTCCTTGCGATGGGCCAGAACAACATCAAGCGCCTCCTTGCCTACAGCACCGTGGCCCATGCTGGCTACATTCTGGTGGGCCTGGCGGCCGTCGCCGCTGGCGGGGGGCTGGGCCTCGGCGGCGTCCTCTTTTATCTGGGGGCTTATGCTGCTACCAACCTGGCTGCGTTCTTTGCCATCATCGCCATTACCAACAGGACCGGCAGCGACGACATAGACTCCTTCGCCGGAATGGGGAAAAAGGCGCCGGTAATAGGGGCGGTGCTCGCCTTCTCCTTCATCTCCCTCATCGGCATCCCGCCAACGGCCGGCTTCATGGGAAAACTGTACCTCTTCAATGCGGCAGTCCAGGCAGACCTGGTGTGGCTTGCCCTAGTGGGCGTGGTCAACAGCGTCATTTCTGCCTATTACTATCTGAGGGTGGTCAAGTCCCTCTACGTGTCCTCTTCGGAAACCCGTGGCGGCATCATTTCTTCCCTCCCCCTGCGCCTTGCCCTCGGCGTCTCCGGCCTGGGAATCCTGTTCCTGGGCATCTTCCCCGGGTCCCTGCTGCGCATGGCGGACACCGTGGCCCGCGCTCTGCTCAACCTTGGCTAGAGGCGACGCCCCCCAAAAAAGATAAGCAGGCTGCCAAAGCAGAAGGGGTAATGAGGGCGAGATGACGTTTGATTGTTTGTATGTGGGATTGATTGAACGTAGGGGGAGGGGGAGTGATTGATGGGTTTGGAACGACCCGGCGACACGGTGGTCGCCCCTAAGGATACGCCATGAAGACGGGTGCTCATGGGATAAGCGTAGCGTGGGAGCAGGGGAATGGGGAAGAGGCGGGCGGCGTCTCCTGGGTTTCCAGGCATCCTGCAGCAGTTCTCTCTCTCTTGTACTGTGGACAGGGTGTGCAGGGGCTATGCCCTCCCTAAGCCGCTGGAGTGTCCTACTGGCACAGCCCCCCCCCGAAAGACAAGATAATCCATCCACACATTACGTCCGGCTGTTCAAAGCCGGTGAAAAGAGGGCGCACAAGCCCACCGCCTCCATCTGGAGGCGGTGGGTGGCCCACGCTAGAGTCCTTACAGGAGAACGACTGCTGTTCTTGGTCTAGCCTTTTGCGGCTGTAGCGAG
>JACQOP010000083.1 GCA_016202485.1 Chloroflexota bacterium | reverse complement strand
GCGGGACTCGCGACAGAGTCGGAGCTACGGCTCACCAAGGACAGGCTCTGGGTTCTTTGCATTTTCCTGACCTTTGGAACAAGGCCCCCTAAAGGGAAGGGGGAGATGTTGGCCCTCTTGGGTGGAGGTCTAGAATCTGCTAAAGTAGCGGACTGAAGCCTAGAACCTGTTCACGGAGGTAGTCCTATGCCGCTGGACCCCAGCAAGGTTGGCATTTACTTCAGCGCCAAGGAGAAGAAGGTCGTGCGCATCACATCGCCCTACTGGGTCCCTGAACCGCCGGACTGGGTGATGGTGACCAATGCGCCAAACGAGACGTTGACCAGGGTGCGGGAACTGATCAAGGAGAAGAACCTCCTTGGCAACCCATCGGACGTGACCTGGGGGACGTTGCCGGTACAAGAGTAAGGCGGTCTCTACGGCCAGAACCAGCAAGGGGGGCCACAGCCATAAATGGCTGTGGCCCCCCTTGCTATTAAGGGATATTTCAGGTCAAGTTAACAGGCGTACAGGCCCTGTTCAGCCCGCCGGCGTGATACTGTATGCAACTCGTTCTGGCTTGGAAGGTGCGCTATGACAACCCAGCAGACGTATACTCCCCTGAGCAAGCTCCTTGACCTGTCCGGCAAGGCGGCCATTGTCACCGGCGGCGGCATGGGCATCGGCTATGGCATTGCCATGCGCCTGAGCGAGGCGGGGGCTGCCCAGGCCATGGCCGGCGCCAACCCCAACATCCGCTGGGTGGAGGTCCCCCGCGCCGACCACTACGTCCACGAGGACAACGCCCCCTTCGTCAACGCCCAGATAGAGCAGTTCCTGACTGGCCTTAAGTAGGACTGGGGCTCCACTCCAGAGAAACCGCAGGGGCAGACAGGTGTGTCTGCCCCTGCGGTTTCTCTGCCCCCAGCTTTGTAAGCGCCTTGTAAGTGGAACGCTGGTATCATGACAATGGTATTATTCTACTACGGGGGGGGGGGCAATGTCATGGAGTCCCGACGCCAGAGCACCACACCAAATCTTACCCAACGGGAGCAGGAGGTCCTGGCCCTGCTGCTGGAGGGCCTGACCAACCGGATGATAGACGAGCGGCTGCACCTCAGCACCAGCACCGTCAACGAGTACGTGAGCAAGCTCTTGCGGAAGTTCCAGATCCAGCGGCGGGGCCAGCTCATGGCCAGGTTCAACACTATACAGCATTTTGTGCCAGAAAACGTGCAATCTCATGAGAAATAAGGACGCAACTTAACAGAAAAACCCTAAGAATTAAGGGTTTACAACAGCCCTCCCCTGTGCCATCCTGGACCTGTGGACTAGTCGGCTCCTGGAGGAGGTGGCAGCATGAAGCCGTGGAAAACCCTCAAACTCCGCCCTCTGCCCTTCTTCATCGCCCTGGGGCTGCTGCTAGTTGTGAGCCTGGGGGCTGGGGTAGTGTTGGCCATGGTGTCTTCCCAGTCGCCGGGGTCCATCCAGCCGCCCCCGCCGGGCGCGACGCCACCCGATTACTTCCCCACGCCTCCTATCACACCAAGCCCTTACCCTCTCCCCGAATTAAAGAGCTGTTGGAAAGGGCCCTGCACCAAGGGGTTTGAAATCGGCGTAGTAGGTATGAAGAACATTACTCTCCCGCCGGACATCTGGATTCATCTCAGTGCCAGCGAAGTATTATGTGACAGCATCATTACCTGCCCCCCTCCCCCTCTTACAATTCTCACCAACGGCAGGTCATACATTACCGTGGCGACGGGTGAGGATGCCGCCGGCAGGGGGACGCCACGCCTCTATGACCCCGACATAGCCCCAGGGGACAAGGGAGTATTTGACTTCCTGTATGAAGGGACCGGCATAGCCAAGGGCCAGGAGAAATTCTCCGACGAATGGCCTCGTTACCGTGCATTCCTTGACGCATCCAATTGACCGACTGAGGTGGCTGTGATGGCTGCTCTGCACGCCTGGAAGTTCTATTCCTTACCTGTCGCCGTAGGAGTCATGGTGGTTATCGCCGGCGCCGCTCTGGTGTACTGGACTGGTGCAGCGGTCGCTTTCGTTGGCAACTGCAACGATGCTACACCGACTACCTTTGATGACACATGTGATGACGTCTTGGATCCCAGGCTCCCGAAATATGTATACAGGGCGGAGAATCCGAATGCGCAGGTAACAGATTCTCGGGACGCGGCACCTTCAGGGTCTGTGGAGAATGAACTCCAGTATTCGTGGCAGATTGGGAATGAACTCAAGTGGTATGTGGACCCGCCAGCAGGGTCCTTCCAGAACAAGGTCGCCGTGGCGATTACTGAGTGGGGGAGCCTGATTAATGACGGCCTGCCGTGGAAGAGCACTATGGAGTCAGACTCAAGTACCGCACATGTGATTTTCTATGAGAGCGCCGGCCCGTATTGTCCGGGGTTTGGCAGTTACAGGCCATTTAACATCTGGTACGATGATTGGCGACGGGCCAACTACACGGTCCAGTCGGAGATCTGTATTGATACCTCCTCTGGGGACCCTGATTTATTCAAGAAGTTTATCCTGCACGAGATAGGGCACGTGTATGGGCTTGCTGACAGGTACCGCTTCACTGCAGCGCAACCGGCTGTGTGCAACCAGCGCGAAATCACGGTGATGAACCATCCCAATTGCCCTGCGCCCTACTGGTCTCCGCCCACGCTGCAAAAGGATGCCGAACGTATTCGCCACTTCTATGGCAAGTCGGCAAACGTCAACATGTGGGGCTAGCTGCCAGGTCTTGCCGCTAGCAGCTTCGCAGGCAAACCAGACGCCATGCAGAAGCCGTCGGAACTACAAAAACTGACGGGACGCTGGGGTGATTCAGCCTGGGGTCAAACTTCCTACAAATGGGAATTGTGGCGGTGGACTGGCTCGTACTATGTTCTTGTCGCCGACGGCTGGTACGATGACTCGGTGGGTTCCCATGCAATGCAGGACGGCTTCCCGACGGTGGGTGAAGGGATTCACAACCAGCGGATATTCCAGAAGGAGCTTGACCTGGTTGCGTTGGGGCAGCTTAACAATTCCTACTACCAGTTCTGTGCGCGGTCTCACAACTATCACTATGGAGGGGGTGGCGTGCGGGGCTGCTCCTATGATGTGCTCATGTCGTGGTAGCCACCCAACAACTCTCAACACCTAAGTGATCCCCAGGCTATTCTGCCGTTTTCATAGCAGTGTCTGTGTAGGCGCAGAAGCACGGCAACATACAAGGGGCGTCCCGCAGGCCGCCCCCTTCTTGTTTCTACCGGCGCCTTGACCGCCTACCGCCTCCCATCCAACTCCGCCTCTCGGCGCAGGAGCGCCGCCTTGTCCGTGCGCTCCCAGGGCACGTTCAGCTCCTCCCGGCCAAAGTGCCCGTAGGAGGCCACCTGCCGGTACAGCGGCCGGCGCAGGTCCATGTTGTGGATGATGGCCCCGGGACGCAGGTCAAAGTGTTTCTTCACCAGGCCCGCAATCACCTCGTCGGGTACCTTCCCCGTCTCAAAGGTCTCCACCGTCACGGAAATAGGCTCCGCCATACCAATGGCGTAGGAAAGCTGCACCTCGGCTCGCTCTGCCAGGCCCGCAGCCACGATGTTCTTGGCCACGTACCGCGCGGCGTACGCGCCGGAACGGTCCACCTTGGTCGGGTCCTTGCCCGAGAAGGCGCCCCCGCCGTGCCGGGAGCTGGAGCCATAGGTGTCCACCAGGATCTTGCGCCCCGTCAGTCCCGTATCGGCGTTGGGGCCGCCCAGGACAAAGCTACCGGAAGGATTGATATAGAACTTGGTCTTGCTGTCCACCATGTTTTTGGGGAGGACGGCGTTCACCACATGCTCTCGGATGTCTTTTTGGAGCTGGGCCACGGAGACCTCGGCGCTGTGCTGGGCGCTCACCACCACGGTATCAATCCGCTTGGGCACACCATAGGCGTATTCAATAGTTACCTGGGACTTGCCGTCGGGACGCAGGTAGGGCAGCACGCCCTCCTTGCGCACCAGGCTCAGCCGCTTGCACAGGGCATGGGCCAGGGAGATGGGCAGGGGCATCAGCTCCGGCGTCTCGTTACAGGCGTACCCCAGCATCATGCCCTGGTCCCCAGCCCCCAGCTTCTCCCACTCGTCCTGCTTCTGGCCCGTGCGCACCTCCAGGGACGTGTCCACCGCCTCCTTGATGTCCGTGGACTGCTCTTTGATAGAAACGATGACACCGCAGGTCTCGTAGTCAATGCCGTAGTGTGCGTTGGTGTAGCCGATGTTCTTGATGGTCTCCCGCACCACCTGGGGGATGTCCACATAGCAGTTGGTGGTGATTTCACCCATAACAACGACGAGTCCCGTGGTGACCCCCGTCTCGCAGGCCACGCGCCCCATGGGATCCTGGGCCAGGATGGCGTCCAGGATGGCGTCCGACACCTGGTCGCACAGCTTGTCCGGATGCCCTTCCGTCACAGACTCCGAGGTCCACAGGAAGGATGGCGAGGCGTTGAAGGTGAGGCTCATGTGGTGTGTCTCCTATTGGTGGGTTGTTCCGCAGATTGACGCTGTTTGCATGTGGGACTACAATGCCTTTTGTGGAGAGTCCTTTAGGGAGTTCAAGCGAACTCACCCTTGGAGAGTAAACCGTCGAAGAGGCGGCACCGCTTGATACCCGGTTGGTCCCCTGATGAGGGGGATGGGGTGCAAGTCCCCTGATCTCCGTTCCTTTTCTTGGTCATGTTTCTGCCTGGCCCGTTGTCAGCGGGGGCTTGACACTTGGTGTCAAGTCCCGTAGCATATGACTATCGGGTATCAAGCGGTGCCTCTCATCGGAGGCGGAAGGACGGGCTTCTTGGCCTGTCCTTCTTTCTTTTTCCTTACGTCCCGCTCTCCCAGCTCTCCAGGTACTTCTTCTGTTCCTCTGTCAGCATGTCCAACTCCACGCCCATGGACATCAGCTTCAGCCTCCCTATCTCCCGGTCCAACTCCCTGGGCACCGGGTACACTCCCGGCTTCAGGTTCCGGGCCTCCCCCGCCATGTACTCCGCCGACAGCGCCTGGTTGGCAAAGCTCATGTCCATAACGCTGGACGGGTGCCCCTCGGCGGCGGCCAGGTTGATCAGCCGGCCCTCCCCCAGCAGGTACAGCTTGCGCCCGTCCTCCAGGGCGTACTCCTCCACAAACTCCCGCACCTTCCTATGGGTCTCCGCCATGCCCTCAAGGGCAGGGATGTTGATCTCCACGTTGAAGTGGCCACTGTTGGCCAGCACCGCACCGTCCTTCATCACCTGCAAGTGAGCCGTGTCAATCACATGGACGTTGCCCGTGGCGGTGATGAATACGTCGCCCATCCTGGCGGCCTCCAGCATGGGCATCACCTGGTAGCCGTCCATGACCGCCTCCAGGGCACGGATGGGGTCTATCTCCGTGACGACAACGTGGGCGCCCATTCCCTTTGCGCGCATGGCCACGCCCCGCCCGCACCACCCGTACCCCGCCACCACGCACGTGCGGCCCGACCACAGCAGATTGGTGGCGCGGGTCACGCCGTCCAGTGTGCTCTGCCCCGTGCCGTACCGGTTGTCAAACATATGCTTGGTGTCGGCGTCGTTCACCGCGATGATGGGGTACTTCAGCCGCCCTTCCTGGGCCAGGGCCTTCAGCCGGATGACCCCCGTGGTCGTCTCCTCCGTGCCGCCAATCACGCCGGATAGCAAGTCTTGCTTCTCCGAGTGGAGCATGGCCACCAGGTCCGCGCCGTCGTCCATGGTCATGTGCGGGCCCTGTTCCAGCGCCGCCCGGATATGGCGGTAGTATGTGTCGTTGTCCTCGCCCTTGATTGCATAGGTGGGAATGCCGTATTCAGCAATGAGGGCTGCCGTCACGTCGTCCTGGGTGCTCAGTGGGTTGCTGGCGCACAGGACCACCTCGGCCCCGCCCGCCTGTAGCGTAATGGCCAGGTTGGCCGTCTCCGTGGTGACGTGGAGGCATGCGGAGAGGCGCAGGCCCCGCAGCGGCTTCTCCCGGGCGAACCGCTCCCGGATGAGCCGCAGCACCGGCATGTCCCGTTCCGCCCACTGGATGCGGTCCACCCCCTGGCGGGCCAGGGACAGGTCCCTGGCGTCTCCTTTAATCCGTTGTGTTGTCACTTCGCCCTCTCTTTTCTCTCATTGCTATGATAATAGCGTGCTGGTCGGGGTGTGCAGAGGGCTGTGCCCTCGCCGGGAGTGCTGGGGATGTCCCCCAGTGTTATGGGCGGGTGGGTGGGAACCAGAGCATCTGCTATATTGCATCTTCATCCTTGAGGGCGCCAGTGACCATTGGTATGGGAGATTCTGAGTCGCGCGCCGCATCGGCGAAGAATCTGGCCAGCCTCTGCAGGCGTCTGCCTCCATGCGAAGGGACGCGGCATTGCGCCCCCTTGCCATCACCCCTGCACCTCATCCACCCCTGATGGGCAGCGGCCTCTGCCCGGTGCCGTCAAAGTAGGTCAGCCGCCAGAACTCGTGGTAGCGCTGCTGGATGGCCTGGGGTGTCAGCCCCTGCAGGCGCTCCGGCCCAAAGCTCTCCACGGCAAAGGAGGCCATCACCGACCCCACAATCATCGCCCGGCGCACGTTCTCTATGCCCAGGTCTTCCGTGGCCGCCAGGTAGCCCATGAAGCCCCCAGCAAAGGTGTCCCCCGCGCCCGTGGGGTCTACCACAGTCTCCAGGGGATAGGCGGGTGTGGCGAACACGTCCTCCCGCGTGAAGCAGATGGCCCCGTACTCTCCCCGCTTGACCACCAGCATACGAGGGCCCTGTTGCAGCACCTGCCGCGCCCCCTTTACCAGGTTCGGCTCCCTGGTCAGCATACGGAGCTCCCCCTCGTTGATCAGCAGCGTGCCCACAGAACCAATCACCTTGCTCAGCGACTCGGACTTGCCCTGGATCCAGAAATTCATCGTGTCGCCTGCAACAAGGCGAGGCTTGGCCTGGAGCTGCCCTATGACTGACTGCTGCAAGTCCGGATCAATGTTGGCAAGGAACAGAAAGGAGGGCGTCCGGGCCTCTGGGGCCAGGATAGGATTGAAGTCCGCCAAAACGTTAAGCTGGGTATCCAGTGTCTGCGCCTCATTGAAGTCAGCGCCATACTCGGCCACCCAGCGGAAGGTCTTGCCCCGTGCTCTCACCAGCCCGCGGGTATCAATCTGGTGGCCCTGCAGCATCGCCAGGTCCTCTCCACGAAAGTCCTCACCCACCACAGCTACCACGCTCACCGGCGCAAAGTAGCTGGCTGCCAGCGAGAAAAAGGTTGCGGACCCGCCCAGCGACTGCCTCTGGTTGTGCTCCGGAGTGCTGACAGCGTCGTACGCGACCGTGCCTATCACCAGGATGGACATCTAGCTGCCTTCCCCAGGTGTGGGAGTGCCCTCATCCTCTGCCGTCGGCGCGGGGGTGCTTTCTGCCGCCGGGCTTGGCGTCCCTTCTACCGCCTGAGCAGGGCGCGGCGCTCGCGGCGCCCGCCGGGGACGGGCCGGAGCAGCGGTCGCCTCGGGCTCTGTGGCTGGCGCGGCTGCCGGCTGGACAGGAACTGCCGCTGCCCGTGCAGCGCGGGCCGGAGCCGTCCTGGCCGGGGCGGGCCGCGCCGGAGTGGCCGCAGGCCTGGCTGCAGCAGCCGCTGCAGGGCGCTGGGTCGCCGCAGGACGCGCCCGCCGTCCCTGGACTCCTGCCGCTATGGCGGCGAGCTTTTCCTTCGCTTCGTACTTCTTCACGCGGCGGCGGTGCTTCAGCGCCGCCGTACGGTTGCGCTTGTTCATGAGTTGCTCCTTCTTAGGCCTGTTGTGGGCAGGCTTGGCGCTCTGCCCACCCGTCTCTTACGGCTCATTGTTGTAGCTGGTGGGGAGGTTTTTGGCTATCCACACTGGAGTGCCTTCCTCCACGTTGTACAGGCGGGTCGTTGGGACGCCCATGGCCGCCGCCATCTCGCAGGCCAGAGCGCTGCGGTATCCCGCCTGGCAGATGAACAGCAGGTCCTTGTCCTTGGGCAGTTCGTCAATCCGGGCTAGCACGTCGTCAACCACCATGTGGATGGCGCCTTTTACGTGGCCCGACACCCACTCGTCGTCGCGGCGGACGTCAATGATGACGGCCTGGCCGCTGTCCACCATGGCCTTCGCCTGCTCTACCTTGATCCTGGCATAGGGTTCCTGTGGCCTCATCCTCGTCTCCTCCATCAGGGGATATACTTGCTGATGAGCGGGGCCAGCCGTTCCCTGGTAGCAGGGGGGATGGCCTCCCGCGCTGTGACGATAGCGTCTTTCAGTGCGCTGGCGCAGATACAGGTGCGTTCCGCCCGGAGCCTGGGGGCCAGCCGCCCTACGATATCCTTGGCCGTCGCCACGTTCTTCAGCAGGTTGGAGATAATCATCTCCACCGTCACCGATTCGTGGACCTCGTGCCAGCAATCGTAGTCTGTGGCGCAGGACAGGCTGGCGTAGCATATCTCCGCCTCCCGCGCCAGCTTCGCTTCCGGCAGCACTGTCATGCCGATGACCGCCGCGCCCCAGGAGCGGTACAGGAAGGACTCCGCTCGCGTGGAGAAGGCAGGGCCTTCCATGACCACCGCGGTGCCGCCTTCGTGGACGGCTGCGCCCGTCTCCCGGGCAGCGGCGGCCAGCCTGGCGCTTAGGTCGGGGCAGAAGGGATCCGCAAACCCCACGTGGGCCACCAGCCCTTCGCCAAAAAAGGTGTTTGCCCGCTGGCGGGTACGGTCTATAATCTGGTCCGGTACCACCAGGTCCAGGGGGTTGATCTCCTCCTTCAAGCTGCCCACCGCATTCACCGAGATGATGCGCTCCACCCCCAGCAGCTTCAGGGCGTAGATGTTGGCCCTTGCCGGCACCTCCGTGGGCATATGGCGGTGCCCCTTGCCGTGCCGGGGCAGGAAGGCAACCGTGACATCCCCTATCTCCCCCAGCACAATGGCGTCGCTGGGGTGGCCGTAGGGGGTCTTCGGCCTCACCTCCCGCACCCGCACAAGGCCCTCCATCTCGTAGAGGCCGCTCCCGCCAATAATGCCAATGCTGGCTTTTTCCTGCCTGCTTGTCACCCTAATGAATCCCCTCTATCTCTTTGCTGCGAAAATAGCTAGAACCTTATGGGTGTGCAGAGGGTCGAGCCCTCGCCGGAGGCTCCTGAGGGGGCACCCCCTAGCAGCCTCTGTGCCCCTCTCCCTTGATGGGAGAGGGTACGGGTGAGGGTGAAGCGTCTGCCATGCAAGGACCTCTCACTACCCCTGCCGGTACGCACAGGCTGCGTCTCCAGCCCTCTGGTCCTTCCATCCCTCCTTTGGAGAAAAGGGGCCAGGGAATTAGGCCCCTCCCCCCTCCATCACCTGCCGCAGCCCCTCCTCGTAAGGAGGGCGCACAATGCCCTTCTCAGTGATAATAGCGGTGATATACCTTGCCGGCGTCACATCAAAAGCCGGGTTCCGCACTCCCACACCCTTGGGGGCAATGCGCCGTCCCCCCCATTCCGTTACCTCTTCTGGCGGGCGCTCCTCTATGGGAATGCCCGCCCCCGTTGTGATAGACATATCCACCGTGCTGGTGGGGGCCGCCACATAGAAGGGCACGCCCTTCTCGTGGGCCACCACCGCCAGGGTATAGGTGCCAATCTTGTTGGCCGTATCCCCGTTAGCAGCCACCCGGTCTGCGCCCACGATGACGCAGTCAACCTCACCCCGCGCAATGAGGCTCCCGGCAGCGGAGTCCACCACAAGAGTGGTGGGAATCCCCATCTGCACCAGCTCCCAGGCGGTCAGGCGCGCCCCCTGCAAAAGGGGCCGCGTCTCGTTAGCGATGACCTTCAGCTTCCGGGACTTCTCCCATGCCGCGCGGATTACTCCCAGGGCCGTGCCGTACCCCGCCGTGGCCAGCGCCCCCGCATTGCAATGGGTCATCACTGTCCCCTCTGCCGGCAGCAACTCCGCCCCCAGGGCCCCCATGCGGCGGTTGGCCGCAACATCTTCCCGGTGGATGGTGATGGCCTCCGTGTCCACCCGCGTCCGCAGGTCCGCCATGGAGTGCGCCCCCATGGCGGACCGCAGTACCCGCTCCACCGCCCACCGCAAGTTGACCGCCGTAGGGCGCGCCTCCGCCACCTGCTTCGCCATCTCCTTCAGGTAGCTCTGCATCTTGGGCACGTCCAACGTGTCCACCGCCTTGACTGCCAGGGCCATGGCATAGGCGCCGGCCACCCCAAGGGCCGGCGCGCCCCGCACCTGCATCCCCTTGATGGCCTCCACCACCTGGTTCGGGCTCCGGGCAACGATAACGGCCTGTTCTTGTGGCAGTTTGGTCTGGTCCAGGATACGTAAGCTGTCCCCTGTCCATTCCAGGGGTACTATCTCCGGCATCGTGACCTCTATCCTTTATTTTTCTCCTTGGCTCTGGGGTCCTGGCACCAGCCCCTTCTGGAGGCTGGGTCAATGTTTAGGTTTCCGCAGGGGTCAGGGGCGGAGACGCCCCCGGTTGTGGGGGACACAAAAAAAGCTTCCCACAAGCACAAGAGCGAGAAGCTTCCAACCTCTCCACTCTCATCTCTCAAGCTCAGGGAGCTTGACGGAATTGGCACCGTGTCCACCAGAGGTCTCTCTCGTGGACCGGTTGCCGGGCTTCATGGGGCCGGTCCCTCCGCCACTCCTGATAAGAGCAGGCATATGGTCATATTCTGCTAGCTTGTAATGGTACACTTCCCCTTCTGAACGTGTCAACAACAACGCGGGCTGCTACAATAGTCGCCAGTTCCCATGTCTGTATCCTTACAGCGAGGCGCGTCATGAAGTGCATCGTCTACAAGGGCAAAGAGCACATGGCCCTGGAAGACCACCCCATGCCCACCATTCAGGACCCGGCTGACGTCCTCCTGCGCGTCACCATGAGCGCCATCTGCGGGTCCGACCTCCACGCCTATAACGAAGACCGGGCCGGCCAGGGGCAAGTCATGGGCCATGAGTTCATCGGCATCGTGGAGGAGGTTGGCCCCAGGGTGGAGCGGCTGAAGCCGGGTGACCGCGTGGTGCTGCCCTTCGGCCTCGGCTGTGGGGCCTGCTTCTACTGCAAGCGGGGATGGCACCCCCAGTGCCCCCACTACCAGCGCTTCGGCCTGGGCAGCCTCCCCGGCGGCCAGGCCCAGTACGTCCGCGTCCCCATGGCCGACGCCAACGCCGTCCACCTGCCGCCGGAGTTGCCCGATGAAACGGCGGTGCTCCTCTCCGACATCCTCTGCACCGGCTACTTCTGCGCCGAGCAGGGGAGCATCAGGCCCGGCGATTATGTGGCCGTCGTCGGCTGTGGCCCTGTGGGCATGATGGCCCAGATGGCCGCCCATCTCTTCGGCCCCGCCCTGGTCATCGCCATTGACACCGTGCCCTACCGCTTGGACACGGCCAGGTACCTGTGGGGCGCCGTCCCCCTGAACGCAGCGGAGCCATCCCTGCGGGAGCGGGTGCTGGCCCTCACCGAAGGCCGCGGCGCCGACGTGGTGCTGGAGGCGGTGGGTACCGAGGGCCGGGGCCTGGACACCGCCTTTGAGGTGGTGCGCCCGGCGGGGACTATTTCTATGGTGGGTGTGCCCACGGTGGACACCTACACCTACCCCTTGCGTAAGGCCTACACCCTGGACCTCACCTACAAAGTGGGCAGGTGCCCGGCACGGCGCTACATTGAGCAGCTCATCCCCCTCCTCCAGACGGGCCGCATCCACCCCGAACGCATCATCACCCACGTCCTGCCCCTGGACCAGGCCCCGGAGGGCTACCGCATCTTCGCCAGCCGCGAGCCAGGCGTCATGAAAGTCCTCCTCAAGCCCTAGCCGGCTGCCGAAAAAGGGGGGCTTAAAGAGGGTTCGCCCCTCTCCACGGGGGCTGCTTGGAGGTGACAACCTCAGCGTTACGGGTGGGTAGGAGCAACGCCGCCTGCTTTAAGGCAATCCCCCCTCACCTCCTCTGTCCCTCCACATACCCCTTCAGCGCCTCCAGGTCTTTTTGCAGGTACCGTCGCAGCATCGGCTTCATCAGCGGCCCCACCAGCCCCCATAGCCCCTGCCACCGGTAGAACAGCACAATATCCACCTGGGACGCTCCGCCGCCTGCGGGTTGGAAGGCGTAGCTGGTATGGGTGTCCACCCCCTGGGCATAGCCGCGCACCGCGTACTCCTTGTCCCGCAGATAGGCCGTCACCTCAAAGACCTCCGTGGCAGACCGCTTGCCCATGCGCCTGGTCTCCTGGAAGCTGCTCCCAATCTCAGGCGGCTCTCCTTCTACCACCTGCCAGTCCAGGAGGTCCGGCATCCAGTGCTGCACCGTCTCCGGGTCCGTGACCGCGCGGAACAGCATACTCACCGGCGCCTTCACCTCCAATTTCAAATCCAGACGCGCCATACTCCTTTCCCTTCCTGTTCCTTTCTGTGCCCTCTGCAGTTCAGAAAGCATCCCACCAAGATAAAGAGTTTGTCATATCTGAAAGGCCTGGCTGTGGCGGAATTGTACCATAGGCAAGTGCCACCAGCCGTCTCCGTGCTATCATATGCTCTAACAAGGACACCCCAGGAGGCCCCTATGGCAAAGGCCGCCGGCTCCGCTGCCCAGTGGCAGGAATTGCAGGTGCGCTCCCTCCTCACCCGCGCCGCCCTGGGCGTGGGCGCAGGCAACTCCACCGACGCCGGTACCATCTGGGGCACACCCCCGGGCGTGGAGCGCCCCATCGTCCTCAGCGCCGGCGTCCCCGGCACAGACGTCATGCCCGTTCAGGAACTACGCGATGCCCTGGACCATGTTCTCGCCACCGACGTCGGCGGCGCCCTGGGCTACGGCGGCGTCATGGGGTTCGCCGGCCTGCGTGAGGCCCTTGCCCAGCGCCAGTCCCGCCTGGACCATACACCCCTGGCCCCGGAAAACTTCCTGGTCTGCAATGGCGGCGCAGGCAGCATAGACGCCATCTGCAAGGCCTTCCTGGAGCCCGGCGAAGTCGCCATCATTGAAGGCCCCACCTTCTCCGGCTCCGCACGCACCTTCCGGGGCCACCAGGCCGCCATCACCCCGGTGCCGCTGGACGACGAGGGCTTGTCGGTAGACGCCGTGGCCCAGGCCATCTCCCAGGCCCAGCGCCAGGGAGTACGGGTGAAGCTCCTGTACACCGTGCCAGACTTCCAGAACCCCACGGGGGCCACCCTCACTCTCAAACGCCGCTATGACCTCCTGGAGCTGTGCGCCAAGCATCAGGTGCTCATTGTAGAGGACACCGCTTACACCGAATTGTACTTTGACCAGCCGCCTCCCCCTTCCCTGTACGCCCTCAGCGGGGGCCACGGCGTCCTCAAAGTGGGCAGCTTCAGCAAGGTCATCGCCCCGGGCCTCCGCGTCGGCTGGGTCCAGGGGCGCGCCGACTTCATTGAGGCCGTCTCCCTGGTGCGTTACGATATGGGCGTCAGCCCCCTGCTGCTGCGGGCATTGGCGGAATACGCCGGCTCCGGCAGGCTGGACGCCCACGTGGACCAGGTAAGGCCCATCTACGCCCGCAAGTGCGAGGCCCTGGCCCGCTCCCTGGAGGAGCACTGCGCAGAGTACGTCCGCTTCCGCAGGCCCGGCGGCGGCTTCTTCCTGTGGCTGGAGTGCCTGGGGCCTACCGCACAGGAGGTGCGCGCCGCCGCCGGAAGGCAAGGCCTTGCCTTCCCCCCGGGGGACAACTTTTTCCTGGGCCGCGAGCGTGACGATACCACGCACCTGCGCCTGGCCTTCAGCACCGCCTCCCTGGAGGAGCTGGCCGAGGCCGGCCTCCGCCTGCGCGCCGCCTTCCAGCACGCCCTGGGCGAACGATAACCAAAAGGCTGTTGTACTCTCGCCGATGTGGTGCTATTGCTTTACAGTAGGAGAGTGACTCAGTAATATCGCTAATGGAGCCTTCCAGTACGCAGCCTCAAATCCACGGCCTTTCTCTATCTATGACACAGCGCTACGCAGGTAACCGTCTTTCCGGCCCTGTCCTATGGTTGGCAAAAGGGTCGTGGCTGGTCTTTGTTGTCGTTGCCCTCGTCGTCTGGTCTGTGAGCTATACCCGTTTTCTGTCCGAGCCCCTTCAACCCGCCACGGAGGTGTCGGACCCCACTGTCTTCACGCTGGAAGACGCACGGGTACTGGAAGAGCTCGGGTTGCCCACGGCGGTTACCGCCAAGGCTGCGTCGTCAGCTTTCCTTGTGCTGGACATAGCGTATTTTGCCATCGCAGGTTTGATTTTCTGGCGACGAGGGGATGACTGGATGGCGCTCCTGGTTTCTTTTGCCCTGGTGTTCCTGGGCGCCGTGGTTCTTAGCTATGCCTTTGAAGTGTTCAGCGGAGGCCCGTGGAGCTGGTCGCTTCTCCTCAACATCCTCCTCTTGGCCGGTCTGGTGTCGGTGGCGCTGGTCATGTACCTGTTTCCAGACGGGCGCTTTGTGCCAGGATGGACGCGATTTGCTGCTATTGCCTCGGCAGTGCTCCTCCTCTCGTCTTTCCTGCCCATCCTAGGAGCGTTGTCAACCGTTATCAACCTTGTATTCATACTTGCAGTCGCCTGTAGCGGTGTGTACGCTCAGGTCTACCGTTTCCGTCGTGTTTCAACCCTGGTGCAGCGGCAACAGACGAAGTGGGTCATCCTCGGCTTCACCTGGGTCGTTGCTGGCATGGTCCTCTGGTATTCGTCAGCCATCTTCTTCCCACCGGAGCGCCCCAGTCCGGCAAGAATCTACTTCCTCTTGTCTATGCTTCTCGTTGGCGCCCTTGCTGGTCTACAGATGCCCCTCTACATGGCTATAGCAATGCTGCGTCACAAGCTCTGGGACATAGAGGTGGTTGTCAACAGGACTCTTGTGTATGCCCCCCTCTCTGGGATTCTGATGGGCGTCTATGCAGGAAGCATCCGCATGTTTCAGGCCCTGTTCGTCCAGTTCACCGGCGAGGAATCGGACGTGTCCATCCTTTTGAGCACCCTGGTCCTCGCGTCAATGTTTTGGCCTTTGCGGCTGCGGCTCCAGGCCCTGGCCGACAGGTATTTCAAGGAGGCCCCTAACCCTACCAGGGGGCTGCACAATTTCCACTCCCAGGTAGGTTCCTTTGCCCAGTTTGGTGACGTCGGCTATGTGACCCGGAGGTTCCTGGATGAGGCGGTTGCCGCTTTCCAGGCCCAGAGCGGCGCTGTTTTCCTGCAGGAGGGTGGTTCCCTTGTCCTCGCTCAGACTACAGGGGCGTGGAGCGGCTCACCTGTAATCAATGTCCCCATAGAATTTGGCGGAACCCAGGTAGGACAGCTCTCCTTGGGGCCGCGCTACAAGGCAAGGGCCTATACCTCTCAGGACCAAGAACTGTTGCAGCAGACGGCGGCAGCAGCGGCGCAAGTACTGTCTCTCCACATGTCCCGGACTATGCCCTAGTCTACTCCAGAGGGAGAGCCTGCCATGAAATTCGCCATCTACGGAGCAGGCGCCATCGGCGCCTTCCTGGGGGCCAAGCTCTCCCTGGCAGGCGAGGATGTCACCCTCATCGCCCGCAGCACCCTCCAGGCCATGCGCGACCACGGTGTCCGTGTGCACAGCCCTGACAGCAACTTC
>JACQOP010000073.1 GCA_016202485.1 Chloroflexota bacterium | reverse complement strand
TGCGCTCGTAGGAGCGTGCGGGCCAGAAATCTGGGCGGATGCTGATGTGGTCTAAAGAGGGGGCGCCGGGCATGATAAGGACAGGGACGTTATCGGCGAAAGCCTGGGCGATGGCGCCCATGGAGTTTTCGGAGCCAGCCTGGTTCTGCATGATCATGACGCCGAACTTCTGGCGATTGGACATACGGGAGTAACCATCGGCGGCCATGCCGGCGCCGCGCTCGTGGCGGAAGGAGATGACGCGGATGCCCTCCTTTGCGACGGCCTCAATGAGGGCGTTAGAGGGGAAGCAGGAGGCCCACTCCACACCTTCCTGCTTGAGGATTTTGGCGATAGTCTCGTTGACGTTCATGGGGGCGCACTCCTTTTGGATAATGTCCGCTTGGCGGGCATATCATAACGGAGTGGAAGGTGGAAGGGAATGGGGGAGAGGGAGGCAGCAGATGGGATGGCGAGTTGCTAGGAGAAGATGCCATCCACCGGCACAGCAACGTCCGGGAAAGCGGCAGGAGAGATGCGGTCGCCGGGGCTGGCGACGCGCACGTCCTGGTAGCCTTCGGGCGATGGCGAGCGGTAGATTTCCACATGGCGGGCTTGGAGGTCAACGAGCCACACTTCCGGGATTCCGGCGCGGGCATAACGGGGAATTTTCAGGTTGCGGTCAATGACAAGGAACGTGTCGGACATTTCTATGATCAGATAGGTGCCCTGGGGCTCTGGCAGGGCGGACTCATAGAAATCATTTCTCAGGTGGTAAACGCCAATATCAGGCTGGGGTTCAGAGTCCGGTCTTAGTGTGACTGCACTTCCCGCGCTTATCAGGGCGCGGTCTGCAAGGAGCCGTTGGAGTATTCTTTCCAGGCGACTGACAGCCGCAAAGTGACGGCTTTCAATAGGGGCCATAGCTACAATCTCTCCGTTCAGCAGCTCCACACGCTCGTCATCTCGGAGGATGCCGGCCTCAATCATCTGGTGGTATTCATCTACGGTGAAGGTGCGTCTTTGAAGCTGAATTGCCATAGGGAGCTTGCCTGTGTATCGCCAGCAACACCAATGGGTGGCTAGGGCATGAAGTAGACCGTATGTGAAGCAATTGTATGCCAGACGAAACGGTTTGTCATTGGCTAGTTAAGGGGCTATCCAAGGCCCTCTGCCTTCTGGTAGTCCACGAGTGCGCGGCCCATATCGCCTAGGGCTGCGTGGGCCTCGCCGCGGGCACGGTAGAGGTCAGGGTCGGTGGGGTCAAGACGGATGGCGGTGTTGAGGTCCTGGAGGGCCTGGGGGAATTCGCGTAGCTCGCTGTAACAGAGGCCCCGGTTGTAATAAGCCTGGGCTAGCTCGGGGTCCAGCGCAATGGCCTGGGAATAGTCCTGGATTGCCTGCCAGGTATCGCCGAGGGCGTCATAGGCGGCGCCGCGGTTGACGTAGAGGCCGGCATCGTGGCTGTCCAGGGCCAGGGCGGCGTCATAGTCGTCAATGGCGTCGTTGTAGTGGTCCAGGGCGGCGTAGGCCAGGCCGCGGTTGTAGTAGGCCGAGGGGTCGTCGCCTTCCAGGGCTATGGCCCGGGAGTAGTCGGCGATGGCCGCTTCGTAGCGACTGAGCTTCGCCGAAGCCAGGCCGCGGTTGTTGTAGGCGGCGGCGTAGCGGGGGTTGAGGGCGATAGCCTGGGAGTAGCCGGCGATGGCCGCTTCCAGGTCGCCGAGGTCTTCCAGCACCATGGCGCGGTTGGCGTAGGCGGCGGAGTATTCGGGGTCCAGGTGGATGGCCTCGGTGTAGTCCTGGAGGGCCTGGTCCAACTGGCCCAGCTCGCGGTGGGTGGAGCCGCGGATGACGTGGCCCATGGCGAAGGCGGGCTCAAGCTGGAGGGCGTGGTTGAGGTCGGACAGGGCTTGGGGGTAGTTTCCGAGGCGTCGGTAGGCGAGGCCGCGGAAGGCGTAGGCGTGGGCGTTTGCCGGGTCCTGGGCGATGGCGTGGTCATAGAGAGGGATGGCCTCGGCGGGGTTGCCGCGCCAGGCGATGCGGTTGATGGCGCCGAGGCGGTCTTCGGTTTGGGGCTGCTGTTCCAAGGAGGACCTGCCTATGAAATGGTAGGGGCGTGGAAACCCTGCCCCTACAGGCTAGGGCTAGAGAAGGGATTTGGCAAGGTCTGCCAGGAGTTCTTCTACGCGTCGCTGGATGGTGTTGCGGATGGCGCGGACCTCGGATAGGGGGAGGTCTTTGGGGTCGGGCAGGCCCCAGTCTATGACGCCCTTGATGAAGACGGCAGGGCATTTATCGGCGTCTACCTGGCAGCCCATGGTGATGACCTTGCGGGCTGCCTGTACCATGTCGTTGGTGATGAGCTTTGGCTGCTCCCGGGAGATATCCAGGCCCAACTCCAGCATGGCCAGGGCGACGACGGCGTGGACGCCGTGGGAAGGCTCTGTGCCGGCGGAGCCGGCGCGGTAGGGCAGACCGCGGCGCTGGGCCTCACGGTTGAAGAGGGCCTTGGCCATCTGGCTGCGGCCGGCGTTGTGGACGCAGACAAAAAGGATGTCTGACATGAGTCACCCCTATTCCTTTGCTTCTCTCAGGACGGGCCCTGACCTTTCCCCGTTAAGGGGGAAGGGGCTTCTTGCGGCAGGGCGCGGCGAATGAGGAGATCATAGAGGGCGGCGCCTATGGGGCCGCCCACCAAGGGGCCGGCGATGTAGGCCCAGAAGCCCCAACGGGGGCCGGGGATGGCGACCTCGCCCCAGCCGGCGAAGAAGGCAACGATGCGGGGGCCGAAGTCGCGGGCCGGGTTCCAGCCAGCCTGGGTGAGGGGGGCAAAGAGGCTGATGAGGACGGCGACGGTGAAGCCGATGAGGGGTGGGGCCAGGTACTTGGCAGGCAGGGCGGTGTTGCGGCGGTCCACCAGGGCAAAAATCATGAAGACCAGGATGGCTGTCCCCAGCCCCTCAACGGCGGCGGCGCCTGCCGGGGAGATGAGGGCGCGGGCGGCCTCGCCGGCGCCGAAGATGGCCGGGTTGGGAAAGTACTCGCCGAAGACCATGGCGGAGAACTCACTGCCGGGCTCACCGCGGACGATGCCCCGCTGCTGCTCAAAGCTGGCCAATAAGCTATTAAAAACGCTAAAAATGGTAAGGCCGGCCAGAACACCGCCCAGGAGCTGGGCCCCCCAGAAGGGCAGGAGCTTCCGGGCAGGGAAGTCTTTGGGGCGCAGGAGGGCGAAGGCGAGGCTGACTGCGGGGTTCAGGTGGGCGCCGGAGACAGCAGCGGTGGCGTAGATGGCGAAGGTGATACCCAGGCCCCAGACGACGGCCACCTGCCATAGGCCGACCTGGGCGCCGGTGAGGACGGCGGCGGCCACGGCCCCAGTGCCGAAGAGGACAAGGAAGAAGGTACCCACTGTCTCAGCGATGCATTGTTGTACGAGGCGCAACTCATCTCCTCCGTAATGGGCTTGGCGTACTGTAGCATATTTCTGTTAAGGGACGGTTAAGGGGTGGTGTACAATGCACGGAGGCGGCTACTGAAGTAGGGAGCCTGTTGCAAAAAGATAGGGTTTGCTGAGGGACAAGAGGTGTACTGTGCGCAACTACGAACGATGGATGCTTGCGTCCTCTGTCTTTGTGGTTGGTGTAATCCTCATAGCCATGACGGCCTTTTTTCTGTACGTTGCGCTGTTCCAGCGGGATTATGCCCTTATATGGCGTCTTGGACTGGCAGTGGTGCTTGGCGCTCTAGGGTTTCCGCAGATGGCGGCGGTGCTGGTTGTCCTCAAGCGGGTATGGCGGCGGTCCCCCTTTGGGCCAGGGGAGCTAGGGGCCGTGGCGCTCCTCTGCGGGCTGCCGTTGGTGCTCATCCTGCTGACATACCGCATTATTATCCGGGTGTCGGGCCTGGCCATAGTGTTTGCGCTGCCGGCGATTTTCTTGATCCTCGTGGTCATTGTAGCGAACAGCATGATGAAGGAGCGAAAGGATAAAGACAGGTTCCCCTTTTCCTAGTATCCTGAGCCAGTAATTCGGTGGAGGTGAGACATGGCTATGAGGACATCGCGAAGAGCAAGTGCTCCTGCCGAGGGGCAGTACCAGATTATCGGCACGCGACCGCTGCGGCATGACGCAGTGGACAAAGTGACGGGCCGCGCCCAATATGGGGCAGACATCTACCCCTCTGGCGTCCTGCCGGGGCGTATCTTGCGCAGCCCCCATGCCCACGCACGTATCCTTTTCATAGACACCAGCCGGGCTGAGGCGCTGACCGGTGTGCGGGCCGTGGTGACTTCCAGGGACTTTCCGTCCCTGGAAGCAGACCAGACCCTGGACATGGGCGAGGCCAATTTCACGCTGAAGGCGCTGCGGGACAACGTTCTGGCCAGTGACAAGGTGCTGTACAAGGGACACCCTGTTGCAGGGGTTGTGGCTGTTGACGATATGATTGCTGAAGAGGCGCTGGGGCTTATCCGGGTGGAGTATGAGGTCCTGCCGCCTGTCATAAGCGCCCTGGAAGGGATGAAGGCGGGCGCGCCGCTGCTCCATGAGGATATGCACACCGACGCGTTCGGCAAAATGTCTGACGCACCCAGCAATGTGGCCAGCCATACGCAGCATTCCCTGGGGGACGAGAAGCGCGGGTTTGCATCGGCGGACGTTGTGGTGGAGCGGGAGTTCCATACCCAGGCGGTCCACCAGGGATACATTGAGCCGCACAATGCCACGGTTTTCTGGAACCAGGACGGCAAGGTGACGGTGTGGTGCAGCACCCAGGGGCCCTTTGAGGTGCGGGACGCCACTGCCGCCGTCCTGGGCCTGCCCGTGTCCGACGTGCGGCTGGTCCCAATGGAGATTGGCGGGGGGTTCGGCGGCAAGTTTGAACCCTACGGCGAACCGGTTGCAGCCCTGCTGTCGCGCAAGTGCGGCAGGCCGGTGCGCATCATCATGAGCCGCACCGAGGAGTTTGAGAGCACCGGCCCAACCTCCGGTTCCTACATCAGGGTCAAAATGGGAGCGACCCGCGAAGGCAAGATCACAGCGGCGCAGGCATACATGGCCTATGAGGCTGGGGCCTATCCTGGATCGCCGGTGGGAGCCGGAGCGCTGTGCATCTTTGCACCCTACAACGTGCCCAACCTGCTCATAGACGCCCTAGACGTGGTGGTGAACAAGCCCAAGGCGGCAGCCTACCGCGCGCCGGGGGCCACCAACGCGAGCTTTGCTGCAGAGTCGGTGGTGGACGAGCTGGCGGAACGCCTGGGCCTTGACCCCCTGGACTTCCGCTTGCGCAATGCTGCCAAGCGGGGCACTCGCCGCGCCGACGGGATCGCGTACCCGCGCATCGGCTGCCAGGAGGTGTTGGAGGCCCTTAAAGCGCACCCCCACTACCGGACGCCCCTGACGGGTCCAAACCGCGGGCGCGGCGTTGCCGCCGGCTACTGGATGAACGGCGGCGGCCCCTCAAGCTGCACCATCCGGGTCAACGCTGACGGGACGGTATACCTGAGCGAAGGGTCGCCGGACATTGGCGGGACCAGGACATCGGTGGCGATGCAGGCGGCGGAGGTCCTGGGCATCCCGGCGGAGGCCGTGCGGCCAATGGTGGTGGATACGGATGCCGGCGGCTACACCAGCGGCACCGGGGGCAGCAGCGTAACCTTCAAGACAGGGATGGCAGCCCACGAGGCAGCCCAGGACGTGAAGCGCCAGATGATTGCACGAGGGGCGGACCTGTGGAACGTCCCCCCCGAAAAGGTCGTCCTGGAGAGAGGTGTCTTCCGGTGCACGCACGATCCAAAGCTGAGTCTTTCCTTTGCGGAGATGGCGGAGAAGCTGCTGGAGACGGGCGCACCCATCGTGGGGAACGCGACTGTACGAGCGCGGGGGCCCGGAGGCGCCTTTGCCGGGTGCATTGTGGACGTGGAGGTGGACCCGGAGACTGGGAAGGTCACCATTTTGCGCTGCACCGTGGCCCAGGACGCCGGGCGGGCCATTCATCCCACCTATGTGGAGGGCCAGATGCAGGGCGGGACAGTCCAGGGCATCAGTTGGGCGCTGAGCGAGGAACACGCCTACAATGCAGCAGGGGCCATGATGAACGCCACCTTCCTGGACTACCGGGTGCTGACGGCCCTGGACCTGCCCATGATAGACACCGTCATCGTGGAAGTCCCCAACCCCACTCACCCCTTTGGCGTGCGGGGCGTCGGCGAGGTGTCCATCGTGCCGCCTGCGGGGGCGCTGGCGAGTGCCATCTACCGGGCGGCGGGCGTGCGTCTGGACCGGCTGCCTATGAACCCGGAGGTGGTGAAGAAGGCCATCGCCGGGAGAAGCTAAGGGTGGCGCTGGTCTACATCCCACCCCAGATGCGAGGGCTGACGGGTGGACAGGCCCGGGTGAAGGCGTCGGGGCGCAACGTTGCCGAGGTGGTGGAAGACCTGGAACGGGTGTACCCCGGCATCAGGGAGCGGCTGGTGGAAGGCGTGCGCATCCGCCGAGGCATTTCCGTGGCGGTGGACGGTGAGGTGACGCCCCTAGGGCTGCAGGAGCGGGTGGGGGAGGAGAGTGAGGTGCACTTTCTGCCGGCCATAGGGGGCGGTAGATTCTAGTGTCCTGTCCCAGAGGT